>JAEDIG010000043.1 GCA_016292545.1 Bacteroidaceae bacterium
TTGTTATAAAATGTGTCTACCTATATCAGTACAAGACAATGGGATGATGCCATCCCTTCACGATGAACTGTTACTCGCCCGAACCATTTTGTTAAAGAAGTGTTAAAGATGAAGATTTATTTGGTTCATGTGAGAGAAACTGCATACTTTTGCAGTGTACTATTTAACTATTACACTATGATTCGATTCGAGAACGTGAATTTCTGCTACAATCGTTCGCACCAAGTGCTACACGATTTCAGCCTGGAACTGCCCGACGGAGGCATATACGGCCTGCTGGGGAAGAACGGCACAGGCAAGAGCACCATGCTCTACCTGATTATGGGACTACTGCACCCACAAAAGGGGCGAGTGACCGTGGACGGCACCGACACGGCACTGCGCGACCCGAACCTGCTGGCCGACATGTTCATCGTGCCAGAAGAATACAATCTGCCGCATGTGTCGCTAAAGCAGTATGTGGACAGCATTGCGCCCCTCTACCCCAACTTCAGCACCGACCTGCTCGAACGCTGCCTCAGGGATTTTGAGATGGACGCACAAATCCATCTGGGGAACCTCAGCATGGGACAGAAGAAAAAGGTGTACATGTGTATCGCACTGGCTGCCGGCACCCGCTACCTGCTCATGGACGAACCCACAAACGGACTGGACATCCTCTCGAAAAGCCAGTTCCGGAAGGTGGTGATCTCCGGCATGACCCCCGACAAGACCATCCTCATCAGCACCCACCAGGTGCACGACGTGGAGCGCCTCGTGGACCACGTGGCCATCATCAGTAACAACGGAGTGCTGCTCAATGAGCCTCTGGTGGAGCAAGATGCCCCCATCGACCTGGAACAACTATTCATCCAAACCATCCAATCAAAAGCCTCTCAATCATGAAACATCCTGCATTCCAATGGTCCCGCTTCTGCAAGTATGCACGCTGGGACGCCACCATCAACATGCCCTTCTATCAGAAGATGATGCTCCTGCTGCTGGGAATCATGTGCATGCCCGTGGTTTTTGTCTACATCCTGCTGCCCTCCTTCGTTGGTTTCCATCTTCCTCAGGGAAACGATGCCACCGACCTCATGACCACCATCACCATGGTCGTGGCCAGCATCATCCCCTTTATTGCAATGGGCTACACCTTCCACAACATGCTCACACGCCGGGGACGCATTCTGGAGCTCACCATCCCCGCCTCCACGCTGGAACGCTTCACGTGGCACGTGTTGATGGCTACTGTGGGCGTGCAGCTGGTGGTATGCCTGTGTGTGGGCGTGGCCGACCTGTGTCACATCCTGCTGTCCACCTTCGTGTACAGGCTTGAAAACGTGTATTCCTACTGGTGGCGCATCTATGGGCAACTGGGCATGCAGCTCCCCGCCCATGAGCCGGGGCTGGCCTTGTTCGGTGGGCTGATGCTGCTCAACAACATGGCCTTCTATATGATGGTGAACGCATGGAAATACAAGTTCAACATTACCTATACACTGATATTCAAGATTGTGCTGAGCATGGCTGCGATGTTCTGCCTGGGATGTATAGTGAACCATTGGATAGAGAGCGATGTGGCATCACTGGAGCAGCTCGTGAAAACAATGTCCGACAACGCGCAAAACACAGTCTGGCTGGCCAACCTGTTCCTGGCATTGCTGCTGGCTGCACAGGTGTATGTGGCCTACCGGCTCTACAGCAAGGCACAAGTGATCACCCGCAGAAACCCTTAACACACTTCGCACTATGGAATTCAAAGGCCAGCAACCCATCTATCTGCAAATAGCGGAGCTCATCTGCAGCCAGATTCTGGAGGGCACGTATGCCGAGGACGACCGTCTGCCCAGCGTGCGCGAATATGCCACCCAGGTGGAAGTGAACGTGAACACACTGGTGCGATCATACGACTGGCTCAGCCAGCAGGGCATCATCTACAACCGCCGAGGGCTGGGCTACTACGTGAGTCCCGGCGCTGTCGGGTGCATCTCCAGCCAGCGCCGCCGGTATTTCTTCGACCACACCCTGCCCGAGGTTTTCACCGTCATGCAGTCGCTGGGCATAGGGACGGACGAAGTCATGCGTGCGCACGACCAGTTTCTCCACAACCGGCAGACGGCAGACGGTCCAACATAATCCACCCACACATACACGTGGCGCAACATGATTCCCCGCATTATCCTCTGCATCATCGTGGCTGTGCTCCTCGGCTGAGGGCACACGGCCACACTGCACCCCCCTACATGTATTAATATATTATTGTATAACAAAAAAACATTACTACTATGATTCTTACCACAACGCCCCAAATCGAAGGGCACCCCATCCAGGAGTACAAAGGCATCGTGGCCGGAGAAGTGATCTCGGGCGCCAACTTCCTGCGCGACATCAAGGCTTCGCTCACCGACTTCTTCGGCGGCAGGTCCACCACCTATGAGAACGTGCTGCAGCGCGCACTCGAAGAGGCCAAGGCCGAAATGACCATGCGGGCCGAAAAGATGGGTGCCAACGCCATTGTAGGCATCGACATCGACTATGAAACCGTGGGAGCAGAGAACTCGATGCTCATGGTTTCGGTGAGCGGCACAGCAGTGGTCATCTGACCAAACCCACCAGATTGAGAAAGAGGATGTGCCAAGAGTCGGGCACATCCTCTGAATCTTATTTTCCTCCTCCTGCTTTCATTATAGCAGTTGCTTGATGGCATAGTAGAGTTTCTTGCCGGCCACCAGCAGCGACACAGCCATGAGGATGAGCACTATGCCCACAAACATGCGCGGAGTGATGACCTCATGGAAGACCAACGTGCCCACAACCAGAGCGGTGATGGGCTCCAGAGCTCCAAGAATGGCGGCATAGGTGCTGCCGATGTGGTGGATGCTGATGGTCATGGTGACAAGCGAGATGATGGTGGGGAACAGGGCCAGACAGAAGGCACACAGCCAACCCATGGGAGAGGAGGGCAGCTGCAGGCCGGTGAGGAAATCGAGGCGCACCACATAGATGGTGATGCCTGCAAGCAGCACATAGAAGGTGAGCTTGGGTGTGTTCATCTCCTTCACGGCCGAATGGTTGACACCCACTATATAGATGGCATAGGAGAGGGAGGACAGCATCACGAAGGACACGCCCAGCAGGGAGAGGGGTGTGCCGTCGCCCGTCTTGCCCAGCAGTACAATGCCCACCAGGGCCATGAGCATGCACAGCCACGTGAGCCAGGAAAACTTTTCATGAAAGAACAGCCCCATAATCACGGCCACCATCACGGGATACATGAACAGGATGGTGCTGGCAATGCCTGCATCCATGTGGTTATAGCTGAGGAAAAGGAACAGGCTGCTGGCCGAAAAAAGCAGCCCGAAGGCCACCAACGGCACCACCTCCCGACGGCGCACACGCATGGGCACGCCCTGCAGGCGAAGCATCAGGCCCAGCATGAGAATGGCAAACAGATAGCGGAAAAAGAGCACGCTGTCCACCATCATTCCACTCTTGTAGAGCGGAAGGGCAAACAATGGATTGAGTCCATAGCTGGCAGCAGCTATGGACCCCATTGTAAAACCTTTTACCTTTGGCGAAAAGTGATGCATCCTACCTCAGCTCACACGATTGAGTTTCTTGATGACAGAGAAGATGAAGGCTGCGGCCAGCAGGCAGATGACCATGAGCGTGCCCCACACGATGGTGAGGTCCATGCCCCACATGTGGCCCGGGATGCTCACCAGCTTGTTGCCGATGGCTGTAGCCACGAACCAGCCGCCCATCATCAGACCCTTGTACTTGACAGGAGCCACCTTCGTGACAAAGGAAATGCCGATGGGGCTGAGCAGGAGTTCGGCAAAGGTGAGGATGAGATAGGTGTTCACAAGGAGTGCGGGAGCCACGTCGGCCTGGTGGGCATGGTTGACCGGATCAGCAGCGGGAAGACCCGTGGAACTGAGCGTCAGCATCAGATAGGCGGCAGCAGCCACCAGCATACCCAGTCCGATCTTGACGGGAGCCTTGGGCTCCTTGCCCTTCTTGGCCAGCCATCCGAAGAGGGCTATGCTCACGGGGGTGAGCATCACCACAAAGCAGGCGTTGAACTGCTGGAAGATGGGGGCGCTGATGCTGGTTGTCACACCAGGGGCAGGCACCATCTCATAGAGGAAGAATGCACCGGCAACCACCATCAGGCCGGCCAGCGTGCGGCTGATGCCCTTTGACTGGAACAGGCCGAAAAGGCCATACACGATGAAGATACATGCCAGCAGGTTGCGCACATCGAACATCATGCTCTCGATGCCCGTAGAGCTGGTGGCCGTATACTCATCGGCAAACCATGTGAGCGTGAGTCCGTTCTGATGGAAAGCCATCCAGAAGAAGATGACCACGGCAAAAACAAGGCAGAGGCATACGATGCGCTCCTTGGTGTCGTCCTCGGCAGGCAGCTGGGCCTGGCTATCCGCCTTGGCAGCAGTGGTGGGGGCCTTTTTGGTAACGCCCGTAACATGGGCAAAAGTGCGCTTGCCTGCATAATAGATAATGATGGATGCTATCACGCTCACACATGCCACGGCAAAGGCGAAATGATAGGAGTCGGCCTTGGAATAGCCCAGGGAGAGCTGTGCCCAGTTCATCACGGCAATGGCAGCGGTGGGCGCAAAGAGCGCACCCAAATTGATGGCCATATAGAAAAGCGAGAAGCCGCTGTCGCGCTTGTCGGCAAACTCAGGGTCGTTGTAGAGGTCGCCCACCATCACCTGAAGGTTGCCCTTGAAAAGACCCGTGCCGAGCGACACCATGAGCAGGCCCGCACACATGGCCACAAGAGCCGGATTGGCACCTCCCAAAGGCACGGACAGGATAAGATAACCGATAAACATCACAAAGATGCCTATGACCACCATCTTGCTGTAGCCATACTTGTCGGCAAGCATACCGCCAAAGAGCGGCAACAGATACACCACGCTCAGGAATGTGGAGAATGTTTCGGAGGCCCATCCTGCATCAAAACCGAAATTGTCGCCCAGGAACAAGACGAACACAGCCAGCATCGTGTAGTAGCCGAACCGCTCGCCGGTGTTGGCCAAAGCAAGTGTCCACAAACCCTTTGGTTGCCCCTGATAGGAGAGCAGGAGGAACCAGAACCAAATCACAAACAGCCCCACAATCATGGGGGTTGATAGCATTTCAAACATGACTTTAAAATTGATTTATATTAATAATTTTGGCACAAAGGTAGCGAAAAAGGATGAAAACACAGCATATTTACACGGCTTTTTGTAACTTTGTGATAAAATTTACAAACGATTTTAACTACATGAAAGGATTTGCAATGAGACCCCGCTTGCTGGAATGCCTGAAAGGCTATGACAGAAGCACATTTATGAAGGACCTGATGGCAGGCGTGATTGTGGGCATCGTGGCACTGCCGCTGGCCATCGCGTTTGGCATTGCCAGTGGAGTGACCCCGGAGAAAGGCATCATCACCGCCATCATAGCCGGTTTCCTGATTTCCCTGCTGGGAGGCACCAAAGTGCAGATTGGAGGTCCCACGGGTGCATTCATCGTCATCATCTACGGCATCGTCACCAACCCCGAGTATGGTCTGCAGGGCCTGCTCATCGCCACCATCCTGGCCGGTGTGATACTGGTGGCACTGGGCATGTTCCGCCTGGGGGCAGTCATCAAGTTCATCCCCTACCCCATCATCGTGGGTTTCACGGCCGGTATAGCCGTAACCATCTTCACCACCCAGATGGGTGACATCCTGGGACTCACCCAGCAGGCCGTGAGCCAAAACGGCGAAGTCATCAACATTCCGCTGAAGACACCAGGCGACTTTGTGGGCAAATGGATATGCTATGCCCAGAACATCCACACATTCAACCCCTGGAACTTCTGCGTGGCCATAGGCAGCCTGCTGC
This sequence comes from Bacteroidaceae bacterium, assembly GCA_016292545.1. Lineage (GTDB taxonomy): Bacteria > Bacteroidota > Bacteroidia > Bacteroidales > Bacteroidaceae > Physcousia. The sequence goes on from JAEDIG010000043.1 coordinate 5,892, forward strand.
TCATCATCTTCACCCCTATGATTACACGCAACATAAAGGTACTCAACAAGATTCCCGGCTCGCTCTACGGCATTGTGCTGGGCACCGTGGCCGTGTATCTGCTCAAGAACAACCTGGGCATAGAAGGCATCGACACCATCGGCGACCGTTTCCACATCCAGGCCCAGCTGCCTGATATGGTGGTGCCCTCCATCACCACTGGCATGATACAGAAACTGATGCCCGTGGCCTTCACCATCGCCATCCTGGGTGCCATCGAGAGCCTGCTCAGCGCAGCTGTAGCCGACGGTGTAATCAGCGACAAGCACGACAGCAACATGGAACTGGTGGCACAGGGAGTGGCCAACATCGTGACGCCCCTGTTCGGGGGCATACCCGCCACGGGTGCCATTGCACGCACCATGACAAACATCAACAACGGCGGACGCACTCCTGTGGCCGGACTCATCCATGCCGCCGTGTTGCTGCTCATCCTGCTCATCCTGATGCCCTATGCCGAGTACATCCCCATGGCAAGCCTGGCTGCCGTGCTGGTGATTGTGAGCTACAACATGAGCGGGTGGCGCACCTTCAAGGGACTGCTCCGCAACCCCAAGAGCGACGTAATCGTGCTGATGCTCACCTTCTTCCTCACTGTGGTATTCGACCTCACCATTGCCATCGAGGTGGGCCTGATTACGGCATGTGCCCTGTTCATGAAGCGCATCATGGAAACCACCGAAATCAGCGTTATCAAGGATGAAATCAATCCCGACACCGACCTGCACAAGACCGAAGAGCCTCTGGCCATTCCCGAGGGCTGTGCAGTATATGAGATAAACGGACCCTTCTTCTTCGGTATCGCCAACAAGTTTGACGAACTGCAGGCCAACATCGGCCACAAGAAGCCGCGCGTGAGGGTCATCCGTATGCGCAAGGTACCATTCATCGACTCTACAGGCATCCACAACCTGACCACGCTCATCGAGATGAACCATGCCGACGGCATCCACGTGATTCTCTCCGGTGTGAGACCTAAGGTGCACGAACAGCTGCGCAAGGCCAAGTTCTACGAGCTGATGGAGTCCGACCATATCTGTCCGCACATCGACATCGCCCTGGAGAAGGCACGCGAGGTGCTGGCCACATCCGGCAAGTAACACAAAGCACATGAGGTATTTCATCCATCTGTCGTTCGACGGCACGGCCTACCACGGCTGGCAAATCCAGCCCCACAGCACAAGCGTGCAGCAGACCCTGCAAGACGCACTCACCACCCTGCTGCGCAGGCAGACGGAGGTGGTGGGCGCAGGCCGCACGGATACGGGTGTACATGCCACCTGCATGGTAGCGCATTTCGACCATCCTGAGGCCATCGACACCTACCAGCTCTGCTACAAGCTCAACAAGCTGTTGCCACCCGACATTGCCGTCCACCGCATCGAGCCCGTAGACGAGAGCCTGCATGCCCGCTTCTCGGCCACCAGCCGCACCTACCACTATTTTGTCCACCTGCAGAAGTCGCCCTTCCGGCGTGCCTACAGCTGGCAAGTGTTCATGCCGCTCGACTTTGAGGCCATGAACAGGGCTGCGGCCCTGCTGCTGCAATATACCGACTTCACCAGCTTCAGCAAGGTGGACACCGATGCAAAGACCAACCTCTGCACCGTGTCGTGTGCCCGATGGGAAGAGGTGGAGCCAGGGCAATGGCGGTTCGAGATTACGGCCAACCGTTTCCTGCGCAACATGGTGCGCGCCATTGTGGGCACCCTTGTGGAGGTGGGACGGGGCAAGCTGTCCATGGAAGGTTTCCGGCAGGTGATTGAGGGAAAGAACCGCTGCCTGGCCGGCGAAAGCGTGCCAGGAAAGGCTCTGTTTCTGGTGGACATCACCTATCCGCAGAGCAATCACACTAAAGCGAGCGTTCCATCATGTGGTTGACATTGGTTTTTTTGAGTGCAGCCCTGCTGGGGTGCTACGACGTGTGCAAGAAGCAGGCACTGCGGGAGAACGCCGTATTGCCGGTGCTTTTCCTCAATACACTGTTCTGCAGCCTGCTGTTCCTGCCCGCAGTCCTGCTGTCTGCATGGGACATCCTGCCGCAGACCCACACACTGTATGTCCCCACAGGAGGATGGCACGTGCAGCGGTTCATCGTGCTCAAGAGCCTCATCGTGCTCAGCAGCTGGATGTGCGGATATTTCGGCATGAAGCACCTGCCGCTCACACTGGTGGGGCCCATCAATGCCACACGCCCCGTGATGGTGCTGCTGGGTGCGCTCATCTTCTTTGGCGAGCATCTCAACCTCTACCAATGGACGGGTGTACTGCTGGCCATTCTCAGTTTCTTCCTCATGAGCCGCAGCGGCAAGATGGAGGGCATCGACTTCCGCCACAACCGATGGATTCTGTGCATCGTAGCCGCGGCTGTGCTGGGAGCCATAAGCGGGCTCTACGACAAGTTCCTGATGGCTCCTCCGTCGGCAGGCGGTGCAGGGCTCAACCGCATGACGGTGCAGGCCTACTACAACTTCTACCAGTGTGGGATGATGGGATGTATGGTGGCCCTCATGTGGTGGCCAGCCGCCCATAGGGAAGGAAGCCACGCCACCCCCTTCCACTGGCACCGCTGCATTCCGATCATCAGCCTCGCCCTCAGCGTGGCCGATTTCCTCTATTTCCAGGCGCTGAGCATCGACGGTGCCATGGTGAGCATCGTGAGCATGATACGCCGTGGCAGCGTGGTAGTGAGTTTCCTCATCGGGGCATTCGTGCTCCACGAAAAGAACATACGCAGCAAGGCCATCGACCTGCTGCTGGTGTTGCTGGGCATGGTGTTCCTGTTTTTGGGCAGCAAATAGACACCACCTATATAATATTAATGTATACAGACGACAAAAGACAAAAAAGAATATGATACGCTTTCTCCTTATGGCCACAGCCATGCTATCGCTGGCAACTGCGCAAGCACAGACACGCATGCGCGACATCTTTGCAGAAACGCCAGACAGCATTTTCCCCATGCTGTCGACCAACAACAAGCTCGACTGCATCGACCTCATAGAAAACAACATGCAGGCCAAGGTGAAGAACTGCTTCGACGAGCCTGTGGAGCTGAAGCAGCTCACCGACAGCTACCTACGACTGGAAATGAGCAAAAAGAGCACGGTGGAGATGAAACTCATGAACGACAGCATCATCTGCCTCATCCGCACCTACAAGGGTCCCGCGCCCGACAGCAAGGTGCGCTTCTACAGCCTGCAGTGGCAACTGCTCCCCATCCCCTTTCCCATCCCCAAGGTGGAAGCATTCTGGATGCCTGTGCCCGATTCAGTGGCCAGAGAGGCCGGTTTCGTGCGCCAGTCGCTCCAGGCACTCACTTTTGTGGAGGTCAGGGCCCATGCCGACAACGAAACGCTCACCCTCACACTGCAAACCGATGAGCTATGCAAGGAGGAAAAGGCGCTGGCCGAAAAGTACCTGAAGCCCCTTGAATGGAATATGCCCAGGCAATAACCGCCGCGGCTACTCTGCCGGAAGGCCCCATGCGGCAGCCACGGCATTGCTCTCCACCACCCGCTCCAGCTCGTCTGGCAGGTTGCAGAAGAAATCAATGCCTGTGCGACGTTCCAGCTCGTCGATGCTGATCATGTATTTGGCCAGCGAGGAACCATCGTCACGGTTTGTCCCGTCGGTGTGCTCCACCCACAGGGCCATAGCCTTGTAGCCTCCCTGCGAAGACTGGCTGTTCTTATAGAGGAATGCCATGAAGAAATAGCGGGGCACCACCAGCCCCTTTACCGTCTCTTCCAATATCTGCCCATCGTTGTCGATGGTGCCACCCTTCACCACATAGATGGTGTCCTGCGTGACATTGGGCTTGGCCGTACGCCAGTTGGCATACAGCTTGCGTGCCCATTTTTCCATATTGCCCCACACGAATGGCGATGCATTGAACTTGTTGTACTGGGGGTGCATGTTGGTCATCAGGAATGTCTGCTCATTGGCCTCCCATGAGTTCTGACGGTCTTCCGAGGCCAGCATGTGACCACGGTCATATCCATCGCTGGTATGGTCGGACAGACGGACTCTGAACGTATCCGGGATTTCCTCGTCCTCCGCCCACTTGTCTGTGCGGCCCACTTCGTTGTCCACCGTATTGTCATAGTCCCACCGGAAGGCCACCCATCGTGTGGCTCGCTTGCTACAATCATACTCAACACAGTAGTTCACACCATACACAGGCACGGTCTTCACCAGAAAGAGGTTCACGCCCAGCTGCAGACGGGGCATCTCCATGCGGGTGGAATAATCGGTATACACCACATTGGCATTTTCATTTACCTGCTCTGTAGGAATCTCCGGTGCCTCGGGAATATTGGTCACATCGCCACTGCAGTCAGCAAGCAGCAACAGGACAAGGCCCATCAACAAGTTTTTTTTCATCTGTAGGGAAATACGGGTTAATAGAATAAAGACAACGAGTGCGGACATCGGTGTGACATCCGCACTCGTTATTGTAACTTGGTTCAGAAGTGATTACTTCTTTGTCTTGGCATAGCGGCTCATGAACTTGTCCACACGACCTGCGGTGTCCACCAGCTTGTTCTTACCAGTGTAGAAGGGGTGTGAGGTGTTGGAGATTTCCAACTTAACTACGGGATAGGTTTCGCCCTCAAACTCAACGGTGTCGTTGGTCTTGCAAGTAGAGCGGCTCAGGAACATATCGCCGTTGCTCATGTCCTTGAACACAACGGGACGATAGTTTTCGGGATGAATGCCTTTTTTCATATCTTTATCTTGTTTTTTTGTTTTTATTTTTATTTGAATATAGCTGGTAACTATATGTGTAATGGTCGTCTCTGCGGGATATTCTCGTTTTCAGCGTGCAAAGTTACACGTTTTTATTGAATCGACCAAGTATTTGCCCACAATTTTCTGTTTTTCTCTTTCATTCTCACCTTTCTGGGTCATAATCACTGGGCATAGACGATGGTTATGGTCTTCACACGCAGCTGTACGCCTGCATTCTCCGTAGTGGCATTGGTGTAGACCATCGTGTTGCCGTTGGCCGTAAGCGTAGCTGTGGCGTTGCCCACATACTTGGTGCCGCCATATTCGTCGCAGGTCATCACCACCTTGGCAATGGGCGCATGACCATGGAAGGTGATAGTGTTGTTGGCATACACGCGGATGCCCTTGGTGCCGTCGTAATACTTGGGGCCATTCTGGTTGGTGTTCGCGTCAAACGCAATCGTGGTTCCGTCGGCCAGTTCGATAGTGGACACGGCCTGAGCGTTGGTGTAGCCCAGGGTACTCAGGTCAACGGTCAACGTCTCACTGCCGGCCACCACAGCCGCATTGGTCAGCGTCACGGTGGTGCCGTCGATGGCCACACCTTCCTGGCTTCCCTGTCCGGGTGTGTCGGGCTCATCAGGCTGATCGCCATCGCCGCCCTTTCCGTTTACCGAGACAAGGTAGGCCTTTCCGGTGGCGGTTTCAGGAGTGTTGCCCTTGTAGTTGACCACATAGCCGCAGATTACCACCTCATCGCCCTTCTTTATGACATCGGCAGACGTGAACTTCTCGCGATTGAACGAATAGCCGCGGTACACCATGAATGTATTGGCGGCCTTACCGTCATCTGAAATGTTGAAGGTGGCATTTCCATAGGAGCCTGTGTCAACATTGGGGTCATCGCTGATGATGCCCTTGAAATAGTATTCCCTGTCGGAATTGGTGTCGGCAGGCAAGGCCTTGGTCAGTGCCAGGATTCCAGCCACATTGAAGGGGTTCTCCAGCGTGCCGTCGCCCTTCACTTCACCTGCAGGTGTGTCTCCTCCGCCCGGGTTGTCTTCCTCGTCCGATGTGGGCTGGGTGAAGCTGTACTTGCTCACCCCCTTCATGCCGGCTGCACCATAATACTTCTCTGCAGAGCCCTTCAGCCACACCTCCCGGCCCAGGTTCTCGGGCTTGCTGGCCAGCGAAAGGTCGCCACGCACAGCAGAAGGCAATTGCACGGCCACACACTTGGCATAGGACGTTTCTGTGGAGGCATCGGCAATGCAGATGTTCATGGTGTTGGCCCCTGTGGCGGTAAAGGTCATGTTTTCCAGATAGGTGCTGGACCCGTCGGATGCAGCAGGCACGGAGCCTACGATATAGCCATGCACCCACACGTCCGTGCCCGTCTGGTTGTTCTGCAGTTCCGTCACACTGAAGGGTTTGGCCACAGAGCCGTCGTTGGCATCGGGGTTCTCACTGGGGTTTTCTGGTTCCGAAGGTAGGGCGAAAGGCGCAGGCACATCCTCGCACGCGGCCAATGCCATGATGCCCATGCAGGCAATCACTAATGTCTTGAATATCTTTTTCATGTTTTCTGTTTTTTTTGCGTTGTTAGGAATTACTGGGCAGGCTGCAGGTCGCTTTCAGTGCGCATGAGTATCTGCCATGAGCCGTTGTAGATGGTGCACACGCCATAGATGTCCACCTTGCCACCGGGAATGGGCAACGCGGCAAAATCGCTGTAGGTGCTCGTGCGCAGCAGCAGTTTGCTGTTGCCGTTGATGATGCGGTTGGCGCAGTTGCTGGTCAGGCTCACAGTCCCGTCGTCTGGGGCCAGAGTCTGTGTGCCCGTGCCCGTAACAGTGGCTGCGGCTATACGGACTATGCGCCCTGTCTGCAGCAGTTGGTCGGCACTTACGCTAAAGTCTACGGTGTCCGCCACGGCCTCCACCCAGCTGTCTGCCACCAGCCGCACATGCTGCTTCCAGGTGTCGGCATCCATGCGTCCTAGCGAACCGTTGTAGAGCGCACCTATCTGGGCCTGTGTGCCATAGCCTCCGATGTAGAGTCCCTTCAGATTGATGAGCAGTTTCTGCCCCACTGGCAGATAGGAGCACAGGTCGGTGGCATTGATGCCCACGATGATGCCGCCCGTGGCATCCTGCACGGCCAGCTGTTTGTAGATGTTGCCGCCCAGATCGTTGCCACACACCACCACCTGCAACTGCAGGTCATCTGCAATCTGCACACACTTGCTGCTCTTGATGGTAGCGGCATATTTCTGCTTGAGCGCGTTCACCGTGGTCACACGTCCGTCGGTATACTTTTCAATGCTGTTGTTCCCGTAGGGTGGGTTCTCGGTTACCGACGCTGGCGTGTCCCAGTCGCCGTCCATGCAAGCGGTCATGGCCAATGTGGCAGCCACGGCCAGCAGCCGCATCCGTCTGGTACTTGTTGATATGATGGTTCCTGACATAAGGATGTTTTTTTCTTGAACTGTTTTCATATACTATATTAATTAATGGCCTCAGAAGCGGTAGTTGAGGTTGATCATGCCATTGAGGCCCAGCGCATAGAATTTCTTGGGATTGCGGGTGAAGTTATAGGTTCGGTCCGACAGGGTTTCTCCCGACACACTGTAGTTCATGCGGCTTTGCTCATAACCGCCCGTCACCAGCTTGGTGTTGTTGGTGATGTTGGTGAGCGTGAGGTTGACGCTGAGCGGACGGTTGGCCACACGGAACTGATGTCCGATGGAGGCATCGAGCATAAATCCGCCCTTCCCCTTGGCCTGACCGGGCACTGCATAGATGTATTCGCCCGTGGCATTGTCCACCGTGGCACCGCCATAGTTGTTCTTCGCCCACAGCTGCTGTGTGCTCTCGAAACGGGTGACTGGCGTGTAGCTCAGATAGATGCGGTCGTAGTAGTTTCCCGTAAGGTTGAGATACCATCCGCGTATGCGATAATCCACGCCAAGGCTCAGGGCCGTGAGAGGTGTGCCGCTCTCGCGCATGTTCTTGTTGAAGCATTTGGTAGTCTGCATGGTACCCAGGGTGCTGAGCATATAGTTCACCTGTGTGTCCTCCACATACTTGGCATCGCTGCACGTACCAATCAGGTTGATGTCGAGGTTGCTGGTCACCTTGAAGCGTGCGCCCAGCTCCACACCATAGTAGTCCTTCTGCACACCCGTCATGCTCACGTAGGTGAAGCTGTTCTCGTTGTCGTCATAGTAGTTCTGCCACTCCGTGCCGTCGTAGGTGTGGCTATAGTAGGCATTGAGGTTGAGCTGCAGCCAGCTGCAGTTGAGCATATAGCCCAGCTCTGCCGTAGCCCGTTTTTCGTTCTTCAGATGGTCCACGAAATTGTTGTTCATCTCGGGGCTCACAAAGGCTGTGCTCGCCTGTGGGGCACTGGTTTCATATCCCACACCGAAGGTCAGGGCGTTGCCATGGCCCAGGTTCAGTGTAGACCCCATCTTGAAGCCGCCGTCCAGGAAACGTGCCTTGCCGCTCTTTCCATAGCTGTAGTCGGCACACAGGCCATTGCGCATGTTGCCCTCGCGCCACATCTGCTCGCCACCCAGCTGAGCGGCCAGGAAGTTGTGCGAGATGCCCTTGTCGCGGCTGTACACGGCAAACGCATTGAAGCGCTGCATGAGTATGTTGTAGTCATAGCCGAAGCGGTCGCCCACGCCCACTACGGCATTGGGATGGTTGAGGTCGTACTGCACACGAGGGTCACTGGCAGGATAGGTGCCGATGGCATACGTGTTCACATTGTGGAAGTATTCGCCGCCCAGCAGGTCCTCCATCGTCTGGTAGTGCATGCCCTTGTTGGAAGCCAGCTGTATGCCTGCGGTGAGGCGGCTGTCGTTGGATATGTTCCAGTTATAGGTGCTGCTCATATTGGTGGTGAGCTGGTCGTTGTGCTTGGCCTGGATGTAGTATTTGGCATCTGTCCGGCTCTTGTTGAGCTGGCTGTTGGCGAAATACAAGGCATCAAAGTCTATCTGGCGTGCAGCCTTGCCGGAGGTCCACCGATGATAGCTGGCCCAGAAGGCGTCTTCGTCGTTGTTGCTGCCATCGGTGTCGCCCCACACATCGTAATTATAGGAGGGGAAATTCTTCCAATAATCAGGAGCGGGGTTAGTGCCGTTGTAGTTGAGCTTGGTGCTGCTGTACATGGCATACTTGAAATAGGCGCTCGTGGTGAGTTTCATGGAACTGTTTATCTTGAAGTCCCATGTGAGCAGGGCACTGGGCTCATAGTTGTTCACCACGCGGCTGCTACGCTTCTTGCCGTCCTGATAGCCCCAGTAGGGATTGTAGAGGCGGTCGTTGGCCAGCCAATAGGCCTCATCCGTGCTGGCACCCTGCTGTGCACGTTCCGTGGGATTGCCCCAGGTGGCCAGATTGAGCGAATGGCGGTCATTGAAAATCTTCTGTGCCGACAGGAAATAGGACAGCGAATTGTAGAACGTACCCTCTACAGCGGCCGTGTTCATGTTCGCCCACCGGTAGCCCACCGTGCCGAAGAAGGCCCAGCCGTCTTGGGTAACGCCCGTGCCAAAACTGTACATGCCACGCAGGGTGTAGTTGCGGTTGGTGCCCGAAAGGGTCAGCTTGCTGCCGGAGGCATAGTTGCTCGCCCTCATGTTGTACACCGAGCACCCACCCATGCCAGGAAAGGCAAACGAATTGTATTCAAAGGGGTTGCTGTTTTCCACGCCTCTCACAGCATCGTTCATGCCGCCGATGGTGGAATAGTTGAACTGTCCGTTCTCCGCATTGTTCACACGCACGCCGTTCATGTAGATGTCGTTGTAGCGGCTGTTGTAGGCGCGGAACTTGAAGCGCACCGGACTCCACAGGTAGCCCACATTGCTGGTATAGACATTGTTGTTTGAGCCCACCATGATGACATTCTGTGTCATTTCGTCGTCCTCGCCCAGCTGCGACTCGGTGAAGACAAATGCCGACACATCCTGTCTGGTGTCTTTTTGCGTGTCGCCAGACTTCACCTGGGCATGTCCGCACAACGGCACGGCCACACCACACAAAACTGCGAGCTTTAGCTTTTTATTCATACAGGATAAGGGGTTAAAATGTTCATTTTACTTCGCAAAAGTACGCAATTTATTCCTAAATCCAGCCACAATGATTTATTTTTTTGAAAAACAGCCGCAATATTAAGCCAAAAACACTATCTTTGCCCCAGGATTTCATAATTCCGCATGAATAAGGAAACATTTTACAACGCATAATCAAGCAATGAAGAAAACCATTCTGCTTCTGCTGGCAGTGGCCGCCGTGGCGCTGTCGCTCAATGCACAAAAGCAATACGGCGTGTATGCCGTAGGATTCTACAATCTGGAGAACCTCTTCGACACCATCCATGACGAAGGAAAGAACGATTTCGACTTCCTGCCCACGGGTTCCTACCATTGGAACAAGGTGAAGTATGAACACAAACTGGCCAACATGGCCAAGGTGCTCTCCGAGATGGGCACCGACAAGCTCCCTGGGATCGGTGCCAGCATCATAGGCGTGTCAGAGGTGGAGAACAGCCGTGCCCTGGATGCCCTCATCGCACAGACTCCCCTGAAAGAACGGGGTTTCCAGTATGCACACATCGAAGGTCCCGACAAGCGAGGCGTCGACTGCGCCCTGCTCTATAACCCCACGTTCTTCACTCCCGAAAAGGTGTTCCTGCAGCCATACGTATACGAAAACGGTGACACCACACACGCCACCCGCGGATTCCTGACTGTGCAAGGCACACTGGCCGACGAGCGGCTTACGGTGATTGTATGCCACTGGCCAAGCCGTGCGGCCGAAGGCAAGTTCCGCGACTGGGGCGGCAAACAGGTGAGACAGCTCACCGACAGCATAGCCCGGGCCGACAAGGACATGCGCATCATCGTGATGGGTGACATGAACGACGACCCCGACAACGACTCCATGGCCAAATGGCTGGGAGCCAAACGGCAGATAAAGGATGTGAAGGACGGCGACTTCTTCAACCCCTGGTGGGACATCCTGCGCAAGGACGGCCAGGGCACACTCTCCTACCGGGGTGCATGGAATCTCTTCGACCAGATTGTGATGAGCCGCAATCTGCTCAATGCCAAGGGAGGCAAGGATTTCTCTTCCCTCAAGCTTCTGGGCTACCACATTTTCCGCCGCGACTACCTCATCCAGCAGGAAGGCAAATACAAGGGCACACCGCTCCGCACCACCGCCGGTGGAGTGTGGCTCGACGGCTACAGCGACCATCTGCCCACAGTCACCTATTTCGCCAAGGAAATAAAATAACCGCCTTTGTCGAAAAAAAACGCCTCAGTCATACGTTATTCAACAGATTTTACGTACCTTTGCAAGCGAAAAGAGTTTTCACTACTTATTTTAAATAAAGGATTATGACAAGTTACAAAGAATTGGGTCTTGTGAACACCCGTGAGATGTTCGCCAAGGCAGTGAAGGGCGGCTATGCCATCCCCGCTTTCAACTTCAACACTCTGGAGCAGATGCAGGCTATCGTGCAGGCTGCCGTAGAAACCAAGTCTCCCGTCATCATGCAGGTGTCCAAGGGTGCCCGCAACTATGCCAACGGCACCATCCTGCGCTACATGGCCCAGGGTGCTGTGGAATATGCCAAGGAGCTGGGTTGCGCCAATCCTCAGATTGTTCTGCACCTCGACCATGGCGACAGCTTCGAGCTGTGCAAGGACTGTATCGACAACGGCTTCTCCAGCGTGATGATTGACGGTTCCTCACTGCCCTACGAGGACAATATCGCCCTCACAAAGAAGGTGGTTGAATATGCCCACGCCCACGACGTGACCGTTGAGGCTGAGCTGGGTGTACTGGCCGGCGTTGAAGACGAAGTTGCCAGCGAGGTATCTCACTACACCAAGCCCGAAGAGGTGGAGGACTTCAGCAAGCGCACCGGTTGCGACTCTTTGGCCATCTCCATCGGCACCAGCCACGGTGCATACAAGTTCACTCCCGATCAGTGCACACGCGACCCCAAGACAGGCAAGCTCGTGCCTCCTCCATTGGCATTCGACATCCTGCACGAGATTGAGCAGCGCATCCCCGGATTCCCCATCGTGCTCCACGGTTCTTCTTCTGTACCTCAGGACGAGGTGG
>JAEDIG010000044.1 GCA_016292545.1 Bacteroidaceae bacterium
TTAAACTATAAACTATTGCATCCGTGCCCCGGCACGCCCTTTATTTCCCGTATTCCTGTGCCTTCTGGCGGTAGAAGTCCTGCAACACCCCGAAGGCCATCTTCTTATGGCCCTTCTCGGAGATGAGGCCCTTGCGGTTGAAGAACCGCTGCTCGTCGTGGAGCTGGCGGCGTGCAGAGCGGAAGTCCATCAGAATCCATGGCGAGGTGCCCGCAAAGCCAGGCACACGGTTGAACATCTTGAGCGTGCGGTCATAGAGGTCGGCCTGGTATTCCTCGGTCCATTTGGCACCCTTGTCGCCATGGCGTCCGGCCACGGCACCCGCTCCGAACTCGCTCACGAAGAAGGGCTTCTCGTATGGGATGTTCCAGTTGCGGCTGTCCAGGTCGTCCATCTTGCCGGCATACCATCCCAGGTAGCTGTTGAAACTGACGATGTCCACATAGTCGCTCATGTTGTCGCTCACCTTCGAGGTGTTGCCGTCGTGGCTCGTCACCTCCATGGCCATGCTCACCAGGCGTTCGTCGTCGCGCTCACGCACCTGCGAGGCCAGCCCCTTGAGGAAGGCATCGCGGGGCGCGCTGTGGGGTGTCTCGTTGGCCACCGACCACACCACAATGGCACACCGGTTGTGGTCGCGGTCCATATTGTCCTTCAGCTGGCGCGAGGCGTTGGCATACGTATTGGCATCGTCCCAGTGGATGGTCCAGTAGACGGGCACCTCGCTCCACACCATCAGCCCCATGCGCTCAGCCATGCGCACCATCGGCTCGTTGTGGGGATAATGAGCCAGGCGCACGAAGTTGCATCCCAGCTCCTTTGCCCATGTGAGCAGGGTGGAGTCGTCCTGGGTGGTGGTGCAGCGGCCCGTCTTGTAGGGGGCTTCTTCATGGATGGATATGCCTCTGAGGAACACGGGCTTTCCGTTGAGCAGCACCTCGCGGCCGCGCGTCTCTATGTGGCGGAAGCCGATGCAGTCGCGGATGACCTCGGTGCCGCACGTGATGGCCACGTCGTAGAGCTTGGGCTGTTCGGGCGACCACAGCTGGGGCTTGGCCTTCACCTCGTAGGCGGCACGCCCCGAAGCATCTGTGGTGAGCGTGAGATTGACCTTCAGTTCGGGCACACTGAGCGTCACCTCCACGCCCTCCTGCGGCCGCGACAGCTGCACATAGCCGCACAGTTTGCTGTAGGAGCCCTTCAGCAGGCGCAGCTCATAGTCGTCCACCGACACTTCGGGTGTCTCCACCAGCATCACGTCGCGGGTGATGCCGCCATAGTTCCACCAGTCGGAGTTGACCGTGGGCACGCCCTCGGGATGGCGGGCCGCATTCACGCGCACCACCACGAAGTTGTCGCCCTCCGCCACACGGTCGGTGATGTCATAGTGGAAAGGCGTGTAGCCGCCGATGTGCTTGCCCAGCTTCTGTCCGTTCAGGTATACGTCGGCCTCGTAGTTGGCCGCGGCAAAATAGAGATAAGTGCGGCAGCCGGCCTTCTTGGCATAAGAGAAATCGCGTTTGTACCACACGGAGCCCTCATAGAAGAAGAGGCGGTCCGATTGGGTGTTCCAGTCGCCGGGCACCATGAGCGTCTCTGCATCGGTGAAGTCATACTCCACATGGTCGGCCTTGTGTCTGGGCTTGGCATTCTTGAAGAAGCCGTCGGCCGATTCGTTGAGCCGATAGTCGTAATAGCCTGCGTCGAAGGGGTCTACAATCACTTGCCAGCGTCCGTTGAGCAACGTATGGTTTCTGGCATACACATTGTGCAGAATCGTATCTGCCTGGGTGGATGTGGTCATGCAAAACAATGCCACAATCCATGAGAACAACCTTGTTTTCATGTATAAATTCGTTTAACTCCATGCAAAAGTAGGGAGAAATCTCCATCCCTCCAAATTTTTCCGTGCTTTTTCGCGCACGGAGTGCGTGTGCAGGCTTGCGGGAAGGTCAGGACAGATGGGCGTCCTCGAGCGACACCAGACCGTTCACGATGGCATAGATGGTGAGGCCTGCGGTGGAATGGATGCCCAGCTTGCGGCTGATGTTGCGCCTGTGGGTCATCACCGTGTTCACCGAGATGAAGAGTGCCTCGGCAATCTCCTTGTTCGACAATCCCTTCACCACCTGCACGATAATCTCGCGCTCGCGCTGGCTCACACCGTCGCCCGCCGCCCTGTCGGCCGTGGCCGCGGTCTCCTCAAACGCCTCCTCGGTGCCGCGCTGCTGCAGGTCCTCCTCCAGCCGTCTCACACATTCGGCCAGCAGGGTGTCCTCCATGCGGCAGTGGGTGAGCAGGTCCTCCTCGGTCATGTAGATGTCCATGAGCACCTCGCCCATCAGCTGTGCATTGCTGCCGGAGGGGTAATAGCGGATGATGATGCTCTTGAGTTCGGCAATGCTTTTCTCTATGCTGGCATGGTTGCCCAGGTGGCGGCTGGCCAGTTCGGCATAGGTGACCGCAGAGGATAGCCTGCCTGCAAGCAGTTCCTCCACGTATGGATGGATGTGGTCGTTCTCGTATGCCATGTGGTTGGCCACCTCGGCTGCATATTCGTCATAGAACTTGAGTATGAGCATCGAAATCTGGTTGCGCGAGGAGCAGTCGAGTGCCTCGATGAGCTTGCGCCGTATGCCCGGCAGGCGGAAATCCACGAAATAGGTGTGTGTATTCTTCAGATAGCGGATAAAGTCGGGCAGCGATATCTGCTCGGCCATCTCGTTGATATGCGCGTGTGCCATGTCCTTCAGATAGTTGACAACCGTCAGGAAGGTGGTCACCTCCACGCCTGCCTTCCTGCACGTCTCGGCCACCGTCTGGTCACCGAATCCCAGTGTGATGCCAAAGCGGCTTATCATCTGCAGCATGCGGTAATCGTCGCTGATGACGTCGCTCATAGGGTCGTTCTCGTGATATTTCTCTGTCATGCGTTTTATGTATTATACATCGCTATTCCGCTGCAAATTTATAACTTGTTTGCATAATTTCCGCCCCTCCATACCCACTTTTTTTGTCTTCGATGGGCAAAATCACTGTTTTTGGGTAACTGCCCGGGGAAGGGGACACGGGTGAAAATCATATTTTTTGCGTATTGTGGCGTTCTGCAAACAGGCGTACCTTTGCAGCCGGAAACAGAACATAAACAACAATACGCACAACATGACTGCAAAAAGAACATGGGCTTTCATGCTCACGGCGGCACTGGCATCGGCCAGCGCATCGGCCAAGTGGAACAGGGATTCCACTGAATACGACTCCTTCGACCGCTTCCGCGTGGGCGGCTACGGCGAACTGGTGGCCGCATTCAAGAACTACGGCATCAACCGCTTCAACGGCACCCAGCAGGGCAACAGCCACATCCACCGAGGCACCATCTCCATCCCGCGGTTCACCATCGCCGGCGACTACAAATGGAACCGCCGATGGAGGCTGGGAATGGAGATTGAATTTGAAAACGGGGGCACAGGCACGGTGTATGAACTGGAGAACACCGAGAACGGCGAATACGAAACGGAAATCGAGAAGGGCGGCGAAGTGGTGCTGGAGCAGCTCCACATCACCTACAGCCCCAGCCCGCACTTCAACCTGCAGCTGGGCCACATGGTGCTGCCCGTGGGCACATGGAACATCTACCACGAGCCCATGAACTACCTATCCACCGTGCGACCCGAGGGAGAGACATCGCTGGTGCCCGCCAGCTGGCACGAAACGGGTATCAGCCTCTTCGGCCAGTTCGGGCGCAAATGGGCCAGCTTCCAATGGGCGGCGATGGTGACGGAGGGCCTCAACGCCAACGGCTTCGACCGCAACAACTGGGTGAATCCGGGCAAGCAGGGGCTCTTTGAGGACGACAACTTCACCAGCCCCGCCTATACCGCCCGCCTCAGCTACAACGGCATTCCCGGCCTCACGGTGGGCGGCACATTCTACTATTGCGCCAATGCCGCCTCCAACTCCGACAAGCCTCAGACCTACGGTTTCAGGGTGCCCGTGCGCATCTGGAGCGCCGATGCCCGCTACAGCAACACATGGCTCACGGCCACGGCCAACCTGCTGCGCGGCAACCTGGGCAACTCGGCAGCCCTGACGGGCAGGAACGTGAAGCTGTCGAACAACTCGCCTTATACGCGCACCGCACCCATCGCCCACAAGGCCGCCTGCTACGGTGTGGAGGCGGGGCTGAAGCTGAAAGGACTGGTGGACGGCAGACGGATGCCCGACCTCATTCCGTTTTTCCGCTATGAATACTACAACGCGCAGCAGCAGGTGGATGCACCCTATGTGGCCGACAACCGCCTGAAGACTTCCCTCTGGACGGCAGGCATCAACTACCGCCCGCACCCCGTCATCATCATCAAGGCCGACTACACCAAACGCCGCATCGGCGAAGGGGCCTTCAACAACGAAAACGAGTTTGCACTGGGCGTGGCCTTTGCCGGATGGTTCTTCTCGGACCGCACCATGAGCGACCGCAAGGCCAAGCAGAGCATCGACCGCCACCAGCAGACCATCGACCGCATGAACCAAAGGCTGGAACAGATGCAGCAGCAGATTGATGAACTGAAAAACAGACGATAGACGATTACATATAATAATATAAGTAACAAAAAACAGAAACAGACATGAAGACTTTCAACCTGAAGACGCTTGGCCTGGCCGCCATGGTGAGCCTGGCAGCATGCTCCGACGAGGAAACCACCAAAACCATGCCCGAAGGCACCGACGAAGTGACGCTGGCAACAGACAACATCGACATCACGGCGCAGAACCTGGCCAACTGGACAGCCTACGCCTGCCGTGTGGCCGAACTGCTGGCCCAGGATGCCGCCACACTCCATGCCGACTGGGACGTGAGCTACAAGGGCGGAGCCTCGTTTGCCACCCAATTCAAGCAGGGCAACAGCGCCTATCCCAGCGCCATCTCGTGTGTGGAGCAGATTGTGGACGGATGTGCCGACATTGCCAATGAGGTGGGCACGGCCAAGATCGGCGAGCCCCGCGACCTGTGGGAATCGGGCAAATACACCGAAGCCGTGTATGCCGTGGAGAGCTGGTACAGCTACCACTCCATCGACGACTATGCCAACAACATACGCAGCATCCAGAACGCCTTCTACGGCTCGCGCGACGGCCGCACCGAAGCCGAGCACAGCCTTGCCGGCTACCTGATGGCACACAACGCACCGCTCTACACCGAGACGAAGGCGGCCATCACTGCCGCCATCTCTGCCATCGAGAACATGGCTGCCCCCTTCCGCAGCCACATCGGCAACAGCGGGGTGCTGGCAGCCATGGATGCCTGCTCCAGCCTGGAACAGGTGCTTTCCAACAGGCTGAAGGGCTACATCACCTCGCTCACCGGCGAGGCCGAGGGCGAGGAGCTGGCACGCATCGTGGAGAACTATGTGGACAATGTGGTGCTGCCCACCTATGCCGACCTGGCCGCCTGCAACCGCCAGCTGAGCACCGCCGTGGCCACGCTGAGGGACAACCCCTCGGACGCCGCGTTCAAGGCTGCCGCCGAAGCATGGATGACCGCACGTGCACCCTGGGAAAAAAGCGAGGCCTTCCTGTTTGGCCCCGTAGACGAGGAGGGGCTCGATCCCAACATGGACTCTTGGCCGCTCGACCAGGCCGCCATTGCCAACATCCTGCGCACGGGTGACTTCAGCGACCTGGAATACGGCCAGGAGGCAGGCGACAAGGAGGTGGAGGCCGCCCAGAACGTGCGCGGGTTCCACACACTGGAGTTCCTGCTGTTCAAGGAAGGCAAGCCGCGCACCGTGCCCCAGGCCGCCGCTAACCAATAACACGACCGCAGACATGAGCAAAAGAACCTGCTACACACGCCTGGCCACACTGCTGGCCGGGCTGCTCATGGCCGCAGGATGCGAGGACGGGGACGGGCTGGACGTGGTGGAGATAGACGTGCCCGAGCAGTATGCCCTTTCGGCCGGCACCAGCACGGTGTTCATCAACTCCAGCTTTGCCTACGACACCGAAGCCCCCTGGGTGTCGGCCTCGGCCACATGCTCCAGGCGGTTCACCCGCGGCGACAGGCTCTATGACGACGCACGCACACAAAGCGACGGACTGGGACCGGTGTATGCGGGCTACAGCTGCGGCTCGTGCCACCGCAACGCCGGCCGCACCAAGCCCGCCCTGTGGACACAGACAGGCACCGATGCCGACGGCACACCCGTCTACGGTTCCGGCACCTACGGCTTCAGCGCCATGCTGGTGTACATCACCCGGCGCAACGGTGCCTTCTTCCAGCAATACGGGCGCGTGCTCCACGACCAGGCCATCTACGGCGTGCAGGCCGAGGGCAAGCTGGAATGCCGCTGGCACGAGGAGCAGTTTGCCTTCCCCGACGGGGAGCCCTACAGCCTGGTGTGGCCCGAATACCGCATCACCGACTGGTATGCACCCTACGACGGCACCACCACACCCATCCGGCCCGAGGACCTCTTCTGCTCGGTGCGCATCCCCCTGCGCCACGTGGGGCTGGGCCAGATGATGGCCATCGACCGCAACGAGATAGAGGCCCTGGCCGCACGCAGCAACTATCCCGAATACGGCATCAGCGGACGATGCAACTACATCACCGAAAGGGGCGTGAGGCAGGTGGGGCTCTCGGGCAACAAGGCACAGCATGCCGACCTGACGGTGGAACTGGGCTTCTCGAGCGACATGGGATGCACCAACAGCCGCTATCCCGAGGAGATATGCGAAGGACAGCTGCAGATGCAGGAAGGCTCCATGATGGGGCTGCTGTATGACCGGCTGGACGTGAGCACCGAGGACATGGAGAACGTGGACTACTACCTGCATGCACTGGGCGTGCCCGCCCGCCGGCTGGGCAGCACACAGACGGCAGCCCCCTACAAGGGGCAGACCCTCACCGAGCGCCAGCTGGTGGCCATAGGCGAACAGCGGTTCCACGATGCCAAGTGCCACCTGTGCCACACCACCACCCTCCACACCCGGCCCCGGGGCGCCACACTGCTCAACGGCACCGAACTGCCCTGGCTGGGCAACCAGACCATCCACCCCTACAGCGACTTCCTGCTCCACGACATGGGGTCGGAAATCATGGGCGTGGGGCTGAACGACAACTACGTGAGCGGACTGGCCCGGGGCAACGAATGGCGCACCACCCCGCTGTGGGGCGTGGGCCTGCAGGAGAAGGTGAACGCACACACCTATCTGCTCCACGACGGGCGCGCACGCAACCTGACGGAGGCCATCATGTGGCACGGCGGCGAGGGAAAGGCCAGCAAGAACCTCTTCGCCCGCATGCACAAGGACGACCGGGCGGCCCTGGTGAAATTTCTGGAAAGCCTCTGACGCAATCTTATATATCAACCCATTTCCTACAATCCTACACAGATGAAACATCATATCCTTCTCATGGCCGCACTGGCCATCCCGGGCATCATGGGTGCCCAAACGGCAGGCAGCCGCCACATCGACATGGAAAACGGCGTGCTGGGCATTGCCGACAACAGGGGATTCACCCTGCAGAGCCGCGACAGCAACTTCGTGTTCAAGCCCTACCTTTTCCTGCAGACCCAGGCCAGCTACCACTACTACGACGACGAGGGGCTCGACAAGGCATACAACCAGGACAACGTGGCCAACAGCGGCTTCTCCATCCCGTATGCCATCATCGGATTCACGGGCACCACCTTCGGACGGCTCGACTACAACCTGTGTGTGAACGCGGCGGCCTCGGGCGGCAACATCCTGCAGCAGGCATGGATAGACTACCGGCTGAGCCCCGCCGCACGCTTCCGGGCGGGCAAGTTCAAGACACCCTTTGCCCACGCCTACCTCACCACACTGGGCGAAACGCTCTTCCCCATGCTGCCCACCTCGCTCACCACATCCTGCATCATGCCCTATTCGCTGAATGCCGTTACGCCCGCCATTGCCACGGGCTTCGACCTGGGCGTGCAGTTCCATGGCATCGCCCCCATCGGCGCACGCCACGCATCCCCCTGGCTCATGGGCTATGAAGTGGGGCTCTGGAACGGCACGGGCAGCAGCATCAACACCGCCACCAAGACACTCAGCGACGACTGGCACATCCCCTCGCTGCTCTATGGCGCACGCCTCACCTTCATGCCCTGGGGAAAAATGCCGGCCACACAGGGCAACCCCCATCTGCTGCGCCAGCGCAGCCTGCTCTTCGGCATCAGCGGAAGCCTGAATGTGGAAAGCGAGAACGAGAGCACCAACGACGGCCGCCTGGCAGCGGAATTTGCCATGCTGAAAGGCCGGTGGTATGTGGCCGCCGAAGGGTACTGGATGCACGTGGGCTTCACCAAACGGCAGAAAGTTAGCGAGTCGTTCAACTACTGGGGAGCCTATGGGCAGGTGGGCTACTTCTGCACCCGGCAGCTCCAGGCAGGCCTCCGCTATGATTTCATGGACCGCAACGGCACGGGACGCGACGGTTTCCTGAACATGCCCGCGGCCGTGGTCAACTACTATGTGGACAAGTGCAGGCTGAAGCTCTCCGCCATGTACCAGTTCACGGGCCGCTACGGCCACGACACCCAGCTCGACCGCGACAACGACGACCTTGGCATTGCCACCCACAGCGGTGTGGTGAAACTGCAATATTCATTCTAACCAGGAGGGGAGGCACACGACATGAACATCCTACACCTACGCACCCACGTCCTTCTGGGACTGCTCCTTCTGCTGACGGCCACCGCTGCATGCGACAGCGGTGACATTGCCGGCCAGGACTACACCGTGTCGGAATCGGGCAAGACCGTGAGGCTGCGCATGACGGTGAGCGGAGCAGGCCGGCTGGAAGAAGACCTCTGTCTGGCACTGGCCGCCTACGCCGACGACGAGAAATACGCCACCGTGCAGCGAGTCATCCCCACAGCCACCCCCGACGGCACACAGGTGGAGCTCATTCTGGGCAACCTGGGCGACCACATCCACACGGTGGCCCTGGTGCTGGCCGGACGGCTCAGGGACCGCATCCTCACACTGGCCGACATAGACCTGACCGCCTGTGCCGACGGCGACACGCTGACCACCGACCTGGGGCCGCTCACGCTCGACCTCTATGGCTGCATACAGACGGGCATCCTGGACCAGACGTGCATCCAGTGCCACTCCACCAGCCACCAGGCGGCCCGCCTGAACCTTTCGGAGGGCTACAGCATGGAACAGCTTGTGGGCGTGCCCTCCACCGTGCGTCCCCATCTGCTGCGCGTGAGCCCCGGCCAGCCGCAGGAGAGCCTGCTCCACCAGGTGGTGGCCGAGGACGGCAGCCAGGCTGTGGGTTTCAACCACACCGACCTGATGAGCAGCCAGTTCAAAAGCAACCTCCCGGAGGTGCGCTGGCTGATAGACCGATGGATAACGAGTCTGGAAAAGTAAAAAAAACAAGGTAATATCGGGCGCGGTAGGCTAAAAATGACTATCTTTGCACCCATAATTGAATAAAACATGACATTTCAGAACATATATTTGGAAGATTTGGGCATAGAAATGCAGGAGGCGGCCTTCGTTCCCGCAGGCGGTGTGGCCGAATGGCACATCATGCTGCACGTGGCTCCGCAGGGCGACCTTTTCGGCCGTCAGCTGGAACGTGTGTATGCCGCTGAGGAGCGCATCCTGTCCATGCCCGAGCATGCAGGCGCCCACTACATCATGAAGCGCTACTTCCTCTCGGACAGCGCCAACCAGCAGCCGCTCATGCGCACCGAAACGGAGATGGCCGTGAGTGTGATCCAGCAGCAGCCGCTCGATGGCAGCAAGATTGCCGTGTGGCTCTATCTGCAGCGGGGCACGGAGGTGGCCAATGAGAACGGACTCATCTGCGTGCGCCACAACGGCTACAAGCACCTGTGGAAGATGGGCATGCACCAGCACAAGGGCGACAGCGCATGGCAGACCGAGAGCCTCCTCATCGAATACGAGGAGATGCTCCATGCCATGGGGGCCACACTGGCCGACAACTGCATCCGCACGTGGTTCTTTGTGCGGGATGTGGACACCCAGTATGCCGGACTGGTGAAGGCCCGCAGGGAGAATTTCCTGCAGCAGGGGCTCAACCCGCAGACCCACTACATCGCCAGCACAGGCATCGGGGGCATTCCCGCCGACACACGTGCACTGGTGCAGATGGGTGCCTATGCACTCACGGGCTTCCAGCCCGCCCAGCAGCAATACCTCCATGCCACCACCCACCTCAACCCCACCATCGAATACGGTGTCACCTTTGAACGGGGCACAGCCCTGCAGTTCGGCGACCGCCGCCACGTGTACATCTCCGGCACGGCCAGCATCGACAACCGCGGCAATGTGGTGCATGTGGGCGACATCGTGCGCCAGACCCACCGCATGTGGGAGAATGTGGAGGCCCTGCTTCAGGAGGGAGGCACAGGGTTCCAGGACGTGATGCAGATCATCGTGTACCTGCGCGACACAGCCGACTACGCTACGGTGAGGGAACTCTTTGCAGCGCGCTTCCCCGATATTCCCACAGTGTTCACCCTGGCTCCCGTGTGCAGGCCCACATGGCTGATTGAGATGGAATGTGTGGCCGTGATTCCCTCGCATTGTCCCGAATACAACGATTTCTGATGACACACGCAGACTCCCGTTCCTCATCCCCATGGCGGAAGCTCCGCCTGTGGCCGTTTGTGCTGATGATGGTGCTGGCCGTGGCCATAGCCGCCGCCACCCTCGTGGAGGAGGGGTGGGGCACGGCTGCCGCCCGGCGGATGGTGTACGGCTCGGCATGGTTCACCGCCCTGTGGGTGGTGCTGGCCGGTATGGGGCTGCGCGTGATGCTGGGGCTGCGCCTATGGAAACGCCCCGCCACCTTTGCCCTCCATGTGTCCTTTCTGGTGGTGCTCAGCGGTGCACTGCTCACAGCCTTGACCTCGCGTCAGGGCTATTTGCATCTGCGCCAGGGCATACCTTCCTCCCACTATGCCCGCGACAACAGCGCCACGGCCAGCCTTCCCTTCACGGCCAGGCTCGACAGCTTCTGCATCCTCCACTATCCCGGCACCGAAGCTCCGCAGGACTATGTGAGCCGTGTGCGCATACAGGACAGTACCTACGTCATCTCCATGAACCGCATTGCCGAGGTGGAGGGCTACCGCCTCTACCAGAGCAGCTATGACCCCGACCTGCAGGGCACCGTGCTCAAGGTGAACTATGACCCCTGGGGCACCGGCGTCACGTATGCCGGCTACCTGATGCTGGCACTGAGCATGATGTGCAGCCTGCTGGCCGATGTGCCCTGGATAAGAAGGCTGCGGGGCCGCTGCAAGAAGGCCGGCTGCATGATGGCAGTGGTGGCAATGGGCCTGCCTGCAAGCGCAGAACCGCTGCCCACCCTTCCCCAAAGCAGGCTCCTCATGATGGAGCAGGAGCAGGTGATGTGGAACGACCGCGTGGCCCCCATGGGCACCATGGCGCAGGAATTCCTGCTCAAGATATACGGCCGGCGCACCTATCACGGCCTTTCGCCCATGCAGGTGGTGAGCTCATGGCAGATGGCCCCGCGCCAGTGGGCGGAACAGCCCATCATCAAACTGCCGTCCGGCGGATATGGCTGTCTGAGCGACTTTATCGACTATTCCACCATGCCTCCCCGGCTGAAAGGGCTGGGCACCGATGCACGCACCGACGAGAAGGTGGGCCTCATCCTGATGCTGATGCAAGGGTCGCTGGTGAAGCCGCTGCCCGAGGGCGTTGCGCCCGCCAGCCATGCACGCATCCGTGCAGAGCTGTGCTACAACCGCATCGACTGGACGCTGTGGGGCATGATAGCCTGCTTCGTGCTGGTGGCTGTCAGCGGTGTGTGTGCCTATGCCCGCCTCGGCCTGCTTCGTGCCCGCCGGCCACAGCTTCTCCGCATGGTCCATGCGGGCAGCATTGCGCTGTGGCTTTTCCTGGCCGTCTCGTTTGTGCTCAGATGGTACATTGCCGCACACATACCGCTGGCCAACAGCTATGAGACGATGGCCTTTGTGGCACTGTGCATCCTCTCGCTGCGCATTGCCGTGCCCTCCCTGCGGCAGGAGACGGGTGCCCTGCTCCCCGCCGCATTCGTGCTGCTGGTGGCCCACCTGAGCGAATCGGACCCCTGCATCACCCCGCTGGTGCCCGTTCTCCATTCCCCCTGGCTCAGCGCCCACGTGAGCATCATCATGCTCAGCTATGCCATGCTGGCACTCTCCATCATCGACCGCCGCATGCTCAAGACAGCCGTGTTCCTGCTGGCCGCAGGCATCTTCCTGGGGGCCGTGTGGGCCAATGTGTCGTGGGGTTCCTATTGGAGCTGGGACCCCAAGGAGTCGTGGGCATTGGTCACCATGCTGGTGTACTCCCTTCCGCTCCACACGCAAAGCATCCCCTGGCTACGCAGCGACAAGGCCTACAGGATTTATTCGCTGGTGGCGCTGTGCTGTCTGGCCATGACCTACTGGGGCGTGAACTATCTGCTGGGCGGCATGCACAGCTACAACTAACCGCCGCCGGGCAGCATCCACTACACAAAAAAAAAGTTTTCAGGAATGACCCAAAAGAAGAAGAAAAGAAGAAGACTCAAGAAAAGCGTGCGTCTGGGCTGCACGGGATTTGTGATAGGCTTTGTGGCCGTGGTGTCGCTGCTGGTGGGCTTCTGCTCGGGCGGAGACACCCCGCAGGAGGCATCGCTCCCCGACACATCGTATGTGTTCCGCGACACCATCTTCACCAATCCTGCCATGGCCCGGCGCATCCAGAAGCTGGTGGACACCCCCCTCCGCATCGACACGTCGCGCCTGGGTATCTGTGTCTATGACCTCACCGGGCAGGCCATGGTGTATGGCCACCACGAAGGCGCATCCATGGTGCCCGCCTCCTGCATGAAACTGCTCACGGCCATTGCCTCGCTGCGCATACTGGGGTGCGGCCACTACTATGAGAGCAGCCTGATTACCGACGGCACCGTGGACCGGGGCACGCTCACGGGCACACTGGTGGTGGCCATGGACGACGACCCGCTCATAGAGTCCTTTGCCCCCCTGACGGATGCGCTCAAGGACAAGGGCATCCACACCATCGTGGGCGACATCGTATTCGACCTGGCACGCGCAGACACGCTCCGCCAGCACGCATCGGCCATGCCCTGGGACATCCCCTACAGCAAGGTGCCCCTGCTGATGAAGGGTGCCACACGCGTCAGGCGTGAGTTCATGCAGGCCCTGTCTGCCTCCGGCATCTCGTTCCAGAAGAACATGCTGCTGTCCCATCCCTGCCTGCTGGGCATCGACCAGGACACCCATCCCGCCTCCTATCGCATTGTGCTCAACCGGATTCATGCCAATCCGCACACCACAAGGCTGGCACGCGTGCGCCACAGCCTGAGGGAGGTGGTGGCCCCCATGCTCATCCACAGCAGCAACATCAAGGCCGAAGCCGTGTTCCACCACACCGCCCATGCACTCTCGCGATGGGCCGGCCCCGAGGCCGACCCTGCCACTGTGATGCTCTCCTTCATCCACCACCAGCTGGACATAGACACCTGCGGCCTGGTGGTGATGGACGGCAGCGGCCTGTCGCCCCAGAACCGGCTCACGCCCCGCTTCCTCACCCAACTGCTCACCTGGGCATGGACCGATGCCTCCATCCGCCGCGTATTGCTGGGTGAAGCCCTTGCCTCGCCGGCCTCTCCGCGCAGCGGTTCGCTGATGGGACGCATGCGGTCGCCCCGTTTCCGGGACAAGGTGTTCTGCAAGACGGGCACGCTCACCACCAAGGGTGTGTCCTCGCTCAGCGGCTATTGCCTGGGAGCCGACGGCCATTGGTATGCCTTCTCCATCATCCACGAAGACACTCCCGTCTATGAGTCGCGCAACTTCCAGGACCGCCTGTGCGGCATTCTGGTGGGAGGAAAGGCATCCCGTTAGCTTTTTTCGCCCCCGTTCGTTCATGTTTCAAGAAAAAAAAGTTAACTTTGTACCCGTTATTCACATATAAGGAACCGAAACATGACCATCATCGATGCACATTCCCATCTGTGGCTCCGCCAGGACACCGAGGTGGACGGAAAGAGAATAAAGACGTTGCACAACGGGCGCAGCCTCTTCATGGGCGAGGAGGTGCAGATGCTGCCGCCCTTCATGACCGACGGGAAGAACACTGCCGAGGTGTTTCTCTCCAACATGGACTATGCCCAGGTGGCGGCGGCCGTGGTGGTGCAGGAAATCATCGATGGAGAGCAGAACGACTATCTGGCCGAGGTGCAACAGCGCTTCCCCAGCCGTTTCTTCACCATGGGAATGCCCGACATGAAGCTCCTTTCCCAAGGGCATGAAGGCGAGCAGAGGTTCTTGGAGGAAACAAGGCTGCTCATCAAACGCGGCTTCCGCGGCATTGCCCTGCCAGGCCACCGACTCACGGAGCCGGTGCTCAAGCTTGTGCCCATGGCCCGTTTGCTGGAGGAACACGGCATTATCCTGGACATGTGTCTGGACGACAATGCCCGCCAGATAGCAGAAATGGCCGAGGTGATACAGGAATGCCCGCGGCTGAAGGTGGCCATCGGTCACTTTGGCATGGCCACCACCCCCACATGGAAAAACCAGATACTGCTGGCGCGCGAGAGCGAAAACGTGAGCATCGAGGCTGGTGGCATCACCTGGCTCTATCACCACGAATTCTATCCCTATCCCAGTGCCATACGCAGCATCAGGGAGGCTGCCGACATGGTGGGCATGGACCGCCTGATGTGGGGCTCCGACTATCCCCGCACCATCACGGCCATCACCTACCGCATGAGCCACGATTTCGTGCTGAAAAGCACCGCGCTCACCCAGCAGGAGAAACAGCTCTTCCTGGGCGAGAACGCCCGCAGCTTCTATGGATTCCGGGAGTTGGCGGAATTGCCATACATAAGGAATATGTCAGAATAAACAACAATAGCACCAGAAAAAAAACGAGAACAATGAAAATCATACAATTCGGAGAAGGCAATTTCCTTCGGGCCTTTGCAGACTGGATGATGGAGAAGGACAGCGTGATGATTGTAAAGCCACGCCCCGGCAAGGGGCTGGAGCGCCTCCTTGCCCGCCAGTGCCGCTACCACGTGTGCATCCAGGGGATGAAGGAAGGTAAAGCCATAGATGAGACAGAACGGATAGAGAGCATTGCCGGTGCCATAAATCCTTACGAGGATTTCCAGGCCTTCCTGCAACTGGCCGAGGAGGAAACGGCGCGTTTCGTCATCAGCAACACCACCGAGGCCGGCATCGTCTTCGACCCCAGCTGCCAGCTGGCCGATGCCCCCGCACTGAGCTTTCCCGGCAAGCTCACCCAGCTCCTCTTCCACCGCTGGAAACATTTTCAGGGAGCCAGGGACAAGGGACTCGTCATCCTGCCCTGCGAACTCATCTTCCACAACGGGGAGAAACTGCGGGAGGCCGTCAGCCAGTACATCGCACACTGGCATCTGGGCGAGGATTTTGCCCGGTGGGTGGAGGAATGCTGTCCTGTCTACAATACGCTCGTGGACCGTATCGTGTCCGGAGCACCCGGCGACGAGGAACAGCAGCAGTTTGAACTGCGCGTCGGGGAAAACGGAACAGCGGCCGGAGCGCGCCCCATCTTTGTAAAGGCCGAGCCCTATCACCTTTGGGTTATCGAGGCACCCGATTCGCTGCGCCGTGAGCTCCCTCTGCGCCGCCCGGACTTCAACATCGTGTTCACCAGCAACGAGAACCCCTACCACGAGCGAAAAGTCACCCTCCTCAACGCACCCCACACCGTTATGTCGGCTCTTGGCATCGAGATGGGGCTGGAAACCGTGGAGGACTGCATGCGCCATCCCACCCTGGGACCGGCCATCCAGCAGATGATGCGCCAGGAACTCCTGCCCACCCTTCTGCCCATGGGCTTTGGCCAGGAGGAGCTCGACCGCTACATCTCCGACATCACAGACCGTTTCCTGAACCCCTTCCTGCACCATCGGCTCAGCAGCATCCGGCTGAATGCCATCTCCAAGTGCAAGGCACGCCTGCTGCCGCCCATCCAACGCTATTTCAATCTCCACGGCACCATGCCTGCCATGCTTGTGCAGGGGCTCATGGCCAACATCCGGCTGGAATAACCCCATCTTCTCCACAACATGATCATCCACGAACGCGACAACGTAGAAATCCTCCTGCATGCGACCGACGGCATTCCCGCCGGACACAAGCGGGCCACACGCCCCATTGCCCAGGGAGAGAACGTCATCAAGTATGGCTATCCCATCGGACATGCCACACGCCCCATCGCCCAAGGCGAATGGGTGGACGAGCGCAACATCTGCACCAATCTTCAGGGCACGCTGGCATACAGCTGGAACCCCCAGCCCTGCCAGACCTTGCCATCGCCGTCCCTCCCCTCTGCCACCTTCCGCGGCTATCTTCGCTCCGACGGGCAGGCCGGCATACGCAACCACATCTGGATTATCCCCACGGTGGGCTGCGTGGCCTCGCTGGCCCAGCGTCTGGCCGCCGACTTCCAGCATCAGTCGGGCCATCCCACCCTGGCGCTTGTCCACACCTTGGGATGCTCCCAGTTGGGATGCGACCATGCCTGGACGCGGCAACTGCTCCTTTCCCTTGCCATGCACCCCAACGCGGGAGGCATTCTGATGCTTGGCCTGGGCTGCGAAAACAACCAGCTGTCCACCCTGCGCGACATGCTGCAGGGACACACCGACCCTTCCCGTGTGCGTTTCCTCGAAGCTCAAAAGGTGAAGGACGAATACCAGGAGGGACTCTCTCTCCTGCATGAAATCAAGGCCGTGGCAGAGACGGACGAGCGCAGGGAGCTGCCCATAAGCATGCTACGCATCGGACTTAAATGTGGCGGGTCGGACGGATTTTCCGGCATCACAGCCAATCCGCTCCTGGGCCGCCTGTCCGACACACTCACCAGCCAGGGTGCCACCACCATCCTCACAGAGGTGCCCGAGATGTTCGGTGCCGAAACCCTTCTGATGAACCGCTGTCAGGATGAGGCCACCTTCCAGAAGACCGTGCGCCTCATCAACAACTTCAAGGAATACTATCTCTCCCATGGCCTTCCCGTGGGAGAAAACCCATCGCCCGGCAACAAGGCCGGAGGCATAAGCACCCTGGAGGAAAAATCGCTGGGCTGCATACAGAAGGGCGGCTCGGCTCCCGTGGTGGATGTCCTCGACTATGGCCAGCGGGCAGCCATGCAGGGGCTCAACCTGCTCTGTGCCCCAGGAAACGACCTTATTGCCAGCACCGCACTGGCCGCTTCGGGTTGCCAGATGGTGCTCTTCACCACAGGACGCGGTACACCCTTTGGCACCTGTGTCCCCACGCTCAAGATAAGCACCAACAACACATTGGCACAGCAGAAGCCCCACTGGATAGACTTCAATGCGGGCTGCCTGCTCACAGGCACCCCATGGGACGAGGCCACACAGCGAATCCTGCGCCTTGTCCTCGACACCGCCAGCGGACAACCCTCGCGCAACGAAAAAAACAACTACCACGAGATTGCCATCTGGAAAAACGGCGTAACGCTGTAACGGCCTGAAAAGTCCTACCCTTTCTTCCAGTCGCTGATGGTGCGGCGTTCGGAGTCGAAATTGATGCCAACTTTGACGATGGGAAGGCCTGTGAGCGAGAACTTGGAGGCATAGTCCTTCAGGTCTATCTGGTTCATGGCCGTCTGGGCATCCTTGTTGAGCTTCAGTTCGAAAAGATAGAGGGCCTTCTGTGTGCGCATCACCATGTCCACACGGCCTGTGG
>JAEDIG010000045.1 GCA_016292545.1 Bacteroidaceae bacterium
CAGTGGGCATCGATGTGTGCCTGCAGGCTACCTTTGTAATTGTCCTTGCGGGCACACTGGCAGGCTTGCTGCCGGCCCTGAAGGCGGCACGTGTGCGCCCCATCGAGGCCTTGAGGTCGGAATAAAACAGAAGAAAGGAGAGAATCAGACATGCGTATCGATCTGGACACCTATCATGAGATAATGAACACCCTCACCCGCAACAAGAGCCGCAGTCTGCTCACGGGTTTCGGCGTGTTTTGGGGCGTGTTCATGCTTGTCGTGCTGCTGGGAGGCGGCAAGGGGCTGAAGGAAATCCTCCAGAAAAACTTTGCAGGCTTTGCCACCAACACTGCCATGATATGGACCCAGCCCACTTCCAAACCCTATAAGGGATTGCGCAAGGGACGCTATTTCTCCATGCAGCTGAACGACATGGAGCGGTTGCGCCAGCAGGTGGCCGAACTGGATGTGGTGACGCTCTTCATGTTTGGCGGCAACAAGCAGGCCGTGTCGGGCGAATACAATTTCACGGCTTTCGTGATGGGCGTAGACCATGAATTCACGAAGGTGGTGGAGCCCAAAATACGCTACGGACGCACACTCAACGGGATGGACATGCGCCAGCAACGCAAGGTGTGTGTGATAGGCAAACAGGTGTATGCACGCCTCTTTCCCAAGGGGGGAGATCCCTGTGGGGAGCGCATCCGCATCGACTCCACCTATTTCCAGGTGGTGGGCGTGGACTATCAGTCGGGCGGCATCAATATCGGCGGCGATGCAGAACAGCGCATCA
This sequence comes from Bacteroidaceae bacterium, assembly GCA_016292545.1. Taxonomy (GTDB): domain Bacteria; phylum Bacteroidota; class Bacteroidia; order Bacteroidales; family Bacteroidaceae; genus Physcousia. The sequence continues at coordinate 776 of JAEDIG010000045.1, forward strand.
CCATTCCCCATACGGTGTTCCGCAAGATGTATAACCGCGGCCAGTCTATCGACGGTGTGGCAGTGACGGGACGGCCGGGGGTGGTGATGAGCCGGCTCTCCAGCCGCATGCGGGCTGTGGTGGCCAGAGGGCATCAGGTGGACCCCACCGATGAACAGGGCATTATGGTGTTCAACACGGAGATACTCTTTACCATGCTCGACAACCTCTTTTCGGGCGTAAACTTCCTGGTGTGGCTTGTGGGCATAGGCACGCTGCTGGCAGGCGCAGTGGGTGTGTCCAACATCATGATGGTGACCGTGAAGGAACGCACCTCGGAGATTGGCATCCGAAGGGCCATCGGTGCCACTCCGCGCATGATCCTGTCCCAGATAGTGGCCGAGAGCGTGCTGCTCACTGCCGTGGCGGGCATGAGCGGCATCCTGATAGGGGTGGCCATCCTGCAGATGATAGAGCTGGCCAATACCACCGACGGCATTCTGGAGGCTCATTTCCAGGTGGACTTCTGGACGGCTGTCATGGCTGCGGTGCTCCTGTGTGTGCTGGGTGGCTTGGCTGGGCTGGCACCTGCATGGCGTGCCATGAATGTGCGCCCCGTGGAGGCCATGGCCGAGGACTGACAGGCATGATGTTTGTTCCTTTTCATGGAATGGACATTGGCAACAGTGAATATAGTATAATTAATGTATTAGATATAAGAAAAAGAGATGAAGAAGTATCTGCAACTGGCTATCGCGGCGATTATCGCCCTGGTGTTCGTGGGGACCTTTGTGTTCCTCTATCGCAAGTCGCAACCCAAAGAGACTGTCTATAACGAATTCGTGTCCAAACGTGCCGACATACGCAGGACTACGGTCATCACGGGCCGCATAGAACCGCGCGACGAGGTGAGCGTGAAACCTCAGATAAGCGGCATCATCACCCAGCTCTTCAAGCAGGCCGGCGACCGGGTGGAGGCAGGCGAGGTGATAGCCCGCGTCAAGGTGATTCCCGACATGGGCCAGCTGAGCTCGGCCGAGGCAAGGGTGCGTCTGGCCGAGGTGAATCTCGCCCAAGCGCGTGTGGACCATCAGCGCATGCAGAACCTCCACCAGAAGCAGATGGTGTCGGATGATGCATACGACAAGGTGCGGCAGGCGCTCAACCAGGCCGAGGAGGAGAAGGCGGCAGCCACGGATGCACTGGAGGTGGTGCGCGATGGTGTGTCGCGGCGCAATGCCAAGGCCAGCTCCACCCTGATACGGTCCACCATCTCGGGTGTTGTGCTCGATGTGCCTGTGAAGGTGGGCAATACGGTGGTGCTGAGCAATACCTTCAACGACGGCACCACCATCGCCTCTGTGGCCGACATGAACGACCTCATCTTCCGTGGCAACATCGACGAGACGGAGGTGGGTCGGCTGGTGCAGGGCATGCCGATGCGTATCACTGTGGGTGCCCTTCAGGATCTGGCTTTCGACGCCACGCTAGAATATATCTCCCCCAAGGCTGTGGAGCAGGGTGGAGCCAACCAGTTTGAGGTGAAGGCCGCTGTGTGTGTAGACGGCGATGTGCACATGCGTTCGGGCTATAGCGCCAATGCTGAGATTGTGCTGGAGCAGGCGGAAAAGGTGCTTTCTGTGCCCGAGAGTGCCATTGAATTCAGTGGCGACACGGCCTTTGTATACGTGCTTGAGTCTGGCACATTGCCCAAGGTGTATAACCGCACACGTGTGGAAACAGGCCTGAGCGACGGTGTGGACATTGAAATCCGCAGTGGAATAGAGGAGGGGCAAACGGTGCGTGGCCCGCAGAAACTGGATGTGCAGTAGGCCGCCCTTTCTGAACATAGGGGCGGGAACGAAAAACAGGAACGGGTATCACTACCGGTTCCTGCCCTAATAAATGAAAACAACCAACATTATGGAGGGCCGTTGCTGTGCCTTTCGGGTGAGAACGGCACCTCCAGAAGTCTTTACTTATCCAATCTCTATGCTTTTCCTTTAATTGTTGTAGGCCAGTTCGCCATGCTCGTAGATGTCGAGGCCTTCCTCTTCAATCCTGGATGCAACGCGCAGTCCATGGGTATGCTTGATGGTCAGGAAGATGACCATGCCACAGAGGAATGCAAAGGCACCTACTACTACAGAACCCAGTGTCTGCACGCCCACGCTGCATTCCACACCATCGATGCTGCTGTCGCAGAACACGCCGGTGAGGATGGTGCCGAGGAGGCCACCCACTCCGTGCACGGAAACTGCACCCACGGGGTCGTCAATCTTGCACACCTTGTCGAGCACGTTCACGCTCACACACATGGCCACACTCACTACCAGACCAATGATGGCACTGGCGCCAATCGACACGCAGTCGCAACCTGCTGTGATGCCCACCAGGCCGGCCAACACGCCGTTGCATACCATGGAGAGAGAGGGCTTGCCGTCCACTGCCCAGGTGTAGATGAGGGCTGCCAGTCCGCCCACTGCGGCTGCCATGTTGGTGGTGACGAACACATGGCTCATGCTCACTGCATTGTCAAATCCGGTGGCAGCTACGGTAGAACCGGGGTTGAAACCGAACCATCCCATCCACAGGATGAATACACCCAGTGCGCAGAGCGAGAGGCTGTGGCCGGGAATGGCGCGCGAATGGCCGTTGCGGTCATACTTGCCGATGCGGGGACCCAGTACGATGGCACCTGCCAGGGCAAGCGCACCACCACAGAGATGTACCACCGTGGAGCCGGCAAAGTCATGGAAACCCATTTCGGAAAGCCATCCGCCTCCCCAGCTCCAGTGTCCCTCGATGGGATATACCAATGCACTGATGAGAATGCTGTATACCAGATACATGCTGAACTTGGTGCGTTCGGCCATGGCACCGCTCACGATGGTGGCTGCTGTGGCGCAGAACACGGTCTGGAAGATGAATGTACATTCCGCGGGCACGTTGCTGTCGCTTCCGATGAAGCAGAAACCGTCCCATCCGAAAAGCATGTAGTCGGCACCATACATCAGGCTGAACCCGATGAGCCAATAGATGACCGATCCGCACATGAAGTCGCAGAAGTTCTTCATCAGGATGTTGGCGGTGTTCTTGGCGCGTGTCATGCCCGCCTCCACCAGTGCAAAGCCTGGTTGCATCCAGAATACCAGTATGGCTGCCAGCAACACCCACACAGTGTCGAGTCCGTTCACATAATCTTTTGCTTCCTCTATGGGAGCTATTGTATCAAAGAGTATCATGTTTTCTCCTTTTTTTGTCGTTGTTTATACCATAAATATATTAATAGGGGGGGGACGTTGGCAGGCTATTTCTTGTCCCTCAGCACCGTGTCGCCATGTTCACCAGTGCGGATGCTGTAGCAGTCGAGCACATCGCTCACAAAAATGCGTCCGTCGCCCACCTCGCCCGTATGGGCCACCTGCAGAATGGTGCGGATGGTGCTTTCCATGCACACCTCGCGGCAAACGATGGTGATGGCCACACGTTCGATAACGTCGGTGCTGTAGCACACTCCACGATAGATGCGCTCCTGGCGGCTCTGTCCGATGCCGTGTACGTCGTGATACTCAAACCAGTCGATGTCGCCGCTAAGCAGCGCTTCTTTCACTTCCTCGAACTTTGTTCGCCGGATGATTGCTTCAATTTTCTTCATATCTGAATCGTTTTTTAATGTGGTTGTAAGGATGGGGGCTAGAGCGCAGTCACTGTGAATCCAAACAGATAGTGGAGGTCACGACTGCTGGGGTTGGCGATGAGCTGGCCATAGACGGGCAGCTGGAAATGGGGGAACTCGATGGTGTATTGTGCCTTCAGGCTCACGGTGTTCACGTGGAAACCGTGGCTGTCGTCGGCTACATAGAAATCTGTGCGATAGGGCACGATGCCCACGGTGGCGTTCCAGTCGAGTTTTGCCAGTCGGAAGGGGGCGTCGAGCTGCAGATAGCTGCTGTAGGCTCTCTTTCCGTTCTTGTTCACACCGTCGGTGCCTGCAAAGTTGGTAAACCAGTCGATGGCCAGAAAACCGAAGTCATAGCCTATGCCACCTTCGAAGGTATGGGCAGTCTGGCTCAATGTGCCATACTTGAAAAACGGATGCCCGTTGTTGAAAAGGAAATAGTCGGTGATGCCCACGTGGAATCCTTTCACGGCATATCCGAGTGTGATGTCCAGTTCTTCGTCTGTGCCGGCATAGGCATCATTGGGGGCGATGGCAAACGACCCCCATGCGCCCAGGCTTAACCCTTTGTAGGAAAGCGAGGCGTTGGGCTGGATGCTGAATCCACCGTTTTTCTGTCCGCGCCACACATAGCTGCTGACGAAATCACTACCCAGAGTGGCTTCTACCTTGTCTTGTGCCATTGTGGGTAACGCCAAGCTTCCTGCCAGGGCTGTTACCATCATCATTCTTTTACCTTTCATAACTCAATACCTTTAATTAAAAATAATATCAATATATCACCTAATACTCCTTTTTGCTTTCATTTTGTCTTTTGACGGTGCAAAGTTACATACATTATGTCAATAATTAGGTATAAATTGAAAACAAAATGTCAATAAAAAGACAGATAATAACAAACTGTAAGCAAATAAAAAGAAAATCCTTTCGATTTGACATTAAAAATAATATTTTTGATGTCAAATCGAAAGGAAAGTATGAGTCCCTTCTGGAAAGGAGAAAATATTATTCTTCCAACACGATGGCCAGAATGGCACTCCAGTGGGCCATGGCACCCAGCAGCACGAACACGTGCCATACGGCATGGAAATGGGGGCGGCTGTCGTGGGCATAGAAATAGGTGCCGGCCGAATAGAAGATGCCTTCGGCCATCAGCAGTGAGAGTTGGAGGGGCGTGAGTCCGTCCACCACGGGTTTGGCGATGAATACGATGCTCCATCCCATTACCAGATAGGCCAGTAGCGAAAGCCTTGGATAGCGGCCCAGCGACTGCACCTTGAAATAGGTGCCTGCGGCCACCATGGCCCATTGCACGGCAAAGGCCATCCAGCCAAGCGCACCGCCTACCACTCCGATGCAGATGGGGGCATAGGAGCAGGCAATCATCACATAGATGCTGATGTGGTCACATTTGCGGAGGATGGTCTTTGCCAGTCCTGGATGGAGCCAGTGGTAGATGGTGCTGCTGAGGAACATCAGGAACATGCCCGTCACGAAGAAGGCCACACCCATGGCCATTTGCCAGCCCAGCTTCACCGAGGGCCATATCATCCAGATGCTGGAGAGGGCAAACAGTGCACCCGCCAGATGGGTCCATGTGTTGCCCCTTTCGCTGGGCAGGGGGAGCAGGCTGCGGCTGTTCATGCGTTCAGTTTGTTCTGGATGGCGGTGCGTACGGATGCTGCTATCTCGTCATAGCCCTGTGTAGCCTGCGGCATGATGGGGGGCAGGTATTCCACAGTCACCTTGCAGGGCTTTGGCAAGCGGCTGCCACGGGGCAACGACTCGTATGCCCCCTTGATGCATACCGGCACCACGGGCACCTGCAGTTCCTTGCTCAGGATGGCAAAAGTCTTCTTGAAGGGAGCCACCTGTCCGTTGCGCGAACGTGTGCCCTCGGGGAAGATGACGATGTTCTTGCCTTGCTTCAGCACCTCGGCCATTTTCAGGATGGAGTTCTTCAGGTTGCGCCGCTCCATCAGGATGACGTTGCATCTGGAGGCCAGACCGCGCATGAAACGTCCTTTCACATGGTCTTCCGTGGCGTAGAAATAGCATTCGTTCAGTGTGCGGTTGTCCAGTCCGGCCAGCACCAGCGGACTGTCTATATAGCTCTGGTGGTTGGGGGCCAGGATAAAGGGACCCTTGGCAGGAATGTGGCTGCATCCCTTCACCTCCAGCCGGTTGTAGAGCCTGTGCACACCGCCCAGCAGTCGGGCGATGGCCTGATAGAGCCACGAGGTGTGTGGCAGGGGCTGGCGGCTGGAGTCTTCGTGGATGAGCTTGCACCAGTCGGCATTGTCCACTGTGATGCGTGTCTTGCAGTGTGCGATGTGTTCACACAGGGCGGCCACATCGGCAAAGGATGCCATTTGCTCCACCTTCACTTCCGCACCGAAGGTGTTTTCGATGAAACTCTGCAGGCCAATCTTGTCGAGCGAGTCGAGTGCAAGGTCGGTCTCCAGATGCTGGTTGGGCTTCACCTTCACCTTCTTCTCTTCCTCCAGGAAGGCTTTCACCAGACGGTATTCCTCTGTCTGCGGTTCTTCTATCTGGCTTTCCTGCTGGGGACGGTGGGCACCCGATGCCAGAATGTCCTTGAGCTTGAAGCGTTGCAGCTTGTCGAGCTTGGTGCGTGGCAGGTCGCCACGGTACACAAAGATGCTCATCACCTTCTTGTAGTTGGCCACCGTGCGGTTGTAGGGTTCCAGCACTTCGCGTTTCAATGCGGTCTCCACTTCGTCCTCGGTGAGGTGGGCGGCCCATTCGGGCTGTGGCACAATGATGCTGCGCAGCAGGTCGCCGTCTTGCACCACGGCAGCCTCTTTCACGCGTTTGCTATATTTCTCCAGCTTGAACTCAATCTCTGCGGGCTGCACGTTCTTGCCGTTCGACAGCACGATGATTTCCTTGCTGCGGCCTGTGATGTAGAGGCGGCCTTCTTCGTCGAAGCGGGCCAGGTCGCCCGTGTGTAGAAAGCCGTCGGCATCCACTGCCTCGGCCGTTTCCTTCGGCTTGCCGTAGTAGCCCTGCATGATGTTGCGTCCCCTGGCCCACAGTTCGCCCTCCACAATCTTGCATTCCACGATGGGCAGCAGCTTGCCGCAGCATCCGGGAATGATGTCGTTGGGGCGTGTGAAGGAAATCATGGGGGCTGCCTCAGTCATGCCATATCCTTCAAGCACATCCAGGCCCAGTGTGCGCAGTCCGTGGCCAATCTCACGGTCGAGCGCGGCACCTCCGCTCACGCAGTAGTCCAGATGCCCGCCCATTTTCTTGTGGACCGATGCAAAGATGGTGCGTGAAAGCTTCTTGCTGCCCACCTTGGCGCAGAGGGCAAAGAGCAGGCGTGTGGCCAGATGGGCATCGATTTTCTTCTTGATGCCTTGGTAGAGTGTCTGCCACAGGCGGGGCACACCGATGATGATGCCCACCTTCCCACGGCAGAGCGTGTCCATGATGTCCGGACCCGACATGGAAGGGCAGATGGCCACACCGGCACCTATCAGGATGGGAGCCACCATGGAGCCCAGCAAGGGAAGTATGTGATGGAGGGGCAGCAATATCATCGTGCGGCGGTGAGGGGCAAAGATAGGCACTTCCTCGCTCACTGCATGGATATTGGCATAAAGGTTGGCAAAGCTCAGCATCACGCCCTTGGGATTGCCTGTGGTGCCCGAGGTGTAGATGATGAGTGCCGTTTCCTCCTCCTCCCGTTGGATGGTGGCCTTCTCGCCTTGCGGTTCGGCCAGTTCATAGTCGTCAATCAGGCACACGGGCAGTTCCACACCGCTCATCTTCATGGCCTTCTCCACCACCGGCAGCAGCTTGGCCGATGTCCATATGCCCGAGGGGTTGCTGTCGCTCAGGATATAGGCCACATCGTGGGGTGTGGAGCCCGCATCCACGGGCACGGCTGTGCCGCCCTGTGCCCAGATGGCGAAAAATGCATAAATCCATCCTTCCCTGTTTTCGCAGAAGAGGATGGTGCGGGCTTGCTTGCCCTGAGGGGTGTGACGAGCAAAGAGACTGATTTTTTGCAGCATCTGTCCATAGCCGATCTCGCGATTGCCGGCGATGATGGCTGCATTGGAAAATTCCTTTATCATGTTGGGTATGTTCACTGTTTCTGTTTTTTGCAAAGGTAGTGAGAAAAACCAAATATGGGCGTTTCCTCCTTGTAATTTGTGCACTTTTGCCCTTTTTTCGCGGATTATGTCCTATCTGTCAGACCAAAAATCCTATCCGATCAGCTTCACACGATACTCTTGCGGAGTGAACCCCAGACTCTTGCGGAAGAGCCGGATGAAATAGGACACATCGTCGAACCCCACTTTGTGGGAAATCTCCTTCACCGACAGGTCGGTGGCCAGCAGCAGGCGTTGTGCGTGTTGCACTTTTCTGCGCAGGACATATTGCAGGGGCGTGATGCCCAGGGCCTGATGGAAGAGCCTTATCAGGTGCGACTTGGTGACGCATGCGTGTGCGGCCAGGTCGCCCACGGTGATGTTTTCGTTCAGGTGGAGGGTCACATATTCCATCAACTGTGGGATGCGTCCGTCCTTCACGGCCTCGGTGGGCCGTGCGTGTTTCACGAAGTAGGATAGGAGAATCTCCACCATTCCGTGGAGCTGCAGACGTTCCCAGTAGGGCATCTGCATGGAGGTCTGCGCATATTCCCGATAGTGGGGGTGTGCCTCGAAATGGGCGGCATCCTGGCTGGGCAGGTGGAGTTGAGGGTAGAGCTCGCAATAGTTTTCGAAGAGCAGGCGCGAGGCTTCGTTGGCTTTCACTTCCAGCGGACAGTCGTATGACTCGAAAAGGTTGGCACCGTTTTGCACGCGCTGGTATACAAACAGGTAATAGAAATCCAGTCCGGGGTCGCATTCGTAGGAATGCGCCACATAGGAGGGAATCAGGTACATGTGGCCGCTGGTGGCTTCCACGTCCTGTCCGGGCAGGTGGAGCAATGCTTTTCCGCCCTTTATGTAGAAGATGCGCAGAAAGGGCGACGAGATGTCCCTGTTTTTCCATTCGTGTCGGGTGGTTGCCTGCCCGAGGTTGAGCACGATAAAGTCCATTGGTTCGGTTGGTTCCATCATGATGTGCAGATTAGTGTGGGTGCAGCAGCCTGTCCAGGCATTGTGCACATGCAAAAGTACAGCATTCTGCCCACATATCCAAACCCGTTATTCATTTTTTTTGCATATTCCAGATTATGGTCGTAATTTTGCAGCCAAAACGAGATCTATATTTCGGATTCATGCTTCGATATACCATATTATATATATAGCCTGTTACTCCACGTTGTCGGTCTTGGGATGCAGGAAATAGAGCTGCATGGCCAGGGCTATGGCCACAACGATGGCCAGCATGGCAAATCCCATGCCCAGGTTGCCGCCTTCGCTCCATGCGCCCAGCAGATAGGTGATGAAGGCACCGGCAAACACTCCTACCATGTTCATTACGCCATAGGCTGTGGCACGCTGGCGCGCCGAGACGAACTGGCACAGGATGGGCATGTTGTTGGCATCGAACATGCCGAAGCCAATACCGAAGAGCAGGCCGGCAGATACGATGGCCACAATATTCGTGCCAAAGCCCAGCAGAAGCAGGGAGGGAATGGTGAGTCCCAGTCCGATGGCTCCAGTATACACGCGTCCGCGCAAGTTCTTGTGCACCCATCTGTCGGAGAGTGTGCCGCCCAGCAGCACACCCATCAGGGACGATACTGCAATGGTGATGGTGGACAGCGGACCTGCCTCAGACATGGGCATGTCCAGACTTTCGGAAAAGAGGGTGGGAAGCCAGTTCTTGGTGGCCCATCCGGGCAGGCTGGGCACGGCAAAGTAGAGCAGGATCACCCAGAACGCCGCATTCGTGAAAAGCGACTTTAGACTCTTTCCCACACTTTCCTTGGCTGCGGGAGCAGGACTCAGGGCTGCGGGCTGTATCTCCGTTTTCTTGTCGCGCAGGAACAGTATCAGCACCGCGGCGTATGCAATGCCGATGATGCCGAACCAGTGGAAGGTGGAGTGCCACGACAAAGCGGCTGCCACCGTAGCGCCGAAACCACCTACGGCCTGGCCTGTATAGAGGCCCGTCATGTGGATGCCCACGGCCAGCGAACGGGAGCGTCCCGTGTGGTAGTCGGCGATGAGCGAAAGGCCGGCGGGGATGTAGAGGGCTTCGCTCACACCCATCAGGGCACGCAGCCAGAACACCTGGCCAAAGGTGGTGGCCATGCCCATCAGATAGGTGACGGCAGACCACACGAACAGACTGCCCACGATGAGCCACTTGCGGTTGAGCCGGTCGGCAATGATTCCCGATACAGGGCTCATAAGGCCGTATATCCACAGAAATGCGGCCATCAGATAGCCGAAATTAGTGGCCGACTGCAGGGGCTCGATGTCCACCTGCATGGCCTCTTTCATGGTGCTCAGCATCTGCCGGTCCATGTAGTTGAGCAGTGCCACGCCCCATAGCAGGGCTACCACTACCCAAGGATAGAATCTGGATTGTTTCATTCGTATCAGATGATAGGGTGGGGAAATCGGTCACTATGTATGCAGCAGGTCCTGGCACAGCATGTAGGCCTTTGTCATCATGCGCGGGATGTGGAAGGGGCCTTTGAAGATGTTCCCCTTGGCCGTCTGGGCCACGCTGCCGTCGCGGTGCAGATAGCCGTACCATTCGCCGTATTCGGCATCGGGGAAGTGGGCATACGTCCAGTCGCTCACCTGCTTGTGGCGCTTCAGGTATTTCTCGTCGCCGGTGAGCTTGTAGGCATAGAGGTTGGCGATGATGGCTTCGGTCTGCGGCCACCAGAACTTCATGTCCTGCGAGTAGTCCTGCGGGGGATAGTTCTTGCAGTCCCTGAAGTTGATGATGCCGCCATGCTCCTTGTCCCATCCCCATTCCCACGACCAGTCGAGGACGGTGAGTGCCAGTCGGGTCAGTTCCTTGTCGCCCCGCTCGGTGGCCACGTCGAAGAGGAACCATGCCGTCTCGATGCAGTGGCCGGGATTGATGACACGTCCGTTGAGGGTGTCGATGAACTCACCGTTCGGCCCTACTGTTTCAAGCAGCGCCTTGAACTCGGGATGGATGAAACAGGTCTGCAGGGCATGGAGCGACTCGTCAATCTGTCGGTCGAGCTCCATGTCGGATATTACCTTGCGGATGCAGGAGGCCACGTTGATCATGATCATCGTGATGGAATGGCCCTGCATCTGCACTGTGGGCTCATACTTGGGAGCCAGCAGCCCGGGCGTGGCCAGGAAACGGCGCATGTCCTTGAACAGCGCCAACGCCTTTTCTGCGTATGTGCGGTCGCCCGTGGCCTTGCTGTATTCGGCCATGGCTATGGCGGCAAAGCTTTCGCTGAAGATGTAGCGGCGCCTGCGCAGGGGCGTGCCGTCGGCTGCCACCTCGAAATACATGCGTCCGTCCGTGTCGAAGCAGTGCTGCTCAATGAAGTCCAGCGTCAGCTTGGCTGCATCCAGGTATTCCTGGCGTTTCTCCACATTGTTATAGGCAAAGCAGCATGTGAAGGCAAAACGCCCTTGGAACCACACCGACTTTGTGCTGTCCATCAGTTCGCCCGTGCGGGTGAGGCAGGTGTATACACCGCCGTTCACGGTGTCCAGCCCATGTTTCAGCCAGAAGGGCAGAATGTTGTTGAGCAGGTCCTCCTTGTACGAGGCCGCCCAATAGGAGAGATATGCTTTGGTGTCCATTGTGGTGTGCGCTAGTGTTAGAAAATGTTGCAGCGGTTGAAGAAACCGATGGCCTCCAGTTCAGCCTTCATGCGGGTCTCTTCCTCGTCGGTCATGTTCTGGAAGGGCGTGCGGTTCTTGCCCAGGTCCAGTCCGATGAGTTTCATGATGCGCTTGCCGCCCACGATATTGCCGCGGAAATGGCAGATGACGTTGATGACCTCCTGTGCAAAGTTCTGCAGCTCGCGCGCCTTGTCGATGTCGCCCGCTTTCCATGCGTCGATAATGCCCGTCAGGCAGCGGCCGTTGTAGTTGGTGGTGCCGCCTATGCCTCCTTGTGCACCTCCCATGGCCAGGCTGGGCAGGATGGTTTCGTCTTGTCCGTGGAGCATGTCAAACTTGCCGTCCTTGTACAGGCGGCACTGGTTGTATTCATAGATGCTCTCAAACGTGTACTTGATTCCGGCAAAGTTGGGAATGCGTCCGTCCACGGCTTTCAGCAGTTCCATCATGGGCAGGAAGGCTCCGTTGAAGGCCGGGATGTGGTAGTAGTAGAAGGGAAGCCGGGGAGCGCCTGCGGCAATCTCTTCGCAATACTTCACCAGTTCCTCTATGCGGCCAATCTTGGGGAAGGGCGGTGCCATGGCACCTATGCCCCATGCACCAATCTTCTGTGCATGCTCTGCCAGCATACGGCTGGCTTTCACACAGCAGCTGCCCACGTGGACAATCACCTTGAAGCCTTTGGGGGCCACTTCCATCCATCGTTCGGCCAGCTGCATGCGTTCTTCTTCGGTGAGCATGTAGCCTTCGCCCGACGACCCGTTGATAAACACACCTTTAAGCCCGTTCTTGGCCAGCATGGCAGCGTATGCGCCAATGGGTTCCAGGTTCACTTCCCCGTTCTCATGGAAGGGTGTGAAGGGGGCATCAATCAGTCCAATGATCTTTTCCATATCCTTGTGATTTTTTATGGTTCTCTTGAATCTTGCTGCAAATATAGGGCTATATTTTCAAATAGCCCTCATTCCTTCACCCTTTTTTTTCGCAAACCTTCATTTTTGTGTATTGGCAAGCTGCTATTTGGGCGATTGTAACCATTCGATTCATCCCTAGGCTATTTCTTCAGTGCAATCCTTGCCTCCTCCAGCATTCCCACGATGAATGGGTCATTGTAGGAGTTGCCCTTGATGAGTTCTACAAGGCTTTTATCGCATGTGGTCCGTTCATTGTCGGTGAGCAGCTTGTGGTGTTTCTTGCACAGGTCAACGATTTTCATCACAAGGGCCGTCCTCGTCAGTTCGCTGCCCGGGAGGCGGGTGGATGCGAATGAAGTGCGGAGCGTGCCGAACCGCTGCATGAAGTCGATGTCGTTGTTGATGGTAGGATCCAGATTTTCCAGTCCGGTCACCACATATCCGTTGTTGTCGATAACCTTGCCCGCGCTGTATGTGATAACGCGCTGCTTTTCAACGCGGGCAGGGTCGTCGCCATAGATATGATAGCGCATGATGATGACTTTGTCGCCCTTCTCGTACCACGCTATGGCATAGGCGTGGCGTTTGTGGGAATCCGTCTTGTCGTGGAAGAAGGCTGCAAGATAGTTGTGGTCGGCGTGCGACCCAAGGATGACAGAATATTCGTTTTGTGTGCCGTAGGGTATGCTAATCTCCGGCTTGGCTTCGTCGGAGGGCGTTTTCCTGTATATGTTATAGGCATCCTTCTCGCCGGTGAATGTCTTGAAAAAGCTCTCTTCGAGCTTGCAGAAGGCCGGCTTCGGCATTTCCGTCTCGGTGTAGTGGCAGAAGGTGGTCGGCTTTTCGGTGTCATCCTCATAGTGGTTTTTCGACAACAGGCTTATGTCTTCTCTTGCATCGAGACTGCTGAAGAGTTGCTCGATATTCGATTGTGCCGATGCCATGGCTGCCATGGTCATGAAGGCACACAGAATGATTGTTCGTTTCATAATAGGGTTCTTACAATTAATTAATAATAGTATTCTTCTTCTTCCTCTTCAAATTCCACATTGCAGATTTCATTTATGCTTATCTCCTGATACACGGTCACTGCCTTGATCAGATGTTCCGTTTCCTCAAGTGCCACTGCCATGCTGTCCTCGCTCACTCCGTTGGCTTCGGCTGCCTGGGCAAGCAGGTTTCTTGGCACAGCGGGTGTGTATGGCAGCCGGCGTTGTTTCTTGGGGGCTGTTTTCTTGGGTGCTGCTTTCTGAGGGGCATCTGGTTTGCTGGTGTCCTCCTTCACCACAGTGTCTATGGACGCTGCTGTGTCTTTTATCGTGTCTGCCGTGGGTGCCTCGGCTACCATCGGAACTGTTTCCTCCTCTCCGGCACCGATGATTATCGCCATTGCAATCACTGCGGCAGCTGCTGCTCCCGACAGATAGAACCAAAGCCGCCTGCGTCTGCCGGGGGGCACGGTGGTGTTCAGCCCGCAGTCAAAGCCTTCGTCAAACTGGCGGAACATTTCCCTGTATGCCTTCCAGTCCTCGTCGGGCATACAGGCAGGCTTGTCTTCATCGGTGGCATTGCGGAAATAGTTGGCAAGAGTGGCCTCGTCCTCCACAGATGTCTCTCCGTCCATAAACCTGCAGAGCAGTTCTTCCATTTTCGCGTCTTTCATTGTCTGAATCTCATTTTAATGTCGTTGAATAATTTTCTGCGTGCATTGGACAGCACCACTCTCACCGATGCTTCGCTTATGCCCAGTAGCCGTGCTATTTCCTCGTTGGAACAATGTTCCATCTGGCGCATCTTCAGCACTTGCAGCTCTCTTGGCGGCAGTTTCTCCATCTGCCCTACGAGCCACTTCTCCTCTTCCTGCAGCTCCATGTGCTCCGACGGACCCGGCCCACTTGCTGCCGTCTGGCTCAGGCCTTCCTTGGTGTCGGCAAAGAGTGTCTGGGCCTTCTTCATCCTTCTGCTTGCATCGATGGAAAGGCGTTGCGCAATCACTGTGGCGAGTTTGAGGGCATGCCCTTCATCCTTGAGCTGGTCGTGCAGGGTCCACAGGCGCAGCATCGCATCGCTGGCGGCATCCTCGGCATCCTCAGCCGAAGGCAGCATCTGCCTTGCCACACCGTGTGCCCTTGCCCGCAGCTGAGCGGCTATCGCTTCAAACTCCTTTCGTGTCATCCTTGTATTGAGAGAGAGAAGGGGGAGTTTATGGTCGTGCGTTGATGTTGTTTACTGTCTTCACCGTCTTCGGCTTCTCCCGAATGTCGTTTTCACGGCAGTCTCCGGTTACTTCAAGTTCCCTCTTGATTACCTCGCCAGAGCCGAATACCGATGATTTGTAGTTGACCACCTTGCCTTTTAGGCCTATTCTGCCCGAACCGGCTATTCTGCATTCCAGTTCCTGGCAATTGCTGAACGCTGTGTTGATGTCACCGCTGCCGGCCACCGACAGGCGTGCTTTTTTGCAGGTGGAGGCAACGTTGCTGAGGTCCACTCCACCCGAGCCAGCCACCTCAGCGTTCAGATTTTCCGTGTTGGCCTGTTGTATGTCAATGCCTCCCGACCCGGCAGTGGACAAGCGCAGTTTGTCGGCGGTCACATTTTTCAGCTTTACGCTTCCCGACCCGCTGATCATGAACTCCAGGTCTTCCGATTTGATGTCGGTGGTGGCCACGAAATCCCCACTGCCCAGACAACTTACCTTGGTCAGTTCGGGCGACGTAATCTTCACAATGACCTCACCATAGATGCTGGCATTGTTGAACGTGATGCCGTTCATCTTGATAGCGTCCTTTTTCTGGCCCTCCACATAGATTTTCAGCTGCTTGTCTTTCACTTCCGCTTTCACCTTCTTCATGTCCTCGGGCGAGGCGATGATGGTACACTTGTGCTTCGGGCCTTGGGTGTAGCGGACGGTGAAGCTGGCCGCAATCGACACTTTGTCAAACTGGCTCACGGAAACCGTCTTTTCCTGGGTCTCCTTACTTTGGGCGGCAATTGCCCCCATGCAGATGGCCATAGCCATGATAAACAGAATCATCTTTTTCATGTTGATACACTTTTTTTGTTGTTCCTTCTATATATAATAACGAATGAAAAAGGAAAAGTTAATGAATCGGGCCGTTTTTTTTTTTCTTTTTTTTTCAGCTTGTCGGGTATCAGTCCCAGGCATCCTTTCCTGTGCCTTGCCGAATGCTATACTAGCTTCAAAATCAGTTGGACAGCTGCCGATGCGGGAATGAAATATATTCCCTTTGGCAAAGACAATAAACAACCACGAAAAAGAAGCTATACATAAATGGCAGAAAGATTAATAACCTTACGGCAGTAAGATTAATAACCTTATCGCTGTAAGATTAATAACCTTATCGCCGATGAAGCAGTAATAAATCGCCGATGATATTGGTATGGCTGGATTCATTTGCTTCATTCAGGTTCTTCCGTAGGCAATTCCAGCCGTGCACCCATCTCCCTGGGTTCCGCGTTGCTCCTCGTTTGGAAGGAATGCTGTAACGTGGATATGGAATTATGTCACCCTCTCAGGGAGGGCGTAGAAATCTTCCCGGTGTCCCCCCAGTTTAGAGGGAGGAAGAAAAACGCCTAGAAAGGGTCGCAAACTATCAGCCCATGGCAGAGCATATTCTCTGTTCGTTTATCGAAGTACGAGACAGACCTTTCGGATAAGAATGCAAAGTTGGAAGTGGCAAAGCAAACTCTTTCTTCCCTTACATCAGAGCAAGAGAAAGTACAAATTGAATTGTCACGTAAGAATTATCAAATAGAAAGGCTTGACTCTGAAATAGCAGAACTTGAAACGAAAAAGGAAAGCATAGAAGAAGGTAAGGCAACTATACTCGGCATCTTCAATAAGGGAGATTTGGCTAAAGCTCGTAAGAAAATCTCTGACCAGGAGGATGAGATTTCTCTGTTCAAGAAACAAGTCCAGCAACTTCAAACAGAGAAAGCAAAATTGCTCAAAGAGGCTCAGTCCAAGATAGATGAAGTTTTCAACTTATCCCAATGTATTTCTGTTCTTCGTTCATAAAACTTTTGTTCTTTACCCTTTTTGCATTGCGAATGTGGTAGAGAGTTTTTCAATCACGTCTTTATCCGCTGGTAGCCACTTCACACAATCTAATTCGTCTAAGGCGAGCCAACGTGCATCCTCATGCTCAAGTAGCGACAAATCTCCACTGATGATGGTGCAAAGGTAGCAATGCATCGTGAGGTGAAACTTGGGATAGTCATACTCCACGGTAGTGAGCAATTCATCCACCTCTATCTCCGTGGCCAGTTCCTCACGAATCTCGCGTTTCAAAGCATCCTCTGTACTTTCCCCAGGTTCAATTTTTCCTCCCGGGAACTCCCACCAATCCTTCCACTCGCCATACCCACGTTGAGTGGCGAAGATGCGACCGTCACGAACGATGATGGCTGCAACGACCTCTATGTGTTTACGTTCATCCATTGTTATGCTATCCATTTGAAGTCCTCCATTAGGTCATCAGGAAGTTTATTGTCCATGTGTATGTCATAAAGGAT
>JAEDIG010000046.1 GCA_016292545.1 Bacteroidaceae bacterium
GCTCTTGCGGTCCTGACGGGCCCATCCGAAGTAGGGGACCACTGCATTCACTGTGCGTGCCGAAGCGCGCTTGGCTGCATCCACCATCAGCAGCAGCTCCATCAGGTTGTCGGCATTGGGGAAGGTGCTCTGCACGAGGAATACATCCTTTCCGCGGATGCTTTCTTCAAAACATACCTCAAACTCGCCGTCGGAGAATCGTGTAACAGACATTTTTCCCAGCTCGCATCCCAGGCTGTCGCAGATTTTCTCAGCCAGATAGCGGGTGCTTGTGCCGGCGAATACCATGAACGGTTTCTTTTCGTTTGTTTCCATTATATATAAATATGGTTTATGTTGTTAGAGTTATACTTTCTGCCTAGTTCATATTCGGGGGGGCTAGTTGGTGGCCTTCCTGAGGTTGCGGAAATGTGCGATGAGCGGCTTGAAGTCGGCCCCCGAATGGATGTTGAAGCGTTTCCACAGGTCGCCTCTCACCACCACACCGCCGAATCCCAGTTCGCGGATGAGCGGTATGTTCTCCAGCGCAATGCCTCCCTGGGCCATCACCTTGCGGTCGATGAGTCCCTGGCGTGCGGCCTCACGCAGGTCTTCGGTCGTGTATTGTGCGGTCATCTGAGGTTCGGAGATGCTGTCGAGCGTCCTGTTCAGACACACGTAGGCCGACGTGGACTTGGCCTCTGCCAGCTGCTCCATGTTGTAGCAGGTGCATGTGATGAGTCCCTTGTAGTTCTTGGGCGGTTCGCTGTTGCGTGCGGTCAGATGGATGCCCATCAGTCCGAACTCCTCATAGAGGTAAAAATGGTCGTGGGTGATGATGCGTCCGCGGAATTCTTCTGGAATCAGGGTGAGCAACCGCTCACAATACACTGGTTCAGAAGCGGGTTTTCTGAGATGGAGCTGATCCAGGCCTTCCTCGAACAGCGATGTGAGAATCTTGTCTTCCTCCACAAAAAATTCCGGACTCGTCAGTAGAATCAGTTTCATTATAGGGTTGTTCTAGAAAATTTTCCGCAAAGTTAGGCATTTTTCCCGATATAATAGAATGTTTTTATAGGATAATTTGTATCTTTGCCCAGCAAATATTCTTTTTAACCAGTTTACCGATGAAAAAAACTTTATTTTGTATTGGATTGGGACTGCTGTCGGCTGCACAGCTGCAGGCACAGCCAGCAGAACCGTTGTGGATGCGTGGCGGGCAGATTTCGCCCGATGCCTCGCAGATTGCCTTTTCCTATATGGGCGACCTC
Organism: Bacteroidaceae bacterium; assembly: GCA_016292545.1. Classification (GTDB taxonomy): domain Bacteria; phylum Bacteroidota; class Bacteroidia; order Bacteroidales; family Bacteroidaceae; genus Physcousia. The sequence continues at coordinate 1,251 of JAEDIG010000046.1, forward strand.
TACGTGGTGCCGGCTCAGGGGGGTGACGCCCGTCGGCTGACCACACATGCGGCCTACGACGGGTATCCCGTGTGGAGCCCCGACGGCAGTCAGATTGCCTTCAGCAGCGACCGCGACGGGGGGCTCGATGTGTATGTGATGCCCGCCACGGGCGGCAAGGCACAGCGCGTGACCACTTCTGCCGACAACGAGAAGGCACTGGCATGGCTGTCGGCAGACCGCCTGCTCATCTCCCGTGCGGGCATGCCCACGGCCAGCGAGATGACTTACCCCACGGGCACCTTCCCCAAGCTCTATGAGGTGGACGTGAAGGGCGGACGCCAGATCCTGTACTGTGCATGGCCCATGGCACAGGTGAGCATCGCCGCCGACGGGCGCATCCTCTATGAGGACGTCAAGGGATATGAAGACCAGTGGCGCAAGCACCACACCAGCAGCGTCACCCGCGACATCTGCATCAAGGAGGGCGGCAGCTACCGCCAGCTGTCCACCTTCAAGGGCGAGGACAGGAATCCCGTGTGGGACAAGGAAGGCGCAGGCTACTTCTACCTGAGCGAGCAGGACGGCACGATGAACGTGTGGCACGCTTCGCTCGACGGAAAAGCCACTCAGCTCACCCGCTTCAAGGGCAATCCCGTGAGATACCTGAGTGTGGGCGCAGGCAACGTGCTGTCCTTTGCCTACGACGGACAGCTCTTCACGATGCGTCCGGGTGGACAGCCGCAGAAGGTGGACGTGCGCATCCACAACGACATCGACCCCGACAGGGTGGTGCGCACGCTGGCCTATAGCGGGGCCACCGACGTGGCCGTTTCGCCCAAGGGCGGGGAAGTGGCCTTCGTGATGAACAACGACGTGTATGTGACCGACATGGAATACAAGACCACCAAGCAGATCACCTGCACGCCCGAGCGCGAGCGCACCGTGGACTTCCGTGCCGACGGACGCGCAGTGGTCTATGACAGCGAGCGCGGAGGCGTGTGGAGCATCTATGAGTCGGAGATTGCCAGCGACAAGGAGCAGAAGATGGTCTACTGCACCGCCACCAGGGAGAAGCGGCTCACCGACGGCGTGACCACCAGCTTCCAGCCCCAATACAGCCCCGACGGCAAGAAGGTGGCCTATCTGGAGGACCGTGTGGCCCTGCGTGTCATCGACCTCAAGAGCGGAAAAACCAATACGGCCATGGAGGGCAGATATGCCTACTCCTATAGCGACGGCGACCAGTACTTCACCTGGAGCCCCGACAGCCGCTGGCTGCTGGCCGAATACATCAACGTGGGCGGATGGAACAATCCCGACATCGCCCTCGTGTCGGCCGACGGCAAGAAGGAGCCCTTCAACCTCACCCAGAGCGGATATTCCGACAGCCGGCCCAAATGGGTGATGGACGGCAAGGCCATGATCTTTGCCAGCGACCGTGCCGGCTACCGCAGCCATGGCAGCTGGGGGGCGGAATACGACGTGTACATCATGTTCTTCGACCCTGAGGCATACGAATGCTTCCGCATGAACAAGGAGGACCTTGCCCGCTACAACGAGCAACTCAAGGAGAAGGAAAAGGACAAGAAGAAGGACGACAAGGACAGCACCAGGACAGACGGTGTGAAGCCCCTCAAGTTTGCGCTCGACAATCTGGACGACCGCACGATGCGCCTCACACGTCATTCCGACTTCCTCAGCGATGCCGTGATGAACAAGGAGGGCACCAAGCTCTACTTCATAGCCCCCTATAACGGGAACAACGCCCTGTGGATGACCGACTTCCTGGAAGGCACCACCGTGATGAAGATGGGCCAGATAAGCGGCCGCTCGCTCCAGGCCGATGCCAGCTGCAACAACTGCTATTTCGTGGGCGGAGGAGGCTCCATCAACAAGCTCGACCTTGCGGCCAACAACATCAAGAACATCCCCTTCGAGGCATTTGCCGTAGACTCGATGGCCCGCTTCCAGGCCTATCTCTACGAGCACATCTGGCGGCAGACCAAGGAGAAGCTCTATGACCCCGGCATGAACGGTGCCCCCTGGGATTCGCTCTATGCCACCTACAAGCGCTTCCTGCCCCACATCACCAACGGCTACGACTTTTCCGAGATGGCCAGCGAGCTGCTGGGCGAACTGAACGTGAGCCACACCGGCTGCCGCTATGGCGGTAATGGCCGCAGGCTCCAGGAGGCTTCGCTGGGCGTGCTCTTCGACGAGGCATACCGCGGCCCGGGCCTGAAGGTGGCCGAGGTGCTTTCGGGCGGTCCGCTCGACGTGTGCGACAAGGTGAAGGCCGGCACCATCATCACAGCCATCGACGGGCAGGAAATCACTCCTGAAACCGACTACTTCCCCCTTCTGGCCGGAAAGGCCGGCATCACCACCCGCCTCTCCATCAAGGGCGAGAAGAAGGAGGTGGCCATACGCCCCATCTCCCGCGGGCGGCAGTCGGAACTGCTCTACAACCGCTGGGTGCATCGCAACGAGCACTATGTGGACAGCATCTCGGGCGGACGCATCGCCTACGTGCACATAGAGTCGATGAACTCAGCCAGCTTCCGCCGTTTCTACAAGTCGCTCCTTTCCGAGAAGAACCGCCAGCGCGATGCAGTGGTGGTGGACATCCGCAACAACGGTGGCGGCTGGCTCCACAATGATGTGTGCATCACGCTTTCCGGCACTCGCTATGTACGCTACTCGCCCCGTGGCAAGTACATCGGCAACGACCCCTTCGACCGCTGGGTGAAGCCCAGCTGCATGCTGGTGTGCCAGAACGACTACTCCAACGCCCACGGCACACCCTGGCTCTACAAGGAGATGGGCATAGGCAAGCTTGTGGGTACACCGGTTCCGGGCACAATGACGGCCGTATGGTGGGAGAGCATCGGAGGCTATGTGTTCGGCATTCCGCAGGTGGGTGCGCTCGACAATCGCGACCATTATCTGGAAAACCAGCAGCTGGAGCCCGACATCGAGTGCTACAACAAGCCCGAGGATGTGCTCCGAGGCAAGGACAACCAGCTTGAAGTGGCTGTGCGTTCGCTGATGGAATAAGGCGTGCGGGCATAGCCCCCCTGCATCCCACGGAGTCCCGAAGGAGCGGCATAATATGGAATTATGTCACTCCTTCGGGTTTGTTTTGACCGCAGCCTGTTCCCTTATTTCCACGCGACGAATCTTGCCGCTGATGGTCTTGGGCAGCTCGTCTACAAACTCCACGATACGCGGATACTTGTAGGGGGCCGTCTGGCGTTTCACATGCTGCTGCAGTTCTTCCACCAGGGCATCGCCAGCCCTGTCTTTCCAGTCGGGACGCAACACCACGGTGGCCTTCACCACCATTCCGCGAATGTCGTCGGGTACACCCGTGACCGCACATTCCACTACGGCCGGATGCGTCATCAGCGCACTCTCCACCTCGAAGGGACCAATCCTGTAGCCGGAGCTTTTTATCACGTCATCGATGCGGCCCACAAACCAATAGTAGCCGTCCTCGTCGCGCCATGCCACATCGCCTGTGTGATAGAGGCCGTCGTGCCACACGGAGCGGGTGAGTGCTTCGTCGCGATAGTACTCCTTGAAAAGGCCAATTGGTTTGTGCCCGTCGGTCCTCACCACGATTTCACCCTTTTCTCCGTCCTCGCAGGATGTGCCGTCGGGGCGTACAAGGTCGATGTGGTATTGCGGATTGGGCAGCCCCATGCTTCCGGGTTTGGGTGTGTTCCAGGGCATTGTGCTCAGGGTGAGGGTGGTTTCCGTCTGGCCGAATCCTTCCATCAGTCTGATGCCGGTGAGCGACAGAAAGCGTTCATATACAGCTGAATTGAGGGCTTCACCTGCAGTGGTGCAATAGCGAAGCGAACGCAGGTCGTAGCGACTGAAATCCTCATGCACCAGAAAGCGGTAGACTGTGGGTGGTGCACAGAACGAGGTGATGCGGTACTGCTGGATGCAGGCCAGCAGCTTGTCGGCCGAGAACTTTTCGTGGTCAAACACGAACACGGTGGCTCCTGCAAACCACTGGCCGTACATCTTTCCCCACACGGCTTTTCCCCATCCCGTGTCGGCCACGGTCAGGTGGATGCCGCCTTCCTGCAGGTTGTGCCAGAAGACACCCGTAGTGAGATGGCCCAGGGCATAGAGGTAGTCGTGGGCCACCATCTTGGGTTCACCGCTGGTGCCGCTGGTGAAATACATAAGCATCGTGTCGCTGTTTTCGTTGGGGACCGCCGGACGCACAAAGGCGGGGGCCTGCTCCCATTCGCGTTGCCATTCGTGGAAACCCTCCATGGCAAGGGGCCCCACCGACACACGGATGTCGACGGGTGTGTGCTGCTGTGCATCGGCCACCTGGGAGAGCACATAGTCCTCTCCCACACAGATGATGGCCTTCACGCCCGCCCTGCTGACACGATACTGGATGTCGTGCGATGTGAGCATGTGTGTGGCCGGTATGGCGATGCCGCCGATCTTGTGGAGTGCCAGCATGCAGAGCCAGAACTCCATCCTGCGCTTGAGGATGAGCATCACCATGTCGCCGCGTCCGATGCCCAGTTGCTGGAGATAGGATGCCGTACGGTCGGTGAGCTCCTTCATGCGTGCAAAGGTGATGCGCTGGCACGCGCCCTTGTCGTTGGTCCAGAGCATGGCCAGCCCATCGGGTTTCTCGCGTGCCCATTCGTCCATCACATCGTATGCAAAATTGAAATGCGCAGGCACCACGAAAGAGAGATGCTCCTCATAGTCGCGCTGGTTGCTGAAATGTGTCTGCTTAAGGAATCGTTCTATCATAGTGGTGACGCATTTTTACGGATTGACAGCTACACAAAGGAATTTCACCGGACGGCCGTCGAGCGCATGCATGGAGTGAGGGCGGGAGGAGTCGAGATAGATGCTGTCGCCCACTTCCAGCACCATTGTGCGCTGGCCGATGGTCACCTCCATCCGTCCTTCCACCACCATGTCGAACTCTTGTCCGTGATGGCTGCTCGGGGCATGGCGTTCGCCCTCGGGCAAGGGGGCCACCTCCACCAGGAAGGGGTCCATAAGCCGTTGGCGGAAGCCGGAGGCAAGGCTCTGGTATTTATACTTGGCACGGCGGTCGATGGCCAGCCCCTGGTTGCGACGGGTCACGAAATAGCCCTTCATGCGGGGTTCCTCGCCAAAGAGCAGCACATCGAGCTCTATCCCGTAGCGTTTAGAGATCAATGCCAGACAGGGTTCATAGAACTCATTCTCACCACGCTCCATCCGAAGATAGTCCTCCGGGGTGATGCCACACAGCTCCGCTATTTCCTCCACAGGGATTTCCAATACTTCCCTGAGTCCGTGCAGGCGTGCGCCGATCTGTAGAAATGCGTCTTCCATAAATGTCAATAAAAAAGGTATATGTATAGGCTAGAGGTTGGCTTTGTACCATTCGTAGAGGCGGCTCACGCCCTCGTCGATGTCCACCTTGTGGTGCCATCCCAGACGGTGGAGCTTGCTCACATCGGTGAGTTTCTTCAGTGTGCCGTCGGGTTTGGAGCTGTCCCACCGGATTTCGCCTTCATAGCCGATGGCCTGCCTGATCTTGTGGGCGATGTCGTGGATGGAGATTTCCTTGCCCGTGCCCACGTTGATGTGGCAGTTGCGCACTTCGCGCAAGCCGTCCTGGTTGACGGGAGCATCGGTGCAGGTGTCGGCAAAATCCACATGCAGCAGCACGTGGACGCTGGCATCGGCCATCTCTTCGCTCCACAGGAACTCGCGCATGGGTTTGCCCGTGCCCCACAGTGTGACGGCCTCGGCCGATATGCCATAGCGGGCAAGCACACGCAGGATGTCGGCCTCGGAGGAAAGGTGGTCGGCACGCAGTCCCTCGGAGGGCACCGTCACAGGACGGCAGGCCAGATCCTTGCGCACGGCCTCCCAGTCAGCCCGATGGAGGCACTTGGCCAGATGGATCTTGCGGATCATGGCCGGAAGCACATGGCTGTTCTCCAGATGGAAATTGTCGTTGGGGCCATAGAGGTTGGTGGGCATCACTGCAATATAGTTGGTGCCGTATTGGAGGTTGAAGCTCTCACACATCTTCAGGCCCGCTATCTTGGCGATGGCATAGGGCTCGTTGGTGTATTCGAGCGGGCTGGTGAGCAGACAGTCCTCGGCCATGGGCTGGGGAGCCTCGCGCGGGTAGATGCAGGTGCTGCCCAGGAAGAGCAGTTTCTCCACTCCGTGCCTCCAGCTTTCGCCAATCACATTCTGCTGTATCTGCAGGTTCTGGTAGATAAAGTCGGCACGATACCTGAGGTTGGCCATGATGCCGCCCACATGGGCAGCGGCCAACACCACGGCCTGGGGCCGCTCTTCGTCGAAGAAACGACGCACGGCTTCGCCATCCAGCAGGTCGAGCTGCTGATGGGTGCGTCCCACCAGATTGCAGAACCCACGCTGCTTCAGGTTGTTCCAGATGGCCGAACCCACAAGTCCGCGGTGTCCGGCCACATAAATCTTTGCATCCTTGCTAATCATCTTCACACATGGGAATTTTTTTATTTCACAAGGCCCTTTTCGAGATATTCGGCCAGATTGGTGCGCACCACACTGGCCACACTGTCGGCAGCCACCTTCTTCATGTCGTGCTTCACCATTATGTTCACAAGCTGCTCGAAGCTAGTGCGTTGCGGATTCCATCCGAGCTTTTCCTTGGCCTTGGTGGGGTCGCCCCAGAGGTTGACCACGTCGGTGGGGCGGTAGAAGTCGGGGCTCACCTCCACGAGCACGCGGCCCGTGTGCTTGTCGATGCCCTTCTCCTCCAGGCCTTCGCCCTGGAACTCCAGCTCTATGCCGGCGGCCCTGAAGGCATGATAGCAGAATTCGCGCACGCTGTGCTGCACACCGGTGGCAATCACGAAGTCCTCGGGCTCTTTGTTCTGCAGGATGAGCCACATGCATTCCACATAGTCCTTGGCATAGCCCCAGTCGCGGAGCGAAGACAGGTTGCCCAGATAGAGCTTGTCCTGCTTCCCCTGTGCGATGCGGGCAGCGGCCAGTGTGATCTTGCGGGTGACAAAGGTTTCGCCCCTGCGCTCGCTCTCGTGGTTGAACAGGATGCCCGAGCAGCAGAACATGTTGTATGCCTCGCGGTATTCCTTCACTATCCAGAAGCCATAGAGCTTGGCCACTGCATAGGGGCTGTAGGGATGGAAGGGCGTGTTCTCGTTCTGGGGCACTTCCTCCACCTTGCCATACAGCTCGCTGGTGCTGGCCTGATAGATGCGGCAGCTGTGGGCCAGCCCACACAGACGGACCGCCTCCAGCACACGCAACACACCCACTGCGTCCACATCGGCCGTGAACTCGGGCGAGTCGAAGCTCACCTGCACATGGCTCTGGGCGGCCAGGTTGTAGATTTCGGTGGGCCGCACCTTGCTCACCACCTGCAGGATGCTCATGCTGTCGCCCAGGTCGGCATAGTGGAGGTGGAAATGGGGGCGTCCTTCGAGATGGGCGATGCGTTCGCGGAAGTCTACCGAGGAACGTCGGATGGTGCCGTGCACCTCATAGCCTTTTTCCAGCAGGAACTCTGCCAGATAGGACCCGTCCTGGCCTGTGATGCCAGTGATCAATGCTTTGTTTTCACTCATTTTGCCAAATAAATTTTTTTTCGTTTCTTAATCATCAATTCATTCATACGGCAGCTGCCTCTCCCCTTCCCTACTGTTCGGAGAAGAGGCGGATGCGCTGCTCCTGGTCGAGACGGCAGATGAGCAGCCGGCCGTCTTTTTCGGCCACCACATATCCGTCGAGCCCCTGCACCACCACCTGCTTGTTCTGGGTGGCATGGATGATGCACCCTGTGGTGTCATACACGCTGATGTTTTCTCCGATGCAGGAATTCCCGTGTGCATCCTGTGGTGTGTTGGCCAGCAGGGAGCCCCATGTGCCCAGGTCGCTCCATCCGAAGCTGGCTGGAAACACATAGATTTCCTCGGCCTTTTCCAGGATGGCATAGTCCACGGATATGTTCTCGCACTGCGGGAACCTTTCAGCTATGGCCGGCTGTTCCTTGGGGGTGCCGTAGAGGGGCAGCATGTCCTCGAACACATCGGAGATGGCGGGCTGATAGATGCGGAAGGCGTTGACGATGGTGCTCACGTTCCACACAAAGATGCCTGCATTCCAGAAGTAGTAGCTCTGGGCGATGTATTTGCGAGCCGTTTCCACATCGGGCTTTTCCTTGAAGCTGTCCACCCGGTAGATTTCCTTGTTGCGGGCTGTGGAATAGCTGAGGTCGGCCTGGATGTAGCCGTATCCTGTTTCCGGGCGGGTGGGTTTCATGCCCAGTGTGATGATGGCGTCGCTCTCGGAGGCGAACTTCAACGACGAACCAATCACCCTGCGGAACTCTTCCACATCGAGGACTACATGGTCGCTGGGGCTCACAACGATGTTGGCCTTTGGATTGATGCTCTTGATGCGCCAGCTGGCGTATGCGATGCAGGGGGCCGTGTTGCGTCGGCAGGGCTCCAGCAGCACGTGGTCGCGGGCCACATCGGGCAGCTGCTCATACACGGTTTCACTGTATTTCTCGGATGTGACCACCCAGATGTTCTCTGCAGGCACAACGCCCTTGAAGCGGTCGATGGTGAGCTGGATAAGCGTGCGTCCGCATCCCAGCACATCCACAAACTGCTTGGGCATTCCCGTTGTGCTCATCGGCCAGAACCGGCTGCCAACGCCTCCGGCCATGATCACGAGATGATTGTTGTAGTTGTTTTCAGCCATGCTCATTGATATTATATATTATTGTATAGATTGGTTGTGGTGTTGCTGTTCATCGGACGGCGGGAGCTGCCGGCACAGCACCAGTCCTCCGTAGGCGGGTACGTTGAGGGTGCAGGTGGCATCGGGTTGCCATGGTGTGGTGTGGCTGCGTCCGGTAAGCAGGTCGGTCCATTCCACCTGCTCCTCTCCCCTGATGCCATAGAGCGCAAACAGATGGGCCGGCAGGCACACGGGCACGCACACGTCGGTGTCCTCGAAGTTGGCCACCACGAGCATGCATTCCGAGGGGGTTCTGCGCACGAAGGCATACTGGTGCTGCAGATGGGGGTTCACATACATCAGGTCGAACGAGTCGCCCCGGCTCACGGCCTCGTGGGTGTGGCACAGGTTGAGCACGCGGGAGTAGAACTGGCGGAGCTGCTTCTCTTCGGCTGTGAGCAGGCTGTCCGAGAAGCGTCCTCCGTTGCGCCACCTGCGGATGGTGTCCACCGTCCAGTAGTCGAAGATGGTGGTGCGTCCGTCGCGTCCGCTGAAGCCTTCCTCGTCCATGCCCCTTTCGCCCAGTTCCTGTCCGAAATAGACCATCATGGGGTTGCCATGGAGCAGTGTGCTCACGATGAGGGCTGCCTTTCCCTTGCGGGCATCGCCTCCGAAGAAGTCGCTGGCGATGCGCTGTTCGTCGTGGTTTTCCAGGAAGTTGAGCATGTGGTCGCGTATGCCCTCCACCTGCTGCCAGCTGAAGGTGATGTTCTGGGCCGAGATCCATCCGTTGGCCACGGCCCTGAGTGTGTCGTAGAGCCCCACCTTGTCGTAGAGGTAGTCAAACTTGCCGTTGAAGATGTAGTTCCTGTATTCGGCCGGATTATACACCTCGGCGATGAAGACAATGTGGGGATGCTGCTCCTTCACCTGCGGTATGGCCCATTGCCAGAAGGCCACGGGCACCATCTCGGCCATGTCGCACCGGAAGCCGTCGACCTGCTTGCCGGCCCAGTAGAGGAGGATGTGGAGCATCTTGTGCCATGTAGGGGGCACGGGGTTGAAATGGCATGCCCTTCCGCCCATGTAGTCCACACCGTAGTTGAGCTTCACGGTTTCATACCAGTCGTTCACTCCGGGGTGGGCCGAAAAGTGGTCGTTGCCTGTGGCCTTGGCCGGCTGCTCCGTGTAGCCGTCTACGGGAAACGCCGGTGCGAAGGGCTGCCCGGGGATGTAGTAGAAGTTGTTGGCGGGGGCGAATGCCTTTGTGGGGTCGTCGTCCTGCCCCAGGTCGCGCACGCCCTCGGGTGCTGCGGTGGAATGGTACTGGCGTGCCACATGGTTGGGCACGAAGTCGATGATCACGCCCATGCCTGCCTCATGGGTGCGCTCCACCAGCTGCTCGAATTCCTCCATGCGGTGGGGCACGCTTTCGGCCAGGTCGGGGTCGATGTCGTAATAGTCTCGGATTGCATAGGGGCTGCCGGCCTTTCCCTTGACCACAGCGGGATGGTCCTTGGGAAGGCCGAAGGCCGAATAGTCGGTTTGGCTGGCATGGGCTATCACGCCCGTATACCACACGTGGGTGACGCCCATCCCGCGGATTTGCTCCAGCGCCTCTGGCGTGAAGTCGGCCAGATGGCCCGACCCGTTCTGGGCGAGCGTGCCGCCTTTCACAGGATGTGGGTTGTCATTGCCGAACAGACGGGTGAATACCTGATAGATTACCGTTTTTCCCATGGGATTACTGGATGCCTGAAACGGTCACGCCGCGATCGATTTTGGCAATCATCCCCTGGAGGGCCTTTCCGGGTCCGCACTCCACGAACTCTGTGGCGCCGGCTGCAATCATGTTCTGCACCTCTTGGGTCCACTTCACACTGGCCGTGAGCTGTGCAATCAGGTTCTGCTTGATTTCATCGGCATCGGTGTGTGCCTGTGCGTCCACATTCTGGTAGATGGGGCAGCATGGGGTGTGGAACTGGGTCTGCTCGATGGCCTGCTGCAGTTCGTCCTTGGCGGGCTGCATCAGGGGGCTGTGGAAGGCTCCGCCCACGGGTAGCACCAGGGCACGCTTGGCCCCTGCGGCCTTCAGCTTCTCGCAGGCTGCATTCACCGCCTCCACGTTGCCGCTGATTACCAGCTGTCCGGGGCAGTTGTAGTTGGCCGGCACCACCACACCGCATCCCTGGGCCGACACCTCGGCACATATCTGCTCGATGGTGGCATCTGGAAGGGCTATCACTGCTGCCATGGTGCTGGGAGCGGCCTCGCAGGCCTTCTGCATGGCCAGCGCACGGGCATGCACCAGTCGCAGGCCATCGGCAAAGTCGAGCGCGCCGGCAGCCACCAGTGCACTGAACTCGCCCAGACTGTGTCCGGCCACCATCTGGGGCTGGAACTCGTCGCCCAGGCAGATAGCACGGATTACGCTGTGGAGGAATACGGCAGGCTGTGTCACACGCGTCTGCTTCAGTTCGTCGGCCGTGCCTTCAAACATGATATCGGTGATACGGAAGCCAAGGATGTCGTTGGCTTGCTCAAACAGTTCCTTTGCTTCAGGATTGGTTTCATAAAGGTCTTTGCCCATACCTGTGAACTGGGCTCCCTGACCGGGAAATACAAATGCTTTCATTTCACTTACATTAAAATTGCATTAAACTCGGGTGCAAAGATACGGTTTTTTTCCGTAAATTTTGGATTGTTAACAGGATTTATGTAATTTTGCTCAAAAATTTAAGCAAACATTACTGTAATCAATCAAAGTAACCTACGATTATGCAAGACAAAGTTCGTTATTTGACCCTTGCCGCAGTCCTGGGATGCAGTGCATCCGCATGGGCCCAGACTACGGTGAAAGGCAAGCTGGTGGATGCCGAAACCGGCGATCCGCTCATTGGTGCCGTCGTGAAGCTGCAAGGCGAGAAGGCCAGTGTGCTCACCGATGTGGACGGGAATTTCGTGCTGAAGAACCCCGCCCGTCACAGGCAGCTGACCGTTTCCTACATCGGCTACAAGGCCACTGACTTCGTCATCTCCCGTTCGGGCGAGATGGGTGTGCTGGAGGTGAGTCCTGCCGACATCAACCTGGAGGGTGTCACGGTGACGGGAACGCTGGGCATCGACCGCAAGACGCCCGTGGCCCTGTCGAACATCACCGCCGAGGAGATTGAGGAGAAGATGGGCGGCCAGGAGTTTCCCGAGGTGCTCAAGAGCACTCCCGGTGTGCATGCCAACAAGCAAGGCGGCGGCTGGGGCGACTCGGAAATCTACATGCGCGGATTCGACAACACCAACATTGCCACCATGGTCAACGGCGTGCCCATGAACGACATGGAGTCGGGGGCCGTATACTGGAGCAACTGGGCCGGCATTGGCGACGTGACGCGCATCATGCAGACGCAGCGCGGACTGGGTGCCAGCAAGGTGAGCGCGCCCAGTGTGGGCGGCACCATCAACATCATCACCAAGGGCGTGGAGGCCAAGAAGGGCGGAAGCGCCACCTACCAGATGGGCAACGACGGAAGCAACAAGATACTGCTCACCCTGAGCACGGGCATGAGTAAGACGGGATGGGCCGCCACCATCCTGGGCTCGCGCCAGTGGGGCGACGGCTATGTGATGGGCACCGACTATGAGGGCTACACATGGTTTGCCAGCATCGCCAAGCGCTTTGGCGACAGGCATTCGCTCTCGCTCACGGGATTCGGCACGGCCCAGGAGCACGGGCAGCGCAATTCCAGCTACAACTGGGGCCCGCTCACCATCGCCGAATGGCAGCGGGTGGAGGCACAGTATGGCGTGAAGGACTACCGCTACAACCCCAACTTCGGCTACCTGCACGGACAGGAGTACAACGCCATGCGCAACAGCTACCACAAGCCGCAGATAAGCCTCAACCACGACTGGACCATCAACGACCGCAGCTCGCTCTCCACAGCCCTCTACATGAGCATCGGGCGGGGCTACGGCAACACAGCCGAAGCCCACGGAGCAGGTGCCTACAGCGACATCTACGGCGCACAGGCCGGCCATGTGAGGAACGACTACCGCACGGCCGACGGCTATTACGACTATGACGCGCTTTACCAGCGCAATGCCGAAAGCGACGAAGGTTCGCTGCTGGCCATTTGCAGGAACAACAACAACCACCTGTGGACGGGCCTGCTGAGCACCTACAGCAACAAGCTGGGCAAGCACACCGACTTCTACGGCGGTGTGGACTTCCGCTGGTACAGGGGTGAACACAACGCCGAGATTTCCGATCTGATGGGCGGAAGCTACTTCATGGACGATGCCGACCGCGGAAACGCCAAGGTGGAGAACAACGCCAATGCGGCCAACCCCGCATGGGTGTATGAGAAGCTGAACGTGGGCGACAAGGTGTACCGCAACTACAACGGCTATGTGGTGCAGGAGGGTGCGTTCGCCCAGGCCGAATACAACCGCGGGCCCGTGAGCAGCTTCATCAGCGGTGCCCTCAACAACACCACCTACTGGCGCAAGGACTTCCTCTATTATGACCGGGAGCATGCCAAGAGCGACATCGTGAACTTCATGGGCGGCAACGTGAAGCTGGGCGCCAACTACAACATCAACGACTATCACAACGTGTTCTTCAACGTGGGCTTCATCAGCCGTGCCCCCAAGTTCAACGGTGCCTTCATGCAGAAGGAGGTGAGCAACGTGGCCAACGACAAGGCTGTGAACGAGAAGATACTCTCCTATGAGGTGGGCTACGGATGGCACTGCAGCTGGGCCCAGGTGAAGGTGAACGCCTACTTCACCGACTGGCTCGACAAGACCATGACCAAATACCTCACCCTCAACAACCAGGAAACGGGCTACATGAACATGGGCGGTGTGGACGCACGCCACTATGGCATCGAGCTGGAAGGCAAGATTACTCCGGCCCGATGGGTGGACATCAAGGGCATGCTCTCGCTGGGCAACTGGGAATGGAACAGCACGGGCGAGGGCTATGTGTACAACGAACACGGGCAGGCCGTGAACCCTGACGGAGCCATCGTGGAGGCCTTCGGCCCCGAGCACGCCATGGGACGTGTGGACCTGGATGGCACCAAGGTGGGCGGTTCGGCACAGACAACGGCCAGCGCAGGCGTGGACTTCAAGATCGGCAAGAGCATCAGGCTGGGGGCCGAATGGACCTACTACGGACGCAACTACAGCTACTACAGCCTGAGCGGAAGCAACATCACCGTGAAGCAGAACACCGCCACGGGCGAATGGACCACCACCCGCCCGGCCGACCCCTGGAAGATTCCCGCCGCCAGCCAGCTCGACTTCCGTGCCAGCTACAGGTTCAACATCTCCGGCAACGTGAACGCCGTCCTCTCCGGCAGCGTGAACAACCTGCTCGACTACCAGTATATCGGCAAGGCCTACAACAGCAGCACCAGCTCTGTGGCCGCATCGGCCGACAATGTGTATGTGTTCTACAACTTCGGCCGCACCTACAGCATCCGCCTGAAGCTTAACTTCTAATTCAAACAACGGTCAACAAGTATATGAAAACAAGATATTTAATGCTGGCTGCATCGGCCCTTCTGGCCACAGCCTGCGAAGACTATACGGAGCATCATTTCGGCAACAGGGAGGACCTCTTCCAGCCCACCCAGGTAAACAACTACCAGGTAGCCATGGCCAAGGGCGACTATGCCACCGTGGCCCAGAACGAGACCAACCGCCAGAAGGCGCTGGCCATGGACGACGACAGCCTCACCTACCGCCAGCTGCTGGCCGTGGCCGACAACCAGTACTTCACCGACGAGATTGCAGCCGCCGACTATGTGCCCGCCATCCTCAGGAATCTCATCGGCAACAGCGCCTACAACACGCTCACGGCGGGCAGCTCGGTGACCGTGGCCTACAACCAGTATGTGGGAGCCGACAGCCGCCTGCAGCCCCTCCAGGACATGCCCGCGGTGAGCCTGGAAGGCACCTTCACGCCCTCCACCCTGAACCGCCTGTCAGATGCCATCAGCGGGCAGCGCCCTGGTGCGCAGAAGGGCGACATGGCGCTGGTGAGCTTCGCCTACAGCGAGGTGGACCTGCCCGCAGGCGGGGAGGAGGAACAGGTGGCATACCCCTGCTTTGAGGAGCTCACGGGCAGCTTCACGGAGGCCGGCAAGTATCTGCTGGTGCCCGACGGGCTGGACGTGGCCATCCAGTACAACCCCGGCAAGAGCTACGGCTACCCCTATGGAGTGGACATCGTGCACACGAGCGAAACCACCATCGCCATCGACGGGAACGCGCAGGACGCCACCTTCACCATCAGCAAGGACCCCAGCGGATGGATTCTGATGAACGGTGCCGGACAATACCTCTATATGAAGGGCACCTACAACAGCTTCAACTACATCGAGGACCTGGGCGACCTGGAGGAAGGGGAATGGCCCGTGTTCACCATCACGCCCAATGCCGACGGCACCTATGACATCGTCAACACGGGATGCGGCAAGGTGATGCTCTGGGGCTCGGCCTACAACTCCGCAGGCGCATATCTCGACAAGAAAGGCACCGAGGGCTACCTGGGCATACGCATCTACCAGCTGCGGGAAAGCGCGCCCCGGAAGGCCCCCACACGCGCCATCAACAAGACGGGCTGCAACACCACGGCCGTATTCACCTTCAACGGCAGCGCATGGGTGGAACACACCGTTTCAGGCGCACGCCTGGAAGCCTTCCAGCCCGCCGACTATGCCACCCTGGGCTCTGCCTATGTGGCCGCCCCCGATGCCGTGCTGCCCGCATGGCTGTCCGCACGGCTGCCCTATGCCCAGGCCGACGACGAAGCCATTGCAGTGTACCAGACCAAGGGCGGCACCGGCGCACGCCTCTACACCTTCGACGGCAAGGCTTGGAACCACAGGACGGAAACCGAGGTGCAGACCGTGGTCTTCACCTTCGACGAGGACGGATGGGCCGCCAAGGGCGACTATCTGAACCAGTCGCTCACCGACGTGAACACCTCCGATGCAGCCGTCATCCTCTCCACCTACGGCTGGACCATCCACCACGAGGGCTCCATCGGCGAGCTGTCCTACGTGTGGTCGGCCAGCACCTCCTACGGCATGAAGGCCAGCGCCTTCAAGAGCAATGTCTCCACCCCCACCGACGCATGGATCATCAGCCCCGTAATGAACCTGAAGAAGGCCAAGGATCCCGTGTTCGCCTTCCAGCAGGCACAGAAGTATGCCGGCACACCCCTTTCGGACTATCTCCAGATATGGGTGGGCACGGGCTATGACGCCGCAGCAGGCAAGGCCTCGGCCTCGTGGACCGATGTCACGGGCGAGGTGGAGGGCGAATGGCCCGACGGCACGTCGTGGGACTACTCCGACATGCAGCTCCCCCTGCAGGCATACGCCGGACAGCCCAACGTGGTGGTGGCCTTCCGCTACATCAGCACCGAATCGGTGGCCGCCACATGGGAGTTCAAGAACGTAGTGTGCAAGGAGGCCGAATAGGGGCATCCCTGCCCCCCTCCACACACACATGACACATCACTCTTCAAAGCCCCCCCCGTCTGCTTGGCGGACGGGGGCTTTCATCAAAAAAACGAGCAATCCGTCCCCCCCCCG
>JAEDIG010000181.1 GCA_016292545.1 Bacteroidaceae bacterium
CTATTATTGGCGCGTAAGGGTGTGGGACAATTTCGGCCAGGTGAGCCCCTATGCCGAACCCAAGGCATTCCGCACCGCCACCACATTTTCCGACACCATTCCCCGCTATCCGCTTCAGAAATCCTATGAAGCCCCCATCGACATAACCCATGAAAACAACATCTACTTCATTGACTTCGGACAGGCAACATTCGGACAGGTGACGCTCTCGCTCTTCGCCACCGGCAGCCAGGACACCGTCACCCTCCATCTGGGCGAAGCACAAAAGGACGGGCGTGTGGACAGGAACCCCGGCGGTTCCGTCCGCTACACATGCTACCGCATACCCCTGCGCCAGGGCCAACACACCTATTCCCTCCAAATCATCCCCGACAAAAGGAACACCGACCCCAATGCCAACGAGAGCGGCGTTCACCCCATCCTCATGCCCTCCTACATCGGCGACGTGTACCCCTTCCGATACTGCGAACTGGAGCACTACAACGGCCTGCTGCGCAAGAACGACATCGTGCGGCAGAGCGTACACTATCCGTTCGACCCCGGTGCATCGTGGTTCAGCTGCAACGATTCGGTGCTCAACCGCGTGTGGCAGCTCTGCAAGCACACCATCAAGGCCACCTCCTTCTGCGGTGTATATGTGGACGGTGACCGGGAACGCATCCCCTACGAAGCAGATGCCTACATCAACCAGCTTTCCCACTATGGTGTGGATCAGGAATTCTCCATGGCACGCCACACCATCGACCACCTCATCAAATGGCCCACATGGCCCACCGAATGGCTCATGCAATCGGTGCTCATGGCATGGCACGACTATCTGTACACGGGCGACACACTGCTCATCAGCCGCCACTACAAGATGCTCCAGCAGCGCACCCTGGCGGCTCTGCGAGACACCACAGGACTGGTGACGAGCAAGGAGCAGACACCCGGAATCCTGCGCCAGCTGGGTTTCCACGGCAAGGCCATACGCGACATCGTGGATTGGCCGCAAACAGGAGCGGAAGGCATTGAGAAGGCCGAAGCGGGAGAGGCCGACGGATTCCAACTCCAGCGCTACAATGCCGTGGTGAATGCCTACCATTACCGCACGTTGAGGATAATGGAGCAGATAGCCACCGTGCTTGGCCACACCCAGGATGCCATGGCATACAAGGCGGATGCCGACCATTTCTACACCCTCTTCAACCAGCATTTCCTCAATCCTGAAACCGGCTGCTACAACGATGCCCCCGGAAGCAGTCATCAAAGCCTTCATGCCAACATGTTCGCGCTGGCCTTCCAGCTGGTTCCGCCCGAACAGATGGATGCCGTGTGCAGCCACATACAGTCGCGCGGAATGGCATGTAGTGTGTATGGAGCACAGTTCCTGATGGACGCTCTCTACGGAGCCAATCTCGATGAGTATGCCCTGTCGCTGCTCAATTCCACAGGGAAGCGCAGCTGGTACAACATGATTCAGCTGGGAAGCACCGTCTGCCTGGAAGCCTGGGATCCTGTGTTCAAGCCCAATCTCGACTGGAACCATGCCTGGGGTGCCGCTCCTGCCAACCTCATCCCCCGCTATGTGATGGGGCTTGAACCCCTCGAAGGCGGGTTCCGCAAAATCAGGATCAAGCCCCACCCCGGAACGCTTGAGTTTGCCAGTGCCATCATTCCCACGATTCAGGGCGATGTGCGCATCACCTACGACAACAGCCAATGCAACCATTTTGAAATCCATGTGGTCACTCCCCCCAACACTGTCGCCGAGGTGTGGCTCCCCCGCTATGGAAAGAGCCACACGCTGCTGGTGGACGGCAGCCGCATGCGTGCAGAGGTGAGAGGCAACTATCTGGTGGCCATGCTTGGATCAGGTGCTCACAATCTGGTAGCCGAGGAATAGGGGTGAATGGATTATGGCAAGAGACAGTTATGATGACGGTTGACTCTGCTTCCGCAAACAGGCAGATAGAAATTACAGGACAAAGGGGGCCTGTCACATAAAAGTTATGATTTGACGGGTGTTGTTTACAGTTGTTGGGTGTTTGGACGTGCAAAATGCAGCGTTTACAAACCAATGTGGGTAAGATACAAACCAGATTGGGG
Source organism: Bacteroidaceae bacterium (assembly GCA_016292545.1). Lineage (GTDB taxonomy): Bacteria > Bacteroidota > Bacteroidia > Bacteroidales > Bacteroidaceae > Physcousia. Next base: position 2,089 of record JAEDIG010000181.1, read on the forward strand.
AATGTGGGAGGATGTAGATAACTATGCACCGTCATTATGGACAAGTGTGAGTGCAGACTGCGAAGTGGATGCTGGCATTTACGAAGTTGGCTTGCATGATATGGGGTATTTCCTTACTTTTGCAGCTGATTATAGGCGAGATTGTAGCGGAAAGGTAGCTAAAAACGTTAAATCGTTGTAAATACAAACATTATCTAAGCATTTTGACATTTGTTTGAGAGAAAAATTGTATCTTTGCAGCACAGAAACATAATTATTCATGGAGATAAGTACATTAAATACGATAAGGCAATACTTTGCCACCCAGCCTATAAAAAAGGCATGGCTGTTCGGTTCTTGCTCAAGAGGTGAGGAAAGTGCAGATAGTGACATTGACATACTTGTCGAATATAATGATTCCGATTCCATGTCACTTATAACCATATCAAGAATAATAACCTCATTGAGCAAGAAACTCAACCGTAAGATTGACTTGGTAGAGGAAGGCTGTCTCCTTCCGTTTGCCAAAATGAGTGTTGAAAAGGACAAACAGCTTATATATGAGAGAATAGATTGATTATTGTCCAGAGTATAGTTGGACTGAACCTTGGGCGACTCTTGAAAACGAGAACCGGATAATAATCGTAGAAAAAGAATAACAGGCTGGCAATTAGAGCATGATTCAACCAGCATGAAGTTCACTACTATGTAGGTTCGACAATGAATAATAAAGGGAGGGGTGTTTTATCTTTATGGTAAGACACCCCTTTACCATGAAATATCATGTAAGTAATAGACAACAGATGTATCTCAGTTCCCAAAATACGCCAACAGAGCTATCACCACAGTATATGCCAACAGGAACACACAGAGGAACCGACGCACGAAGCAAAAGCAGAGTCGAACTTGCTCGAACTATGCCTTGCGAGAAGGAGGAAGCCCGAAGGGCAACTTCATCCAGAAGTCGGGAAGCCATACACCCTCGCCACGGCTGATGATATTGTCCCCTCTTCCTTACAGACAGGGCGAACCTGATGCCCCGCCTGGATGAGCTATCAACCAGACGGGGAACGTTATGCGTAGAGAAATTTGTATGAGACGGTGCGAGATGCGGCAGAAATGCCTGTCACCTTCTTCCTGAACGTGTTTCGCCCGATGCAGCATCGCGGGATGTGCGTGACCCTCTGGCTGCTACGCCCGTCTGTCGGGTGGAAGATGAAGAAACGGGGCGGACATTGAGGGTGGGACGGGAACCGCTGTCAGGCCTGCGGTTCACACCGCCTCCGCTGGGGCGGGAGCCGTTGTCGGGACGATGGTCATTGCCGTTGGGGCGGAAGCCGTTGTCGGGACGATGGCCATTGC
>JAEDIG010000047.1 GCA_016292545.1 Bacteroidaceae bacterium
TGAAAACAGACACTTTTTTGAGCAGATTTTAATATCTATTTTGAACACCCTACCTGAAAGGGTGACATTATTCCATATCCACGTCTGCAGAGGACAATCCATCCTTCTTTGGCTGGACATCTCCTTGGAATGGATGTTTTCAGCAAAGTCTTTCGGGGGAGGTCGTGTGGGGCGACATCATGCCACACACCTGGCGACAACTGTTGCACACATGCCGGGAAAGCCGTAACTTTGCACCGTTGTTGGCGCGCAAAGACGGGTTCAATTAGGGGGCAATTAGGACTCGCATAGGAGGAAGAAATGGTGGCTGGTTATGCTGGAAAAAATGGGCAAAAAGGGGTAAAACGAAGAATAGGTTATCTCACGACAACCTATCCCTTGATTAACCTTTAAAATCTAATACCATGAAAAACACACGGCAAAGTTACGACTTTTTTGCGCTCTGGCCATATATTTAACTGATAATTTTATATTTTTATGCCATTTTATTGATTCAAATCAATTTCTCCGGACTATTTTTCTTCCACTTCGTAATCCGATTGCAATTTCTTCAGCTGCTTGTGGAGCTGTTTCCTTACTTTTGCGTAGGCAGGGTCGTCATATACATTGTGCATTTCCATCGGGTCGGTCTTCAGGTCGAAGAGCTCCCAGGAATCAATGTCGTTGTAGAAGTGGATGAGCTTATAGCGTTCTGTGCGCACTCCGTAGTGACGCTTCACCATGTGTTCGGCAGGGTACTCATAGTAATGATAGTAGAGCTGCTTGCGCCAGTTGCGGGGTGCATGGTCCTCCTTGAGTAGCGGAACGAGCGACATGCCCTGGATGTCGGAGGGTATCTCCACACCGGCCATCTCCAGGAAGGTGGGTGCATAATCGATGTTCTGCACCATCTCCTCCACCGTGCCCCGGCGTGCATAGCCGTCGGGCAGGCGCATCAGGAGCGGTGTGTGCATGCTTTCCTCATACATGAAACGCTTGTCGAACCATCCGTGCTCACCCATGTAGAAGCCCTGGTCGCTGGTATAAACCACCAACGTGTTGTCCAGCAGGCCCTTCTGGCGCAGGTAATCCATCAGCCTTCCCACATTGTCGTCGAGGCTTCGGGTCACCTTGGCATAGTCGCGCATGTAGCGCTGGAACTTGTACTCCGTCAGTGCCCTTCCCGTGGGGTTCTGGATGTAGAACTCACGCGTGAGGCTGTCGTGGAACTGCCAGTATTGGCTGCGGTCGGGTTCGTCCAGACGGTTTACGTAGTTGAGATACGTGTCCGTGAGGCGCGTGTTGTCGCCTCGCCGGTAAATCTTGTTGTCATACACAAGGTCCATGTCGTGGCTGCTGGCGATGCTCATCTCCTGCACCTTGGCTGCCTGGCGTCCTTCGTATCCGTCCCAGAAATTGGGAGGAAGGGGGAAGGATTGCGATTCGTAGGCACGCAGGTATTGCATGGGCGGCAGCCAGTCGCGGTGGCAGGCCTTGTGGTGGACAAAGAGGATGAAGGGTTTGTCCTTGTCGCGATGCTCCATCCACTGGATGCTCTTGTCGGTGATGATGTCGGTGCAGTAGCCCTTTTCGATGCTCTGGGTGCCGTTGTCGTGGACAAAGGTGGGATTGTAATACTCCCCCTGCCCCACCAGTATGTCGTAATGGTCAAAGCCTGTGGGTGTGCTCACCAGATGCCACTTGCCGATGAGCGCCGTCTGGTAGCCGGCTGCCTGCAGCAGCTTGGGCATGGTTTGCTGTGAGCCGTCAAAGATGCCATGCTCGTTGTTGGTGAAGCCGTTCTTGTGGCTGTGCTTGCCCGTGAGCATACATGCCCTGGAGGGGCCGCTCAGCGAGTTTGCCACAAAACTCTGGGTGAACATCACGCCCTCCTGGGCGATGCGGTCAAGGTTGGGCGTGGCCACAGGGCTGTTGCCGTAGCACGACATCATCTGTGACGTGTGGTCATCGGTCATGATGTAGACGATGTTCGGACGCTGCTGTGCTTGGGCGTGCGCTGCCAGCAGGAGCGCGGATGCCAGGGGAAATGTCTTCATATCGGAGGAAAGGGGCTGTTGTGCGTTAGAGTTCCTTTATCTTGATGTTCTTGAACCACACCTCGTTGCCGTGGTCCTGGAGCAGGATGTGGCCGGCGGTGTTGCCGAAATTCGGCCAGTCCTTGTACTTGCTGTATGCCACCAGTGCGTTCCATTGCTGGGTGTTGCGCTCATAGGTGACCATGAGCACACCGTTGAGCCAGTGCTCCACATGGTTGCCGCGTACAATGACGGTGGCCGTGTTGAAGGCGTTGATGTCGAACGGTTTGTCCGTGGGGGCGGGAATGAGGTCGTAGAGCGAGCCAAGGGTGCGGTTGCCCTTCACGCCCAGCTTGGCATCGGGGTGGCGCAGGTCGTCCAGAATCTGGAACTCGCAGCCGATGGCACTGCCGGCTCCCTTGTTCATGTCGGGATCCACGAAATACTTGATGCCGCTGTTGGCACCTTCGGTAATCTTGAAGTCCACCTTCAGGATGAAGTCATGATAGACCTTCTCGGTGACGATGTCGCCGCCGTTGGTGCTTTCGCCGCCGTCGGAGGGCATCACCTTGAGCACACCGCCCTCAATCTTCCATCCCTTCTCGGGAAAGCCCGTAAGGCGGGCACCTCTCCATCCCTGGGTGGTCTTTCCGTCCCACAGCAGCTGCCATCCTTCGCGTTTCTCCTGCTCGGAAAGCTGGTTGTCCACTTCTTTTTTTGCCCAGAGTGGCATGGCCGATACTACGGCCATGCACAATATAATCAGTTTCTTCATGTACGTTCGGGTTGATTTACTGTTGTTTAGTCAATCTTATAGAAGTCTTCCCAACCTCTGCGGGGCGGCATGCCTGAGAGCATAGCGTTGGCAAAGTCGTTGTTGGTGAACACCTTGTTGCGGGGGTCGAAGAACAGCTGCGTGTTCAGGCGCTGTGCAATCACGCCCAGGCAGAACACCTGGCTAAGCACGCCGTTGATTTCGAAGGGCGACCTGGTCTTTTCCGTTCCCTGACAGGCACGCAGGAAGTTGACATAGTGGTTGCTGGGGCTCTTGGGCACGGCAGGCAGTTTGTCCTTCATCGCCTCGGCCTTCTCCTTGGGGATGATGCTGAGAGTGCTGCCATGGCTGGCACCCTTGAAAATGAGGTCGCGGCTGTAGATAATCTTGCCGGGGTTGATCTTCTGCTTGGTATATTCGCCCTGGTTGCTGGCAGGGATGTCGGCACCCAGTTCGCTTTCGCCGTATCCTTCGGGCAACGGGGGCAGGTTGTCCACACCGTCGTACCATGTGATGTCGCAGGGAGGCATGCCGCCTCGTGCACCGAAGCGGAAGAGGATGGTGCTGCTGTAGGGGTAGAAGAACTCGTTGTGCTTGTTGGCATAGAGCATGTTTATCTCGTAGGGGAGGCCCAGCTGGAGGAACTCGTGCACTGTGTCAAGGATGTGTGCACCCCAGTCGCCCAAGGCACCCATACCGAAGTCATACCAGCTGCGCCAGTCGCCCTGGTGATAGAGCTTGCTGTAGTTGTGGTAGCGAATGCCGCCGTGCCATGTGTCGTAATCCATGCCAGTGGGGATGGCTTCGCCCTCGGGCATCTTCATCATGTCGGGGTCATAGGCGTGCCAGCGGCGGGCATTGTTCATGTGGGCGGTCACAGCAGTCACGTCCTTGATGATGCCTGCTTCCATCCATGCCTTGAACTGGAAATAGTTGGCTTCGGAGTGTCCCTGGTTGCCCACCTGGGTGGCCACGGCGGGGTTGCGGCGTGCCATCTCCATCAGCAGTTCTGCTTCCTGGAAGGTGCGCACCATGGGTTTTTCCAGATAGATATGCTTCTTGTACTTGAGGGCCATCATGGCCACGAAGAAATGGATGTGGTCGGGCACACTGGCGGCCACTGCGTCGAAATGGTCGGCATATTCCTCGAACAGCTTGCGGAAGTCGCGGAAGCGTTTGGCGTTGGGGTACATCGACAGCACCTTTTCGCACTGCTTGCCGTCGAGGTCCACATCGCACAGGGCAACCACTTCCACCATGTTGGTTTTTGCAAACTCATGGATGTTCTGCTCGCCACGGTTGCCGATGCCGATATAGGCAATCTTCACCTTCTCGGATTTCACTGCTTGCGTCTCCTTTGAGGTAAACGGATGGGCAAACATCTCCTGCCCCATGGCCAGGCCTGCTGTGGTGAGGCCCAGGCCCTTGATAAATTCTCTTCTTGTTGACATAATTATATGTGTGCTAGTTTGGTTATACGTGAATCATTCTCTCTTGCCGTACATTTCTTCGTAGTATTTTTCATACTCGCCGCTGGTGATGTTGTTGAGCCACTCCTCGTTTTCCAGATACCAGCGGGTAGTCTTCTCTATGCCTTCCTCAAACTGGAGGCTGGGTTCCCAGCCAAGTTCGCGCTGCAGCTTGGTGGAGTCGATGGCATAGCGGGCATCGTGGCCAAGTCGGTCGGTGACGTAGGTGATGAGGTTCATGTCCTCGCCTTCCTTGCGTCCGAGCAGACGGTCGACCGTGTTGATGACCACCTTGATGATGTCGATGTTCTTCCATTCGTTGAAGCCGCCGATGTTATAGGTTTCGGCCACCTTGCCCTGGTGGAAGATGATGTCGATGGCACGGGCATGGTCCTCCACATAGAGCCAGTCGCGCACGTTTTCGCCCTTTCCGTACACGGGCAGGGGCTTGCGGTGGCGGATATTGTTGATGAACAACGGGATGAGCTTTTCTGGGAACTGATAGGGGCCATAGTTGTTGGAGCAGTTGGTGACAATCGTGGGCATGCCGTAGGTGTCGTGATAGGCACGCACGAAGTGGTCGCTGCTGGCCTTGCTGGCCGAATAGGGCGAATGGGGGTTGTACTTTGTCGTCTCAAGGAAGAAGTCCTCGCCGTATGCCACGGACCCTCCTGAATCCTCCCTGTTCAGGGAGGACTTGATTGACGACTGCCTTGCCGGAGAGTGGCTGGATGCTTTCGTGTGGAAAGGGGCTGCTATTCCTTCGGGATGGTTCATGGCGAGTGCTCCATACACCTCGTCGGTGCTGATATGGTAGAATCGTTTGCCCTCATACCGTTCAGGAAGGCTCTCCCAATAGAGCTTGGCGGCCTGCAACAGCGACAGGGTGCCCATCACGTTGGTGCGGGCAAAGGTGAACGGATCCTTGATGGAACGGTCAACGTGGCTTTCGGCAGCCAGATGGATGATGCCGTCCACATGCTCTTCCTGCATCAGCTGATCGTAGGCCTCAAAGTCGCAGATGTCCATCCTCACGAACTTGTAGTTGGGCTTGTCCTCGATGTCCTTCAGGTTGGCGAGGTTGCCGGCATACGTCAGTTTGTCCAGGTTTATGATTTTGTACGCGGGGTATTTGTTCACAAAAAGGCGCACCACATGAGAGCCGATGAAGCCGGCACCGCCCGTGATGACGATACTCCGGGTCCCCTTCTTGTTCCCCTGTTCAGGGGAAAGGTTATTTTCATTCATAATAATTGCTTCTTTAATTCATTAATAATGTTATCTGTGTCAAATAAGACTTGCTCGTTTGTAAATCGAACAATCTTGTAGCCTTGATTCTCTAACCAATCTTGACGGGTAGCATCCTCCTCTTGCTGCTCTTCAGCGAAGTGGTAACCACCATCTGTTTCAACAATAACCCTACTCTTGCCCTAAACAGGGAGATTTAGAGGGTCTTTGTGAGAATCCTTTTGATGCAGGCCTTCAGTGACTCCGTCCAATAGGGTATCTTGATGCCAAAGGTCTCCTTTATCTTTGTTTTGTCGAGCACCGAGTAGGCGGGTCGCTTCACGGGTGAGGGAAACTCATCGCTATGGCAAGGCTGGATGTCGCAACCGCTGTTGCCGGCATACGCTGCAATCATCTGCGTGAAATCGTACCATGAGCACACGCCTTCGTTGGAATAGTGGTAGATGCCGCTGTGGGCATATGAGGGAGCTTTGGCCGACGGCTCGTAGTCGGCCAGGATGCACTGGATGGCTTTTGCCAGGTCGAGCGCGTAGGTGGGTGTGCCCGTCTGGTCGAACACCACCGAAAGCGTGGGCTTTGTGGCTGTGAGCTGGAGCATGGTCTTGCAGAAGTTGCGGCCAAACTCGGAATAGAGCCATGCCGTGCGGATGATTACATGCTTGCATCCCGATGCCTCCACCGCCTGCTCGCCAGCCAGTTTCGTATGGCCATACACGCCTGTGGGCGTGCCTTTCTGATTTTCCTTGCAGGGAGTGTTGTAGGGGTCGCCTCCAAACACATAGTCGGTGGATATGTGGATGAGCAATCCACCCACCTCTGCCATTGCTGCGGCCAGATGGCCGGGAGCTATGCCGTTGAGCTGCATGGCCAGCGACTGGTTGCTCTCGGCTGCATCCACATTGGTGTATGCCGCACAGTTCACAATGACATCGATATGGTTATCAACAACAAAGCTGCGGATGGCCGCAGCGTCTGTAATGTCGAGTTGCAGCGTGTCTTCGTCTGCAACTATATCCGTAAAATAATACCTATGTGCAGTGCCAACGGCAGTGAGACGCATTTCGCGCCCCAACTGACCGTTGGCACCTGTAACGAGTATGTGCATATTTATAATTTCCTTTCTGATTCTTGTGTGTGTTCAGGCAGGGTTACGTCTGCTACCAGATGTCCTCTGGCGTTTCCGGGTTGTCATAGATTTCCTTGGCCACGAACTCCAGGTTGTCCATATAGAACTCCTTCTTGTCGGAGTCGAGCACCGACTTTATCTTCATATAATATGTCTTGTTGGGGTCGAGTGTCTTGCGCACGATGATGTGGCGGATGATTTCGCGGTTCACATAGTGGCGGGCAGTGGAGGAAGTGTTTCCGTTCCGGCAGATGGATTTCTCACCCTTCATGAGCATATTGTTGCGCATGCGCTTGTCCACCTCGGCGTTGTAGTCGTCATCGTCGGTATCGTCTTCCCAACCCGTGTTTCGCCCGTTACAGGTGACGGTGAGGTCCATAGGAATGTCGGTAACGGGCAGGTTGTCCAGGTCGTCACCGAAGTAGAGCTGGCCGATACCACGGTTACCGTTGGCGAGCACACGGTAGCGGAGCTCATACGTGCCACGGCGGGGAACGGGCGGCAGCTTGAAGGTGATTTCAAACCGTCCCACAGCCTTCATCTCATCGGCATACAGGTTGCACCAGTCATAATCCCATGCATTGTAGTATACAAACTTGCAATCCTCATTGAGAATCATGTTCTCGCTGTAGGGGTAGATGGCGGCCGACGGGATGTAGACATGCTGATAGCGTTCCTCGGTGGCCTGCTTCTTGCGGATGTCGTTGTTCATGAACTCGGGGCACATGCTCATGCCGTCGAAACGGATGCGGTTCCGCTGCATGTTGTCGCGCACCTTGTCGTTGTAGGAAAGAGGTGCATCGATGGGATAGATGATGGCATTCTCTATGTCGTTCACCACAGCCATCGGCGATTCGGTCATCACGCGGCAACCCACGTTCTCGGGTTCACAGCTGATTTCCTCACCCGTGCCATGGCGCTCCAGGTCGAGTTTCGGGAAACGGTTGATGTAGATGCCCTCGCTCTGCTTGCTCTCGTAGAGCTTGAACAGACGGCGGCGGCCATAGCTGGAATAGAACTCCATCACGGGGATGGAGTACTTGTAGGGGTTGCTGCGTGAGTAGCCATACTCGCTGTGGTGGATGACAAGGCGGTTGGCAGGTATCTTCATGGGCAGGATGTGGTAGGTCACCCACTGGTTGAGCAGGTTCTCCTCCGACTCATAATCATCGTCGAGTGTATAGGGGTCGTCCACCGAATACTGGTTGTTCTGGATGATCCAATCCTTGAGCTCGGCCAGCAGCGTGGGGCTCTTGGGGTCGATGCCCTGCTCGCGCCAGAAATCGTCCGTCTCGGCAAAGATGGTGAAGCCGTACTTGCGGTGCTTGGGGGCATAGCCGATGCTTCCCTCCGCAAAACCCCATGAGGTCATTCCCTGAAGGTCGGGGATCTTTCCTGTCTGATAGAGCTTTTCATACACCTCGTCGCGCACCTTTGTGAGGGTGTCCAGAAGTCCGCACGCCTGAATGACGCGGCTGATTACGAGGTAGCCGTCTGTCTGTTTGTCCAGTATGTCCTGGATATAGGAGGCTGCTGTCACGTTCTTGGGAGCAATCACCTTGTGGATGCGATGGATGTAGCCGTTGATGGCAGGTATGTCGCGGTTGTCTATGTCTATGGGGCAGTCGCCGTTGATATAGAGGCTGTCCACATGGTTCTCCACACGATGCAGGGTGAGCTTGCCGTCGTTGAGCGTGCCCATGGGGAACTCGGCATTGTCCTCGATGGGGAAGGTGGATGTCTCATAGAGCTGCGAGGACTCATCGCCACCGTCGATGATGCTGTTGAAGACCACCACTTTGCGCACAGAGTCGAGCTTTGTGCTGTCGGTGAAGGCATCCCAGCTGGGCGATGCTATCAGACCGTCCTCTACCAGTGTGCCCAAATACGTCTGGATGGCCTCGTTGGTGGGAGCAAACACGGTGTAGTTTCCGCGGGCGGCCAGAAGCTGCCGCACGGTTGTCTCGCTCATTATGCTGATGGGCACACGTCCCAGCAGGTCATAGTATTCGCTGTAGATATCGTGTTTAGACAGGTAGCTGGTAATTGTTTCCTCCTTGAATACATATCGTGCGGAAGTGTCGATGTTTTCCTTACAACCTTGAAGAAGGCCTGCTGTCGCCACCAGTAAGGCAAGGCGCTTTGCGTATTTGTGGACTTTCATTATTTTAATACTCTTTTTGACTTTAATATTGGTTACTTTGGGATTTAAAACATCACAAAGTTACAATTTTTTTTAATATGGCCATAGAAAAATGAAGAAAAATTAAGCAAATAGTGAAAAAAGCGCCTTTTTGCGCGTGCCATGTGCCCTTTTTGTTACAAAAGTATATTAAATCCCTTCGTTTTTCGCAAATTTCCTATCCATTTTTGCAATTGCGTGCCGATAAATTCGTAAATTTGCCGATGGAAAACCTTTCGACAGCAATTTTTAACCCAATAAACAAAACAAAGATGATGAACAAGCTTTTTTCTGGCAGCATGATGGCTCTGGCCATTGGCGCCATTTCGTTCTCGGCCTGCACACAACCCAAGCAGGAGGAAACGGCCACCGCATCCGGCCTTTACCGCAGTGATTTCCAAACGACACAGGACGGCAAGCAAACCGACCTCTATGTGCTCACGAACCCCGCAGGCATGGAAGTGTGCCTCACCAACTTTGGCGGACGCATCGTCAGCATCATGGTGCCCGACAAGAACGGGGCATGGCAGGATGTCTGCCTGGGTCACGATTCCATTGCCGACTATATTAAATATGGTTATGAGGGTTGCAACTTCGGTGCGCTCATCGGACGCTATGGAAACCGCATCGGCAACAGCCGCTTCACCCTGGACGGACAGGAATACCAGCTCATAGCCAACAACAACGGAAACTGTCTGCACGGCGGCGGCGAGGTGGCCTTCCACAACCGTGTGTGGGATGCCAAGCTGGTGGACAACCAGCGGCTGGAGTTCACTACCGTGAGCCCCGACGGTGAGGACGGGTTCCCCGGCGAGGTGAGTGTGAAGGTCACATACGAACTGACCGACGACAACGCACTGGAGATTTCATACGAGGCAACCACCGACAAGCCCACTGTGCTCAACCTTACCAACCACTGCTACTTCTGCCTGAGCGGCGACCCCAGCAGGGACATGCTCGACGAGGAACTCTATATCAATGCCGACCGCTACACACCTGTTGACTCCTTTGTGGCAGTAACGGGTGAGATAGCATCCGTTGAGGGTACTCCCTTTGATTTCCGCAAGTCCACCCGCGTGGGCGACCGCATCGACGACACCTCCTGCGAGCAGATCGTGAACGGAAAGGGTTACGACCACAACTGGGTGCTCTCAACCAATGGCGACATCCACCAGCTGGCTGCAAGCCTCTATGATTCCGAAACGGGTATCCGTATGGACATGTACACCGACCAGCCAGGCATGCAGTTCTATGCCGGGAACTTCCTCGACGGCAGCTTCATGGGCAAGAAGGGCATCGCCTATCCCAAACGCAGCGCCTTCTGCTTTGAGACACAGCATTTCCCCGACAGCCCCAACCGCCCCGACTTCCCCTCCACAGTGCTCCGCCCTGGCGAAACCTACTCCACAAAGACCATCTATAAGTTCGGTCTGGATTGATTCACACATGCGTCCCCCCTCCTTCTCCGAGGGGGGATGCTTGTATTATAATCCAAGAACAATGGAAGCCAGCGTTCCGGCAGACGGCATGTTGGTGTCGTCAAAGGTGGCCACAACAATGCCCTGGGGATTGGCAATGTATATGCGTGGAACCGTATGGTCGGCAAAAAGACGGAAGATTTGGTCATCTGTCTGAGCGGAATAAGGTATGCTGAGGGTAAGCTCTTGCCAGAAGGGTGCTACCAGTTCCCTTCCTTCGGCTCTACTCACGGCGACTACTTTGGTGGAGGCATCCTGCGGGAGCATATCGTAGAAACGTTGCACCTCGGGTAACTCTTTCCTGCAATCACTGCATTTCACGCTGAAGAGCACCATCACTACCCAGTTCCCCAAGAGGCTTTTTGTAGTCAGCCAAGTGCTGTCCTCCATCAGCAGTTCCATCTCTGGCAGGTGCTCCCCTACCCTTACCCGTTCTGCGTTCCGTGTCCATTCGGAATCGTGGAAGCACGATGTCAGCAGGAGCAGACATGCCGCCAGCGTGTCCTTCATCATGTGTTGCCTTTTCATTTTGTCACTACCTTCTTGCTTGCAGAACCAGTTTCTCCAAATGCCTTTATCACATATATGCCATCAGCGGGGAGGGTGAGGGTGACATCGCCCGAACGCCCCTCGGCTGTTTGCAGGAGGATGCCCATGGTGGAGTACACTTCCACATTCATCAGCTGGGGGCTGGAGAGCACGTTCACCTTTCGCCCGGCCGTTTGTATCACGATGTTGCCCTGTGTGTCTGCCATCAGCTCGTGGCCGCTCACCAGATACAGTTGGCCATGACTGTTGCCTTCCACCCAGTATTTCATGCCTTCATGAAGCGGTATGCTGTCCCCCGTGGCCGTGTCGTGGAGCATCACGCTATCGGTTGCTGCACCACTGAAGGTGAGTTCCGTGACGGCATTGTCGGCAGCCAGCACGCCCAAGGGAATTTGTTTTATCGAGGGGACAAGGTTGATGCAGGTGGCCATGGTGTCGGCCACGGTATATACCTTGGCACACTGCGACAGCCCGTCGTCAAACAGTTCCATGTCTTCCTGGCTGCGGAAGGCTTGCGATGCGTTTTCGTCCACGCATACCATGGCTCTTGAGCACACGCGTGTGCCATCGGATGCAGAGATGGTGAGGAGGGATGCCATGCCTGCCCGCGTGTTGCCTTCTTTCTCGTCGTATGTGCGGTCGAGAAGCCCGGTGTTGTCGTTGGGGGAGAATAGTCCTTCCAGTGTCATCATGTCTGCGGTGAAGCTGGGGGTTGTTAGTTTGCCCTCAGCCTTTGCCTCCACAAAGAATCCCTGCAGTGGTGGTATCGTCCCCGTGGCTGTGCCCACAAAACCGCCTGTGCCTCCAGCCATGATGGCAGCACGCTGTCCTCCGCTGGTCATCATCCAGTATTTGGGTTCATACTGTGTGTTGTATGCAAAGAACTTGGCCATGTCCAGATGGGCCATGAAGGGGTTGCCTATGAGGAAGTATTTGCCCGAGGTTTGCGTCTGTACGGGAACAATGACATCTGTCAGGTCATAGAGCCTGTAGCTTCGTGTCTCGCTGGCAGAGACAATGTCCGTCTCGTTTCCCGATTGGTCGCCTGCGGAGTTGAAGTACAGATATTTCTTGTCATCTTTGGGCAATCGGAACAGCACTTTGCTGTCAGGTGTCGTGGCTCCATTGGGTAGCTCTGCCTTGATACTGAAGCCGTTGCCAGGACTGTATGCTTCTTTTACGTCGTTATATACATGGCTCCATGTGGTTTCCACCATTACGTTCTCCTGCGTGCCGTCCATTTTGTATACCGTTGCTTGTGCCTTGTCCCAGCTGCGCTGGTATACGGCGGGATTGAAACGGTTGTAGTCGGTAGTGTTGAAGGTGATGGGATTGAACAGCGGAGTTTCCTGCCTGCCTGTAGCGGAGGGCAGGTACATGTCGCCGGCCACTACTCCCTTCAGCGGTGAGGCGAGCGTATACCACTGCCATGGCTTCAGTTCTATGTCCACCCATGCCTTCTCGTAGTGTAGGTATTGCTGCCACAGGAGTTCGGCATTGGGCAGGAAGTGGGACTGTTGGCAGGTGTGGTCGTACCATGTGCGGCATGCCACATTGTTGCCGCTTATGTCTACCGATGCCATGTCGTAGTTGATGTTCTCTGTGGCAGTGGCTTTTGTCATGGAATTGATGAAATGCGTCTTCTCTTCTGCACCTGTAAAAAGTACCTCCTTCAGGTTTCCTTCTTCTCTCAGGTTATAGAGTTCTGGGGCATTGAGCGTACCTGCGGGAATAATCACTTTGGTGAAGTCGGCTGGCACAAAACTGCTGGTGTTGTCGTTGGCATAATTGCCGGCCTCGCCGCCGTCCGTGACGAAGTCGTTCCATTCCTCACCTGTCACATGCAAGTCGTTCTTCGACACACGTGCCCAGTTCTTGTCGTTGTTCCAGTCGCTGTTCTCCGCACCCGTCCACTTCTGGTATTCGGGCACCACCTTGATGGTACAAATCACATCGCCCGGGCACACGTCGCTATGGTCACCCGACACTCCTGAGTAGTTCTCCTGGAAATGGAACTTGATGGTATATGAGTAACCTTCCCTGAACTTGAAACCTTTGATGAAGCCCAGATGGCACTTGTTGTTCGTCTTGTTGTCGCGGTCGGCTGTTATGTTCACCACCCTGCCTATTACCCTGACATCGCTTTCCGAGGCTTCCGTACTCACCTTCAGGGCTCCCGACTTTCCTGCCGCCACATTGGGGTCGTCGGAAGCAGTCAGATAGATAAAGTCATCGTCGGATTTTCCTATCAAGGTCTCCACACCCGGGGTTTCGGGAGAGATTTCCCTCAATGGCAGGAATACATAGTTGTCGACGCTGGTTCCCTTTACGGATTCCAGTGTTCCCTCGTCCTCCATCCTTGCCTTCCAGAGCTGGCGCAGCCCTATGCGCAGCGGCACGTCTGCCATGGCAGTGGGATAGGGGATGATGTCATGGTCGTCGCCATCCTTCATGTGCGGCTGGCGAGTGTTCAGGTTGATGGTTATCTGTATGGGCTCCAGGCAATACTTGTAGCCCAAGGCTGGCTCCGGGTCGAAGGGCATAGCCACGATGTAGAACTTCTCGTTCGCCTCAAACTGCTTGTTGAACTGCTCCATAGTGGAGACATTGTTGGAATTCAGGTAGAGGTTGAGCAACCCCTCGTCGACGAAATGCTTGATGCACTCATAGTCTTCCTGCTTATAGTTGCCATTGACCGGACATTTGGAGGTGTCGAGGAAGTCCGCCTCCGTTGCCTCGTAATACTCCATGCGGAAATAAGCAAGGGCATCCTTCAGCAGCACGTCGTTATATTCGGCACTCGTGAAACAGCCGTCATATCCCGGGGTGACATTCAGAGGGCCATAGTACCAGTCGAAATAGGCATTCTCTATGGTGTGCAGTTCTCCGCCCACCCCGATGCCGTTGAGGTCGATGGTGATTACGGGCTTCTGGTTGGCGCACACGCTTGCCCCGTCCTCTTTGCTCTGCAGCTTGCCGTCCACCTTCACTTCGCCCGAGAAGATTACCGTAAACTCGCTCACCTTGCTGCACTCGTCATAGAAGCGGAACTCGCTTGCCCCCGGGGTTTTGCTATTGTGGTCGATGATGGAAATCATGTAGGTGGAGCCCACCTTCATGTCTGTGTCGTTGGCGTCGCATGGGAAGACGAGGGCACGCAATCCGTTGACAGGATCCATGCTCATGGCCTGTCGCTTCGCCCAACTGCTCTCGTTGCTTGTATTGTATCTCGGGTTGGTGTCGTAGTGCGTGCTGTATGTCAGCTGTCCATATCTGTACGTGTTGTCCGATGGGTTGTCCGTACCGTATGCTCCCTTCACCAAGGCCTTCTCGAATGCAATGGCATCAGCCTCCGTGTCTGACTTTCCTGCCGCCTTCTGTGCGTCAAACTCCTCCTGATACACCTCCTTGCGCACGAAACAGTAGTCGAGTGTCTGGGTGTTCGCACCACTTGCCTCCGACGCCTCTTTCTTGGAGAAAGCCTTCAGCAGACGGTCGAAGTCTACGGTGAGCAGCAGGTTGGTAGAGACAGTCCCGTTGCAGACGGGCTTCAGTTGGCGTGCCTCCACCGTGGGGCGGCAGACGAAAGCCTCTATGTTGTCTATGGCATAGTCGGCACCGCCGGACGACACGCAGTTGTTCTCCACTGAGATGACGTAATGGTCATAGCCATGTGCGTCGGCTGGGAAATGGTAGTACACGTGCATCCATTTGCCACGGTCATCGGGATTGTCGGTTGTCCCTGTGGCAGCGTTGCCATATCCTGTCTTGGTGTTGTCGCCGCCCGTTACATATCCCGTCACGAAGCTGTTGATGGTGGTTTCCTTCCCGTTTGCGTCCACGCCCTTGAAGGAGAAGACCACGTTGGCAGTCTCGTTTGTGGCGGAAAACTCCTTGACCCATGCGGAGACAAAGACCTCTGTGCCCGTACAGAAGTTCTTTCCGATGTTGAGCACCGTCATGCGCCCAGGGTCGCTGGCGGCATTGGTGTAGTAGAAGAAGCCCTGCTGCTTGCCCTTAGTGTCAGCATACAGGCGGTCGTACATGACATAGTCCTTGTATGGATATGCTGCATTCTGCGACAGATTGCTGCATCCTGCGTGGTAAGGCGTGGCAAGGGCATTGTTTGCAACCACGTACATGTTGTAGTCATACCGCTTGTCGTAGCCGAAGGCGTATGAGGACTCCTCCCACTTGCGCGGCCAGCGGTATATCTTGCCCAAGAGGGCGTTCTCTGCATCATAGGTGTCTATGCAGAGCGCGGGGTCGATGTTGTCGAATGTAACGGATGTCTTGGGCAACCCATAGAACTCCCTCATCACCGACGGCCATTGGTGCTCGAACCTCGCCTTGTTTCCCTCGTCAAACAGATCCTCCTCCGTGACCATGTTGCCGTCATATTCGGGCAGTACGTCCAGGGTATATTTCATCAGCCTGATGGGGTTGCTTGTCCCTTGGATGTATATCTTGTTACCATTCTTGTCTGCTGCATAGAGGGTGATTTCGTAGGTTCCCACCTGCGGGTTTAGCATGTACAGCACCATGTTCATATTGTCCCTCGCCTTGTAGGTATACGCCTTACCTTTCTCCATGGATGCAAACTCGCCCCCTGTATTCTTTGTCTCGTACTTGACACCGTTGAATTTGGTCTCCACCACGTAGTGCCACACCTGGCCATAGCTCCCGTCCGACTTCTTGTACCAGTAGTCGGTAGGCGTGGCAGTCTCGTCCCACAGATTGCTCTCGGGACTGTCCAGACGATACTGGAAGGGGACTCCCTTTGGTGCCATCAGCTTTATACTGTGTGCATCTATGTAGTTGTTGTTTCTCGTTTCGTCTGCGGTCATCTCGTCGGCACGTAGCTTGGCGTTCCTGACGTTGAAGATGTGGCGGAAGAGCAGGGTGGGCTCCGCAATCGTCATGATACCTGTTTCTGCTGGATTGTCGTTCGACCTGGTCAGATGCGTGTCGGACAATGTGGCGGAGGCATCCATTGCTATTACGTCCAGAATGTCGCCAGTTGCATCTGCCGCTGAATGATAGATGGAATATGAGCCGTTTTTGCGATTTGAGGTCAGGTATAGCCCTCCTAATACGCCTTTCTCCAAAGAATGTACTACCTGTCCGTTGGGGAAATCCAGCTTGCTGCTTTTGGCATCTTTCGTGTAGTCGTACCATCGGACATAGTTTTCATAATATTGAGTCCTGTCTGCTATGTCAAAATCGCTGAAGGGCTTCAGCCTTGCCTCTTGTCCGGGGAACACCCACACATCGCTTTCCAGCTCATGCACGCGCTGGATGTGCTCGCCTGCATTCATCCTTGGGTCGTCCGTACTTGTCTTCCACCAGCTCCCACCGGGATATTGCAGGGAAGTGGGAGGCTCGCTGCCGAGCCATGCATTGGTGCCCGAATACACATCGCCCACATAGTGGGTGAAGCCTGCAATTTCGTTGTAGTATATATTAGTGGATGTCATGTACACTACCTTCGCATTCGTCCATACAGGATGAGAATCTACTCCGAGCGTCTGGTACCATGTGGGGGATTCTGATGTTCGCTTATTTAAAACCCAGCAATCGGAACCCGTAGAGAAATCAGCGGTATTGATGAGTACAGCAAGCGTTGCATCGGCGTGATTCCCAGCCCATGGTCCGCCTTTGCCGTCGTCTGTTATGCCACAGTTGTTGTTTATTGCGCAATACTCTATGGTGCCGCCCTTTTCAAACCATCCTGCAAATTTGCCCTTGTATGGATTGGTTGCATTTATGGTGGCATCCACGTATGACTTCAGTAGATGCGTCTTGTTGTCGGCACCGCATGCACCTATCAATCCGCCTACGGAATTGTTGGTATGTGTGGAGCTGATTGTGCCGGCAAAGAAGCAATTCTCCATTGTTCCTTCATATCGCCCTGCCAGTCCGCCAATGTCCATGCTCTGTACCTCGGTGCCATCGGGACGCGTATATTTCGTGTCATCCTGCGTCAATGTGGCGCGGCTGTAGCAGAAGGTCATGGTGCTGCTGCCTACGTCCGAGGCCCACGACTGTGCCACGATGCTGCCCGTCTGCACCTCTCCGTTGCCCATTACCGTTGGCGAGATAGTTCCACTCTCTATCGCTATGCGTGTGAAGTGAGCGTTATAGCTTACGCCGAACAAGGGATGGTTGATGCCCTTGATGGCATACCAGCCCCCGTCGTAGTAGCCCTGAAAGCTGTTGCTGTAGGTGCCTATGGGAGTCCAGTTCACGCCAGACAAGTCGATGGCTGCCGTCTGTTTGGCATTGACGGAGAGATAGTTACCCACTATGTTCGAGAACCATTGCATGTCACGCACGCTGCCCAGCAGGTAATAGCCTTTGTCGAAGCTTGGGACGTAGGGATAGAGCCCCTCGTATTCAGTGCCTAATTTTGCGATAAGTTCTTCCATGGTGGACACAGAGGTCGCATTGCCTGTATTGTTGTTCTTGCCTGCCAGATAGTAGCAATTGGTATAGGTTGAACAGTTGGCGACAAAGTTCATGGAGCCACTACCGTTTGATTCCGTCACAGTACCGATGTTGTAGCAGTTGGTCACTATAGGAGGAGTAGTAGTGTTTCCAACTTTGCCGGATATTGCTCCGCACCAGCTATAGCCCCC
>JAEDIG010000048.1 GCA_016292545.1 Bacteroidaceae bacterium
AAACAGACACTTTTTTGAGCAGATTTTAATATCTATTTTGAACGCCCTACCTGAAGGGGCAAAAAGCTACCAGCCCAGGGCAGAATGGAGCGAAGCGAAATGGCACCCTGGGTTAAAAAAAGCACAACATACAAGTCGCCCTACAGGGGCAACCGACGCCAAGCCGAGAGCAATGCCAAGCTCGCCTTGAGCACCAGCCGAGGCGCGAAGGAGGAAGGCGAAGCCAAAAGCCGGACTACATGTAGGAGGAACACACCCGTGCCATTACTGATAGTCCTGCTTTTGCCCCGTCAGGGCGTTACCGATTATCCGTTTTGATACCCAGGGTGCCGCTTCGCTCTGCCCTGGGCTGATGGCTTTTGCCCTTCCAGGGCGTTTTATCGCAATAACATCACAAACTCAGGGCATCAGTCTGGGCTGGTGGCTTTTTGCCTTTCCAGGGCGTTCCAATCGCTGACGAGTCGACCCCTTGCTGCCACTCCAAGGCACAGAACACCCTCCTTCTTTCGCTACTTTTTGTGCCCGGATGGCAATATGTTACCTCTGTTTGTTTTCTTAGGCTTGACCTGAGTGGGGGACTGAACAGTTACGCATAATGGCGAAAATGCCCACAGAGAAGCATTTTCCCTGTGGGCATATCCTATGAAAAACGGGGTGTGAAGGATTGCATCAGTCCTGAACCTTCACGCGCACATTGCGGTACCACACGTCGTCGCCATGGTCCTGAAGGCCGATGTAGCCCTCATGCTTGTCGCCACCCATGTTCTTGAGCAGCTCGTAGGCAATGGGGAAATCGCCGTTCTTGCAGAATTTGCTTTCGGCCAGCATCTCTTCCCATTTGGGTGTCCAGAGGTGGTATTCCAGCACCTTCTCGTCGTTCTGGAAATGAATGACGGTGCCCTTGAAGACCACGATCTTTGCCTTGTTCCATTCGCCGAAGGGATGGGCGTTCTGAGGCTTGGCGGGAATCATGTCGTAGAGCGAAGCCGACTGGCGGTTGCCGTCCACACCCAGCTGGGCGTCCACATGGTTCTCGTTGTCGAGCACCTGATACTCGGAACTGCTCTGCCAGATGGGCAGGTATTCGCCATTGCTCTTTACCTCCTGCGCCATGTAGAAGATGCCGCTGTTGCCGCCCTTGCTCACCTTGTATTCCAGTTCCAGGGTGAAATTGCCGAACTTGTGGGCGAAGATGAGGTCGCCACCGCCTTCAGCCTGTGCCTCGCCAGTGCCCGAGCCCTTCAGATGGATGGCACCGTCGGCGCTCTCCCAGCTTGCAGGCACAGCGTCCTGTCCGTAGCCGCGCCAGCCCTTGAGCGACGTGCCGTCGTAGAGCACATAATAGCCCTCTTCGTCCTGGGCAAACTCAGAGAGGTCCACCTGGGGATTCTCAACGATTTCATACTCGGGAACGGCTGTTTCCTCTGCCGAAGCAGCGTCTTGCTTGTACTCGCAGTTCACGCAGCTGCTACAGTTACACTGGCACTTCTTCTGGTTGCAGGAAGCCAGCAACATGGCCACACATGAAGCCAACAATAATGTTTTTTTCATCTTTTTTTGGTGTTATTTATTAAAAAAAATCATATTCTGCCTGCAAATATACGAAAAAAACCGCAACAAGCGTACTTTTTCCCAAGATAAATCTCATTTTTTTTCACTCCGGTTTTTCAGCAGATGCTGCTGGAGCCATCGGCGTATGGGTTCATCGTAGAAAACGGTGACCGCTGCAGCCAGCCCCACACACCACACGAACAGCCCCACGGCCACCATCCATCCCGGCCATCCGAAGGGCATCCGGCCACGGTTTATCCAATGGATATACAGATAGATGAAGGGATAGTGGACGGCATAGAGGGGATAGGAAAGCCTGCCCAGCCAGCGGGTGGCCGAGGCCATGGGGGCAGACACCCTTCCGCCGGCTCCATGCCACACCAGGAGCGGGAAGGCCACTCCCACACACAGCAACTGGAAGACGGTATCGAAACAGGGGATGTCGAGGTGGGGCACACACACGAGCAGCAGCAATGCCACCGTGCACACGGGCATCGACCACCCCCGGCCACCACCTGCAGCTTCACGGCTGCGGTAGAGGCGCGCCATGAGAAGGCCCATGGGGTAGCCGTAGAGCAGGCGCAGGAGGCCTCCGGTGGCTATCACGGGGTCGGACGACCATCCGGTGGCTATCGACCCGTCGGTCATCCCCACAGCCCATCCGCACATGGCCACAGCGGCACAGAGGGTGGCCACGGCAAGGCTCCGTGTGGACAGCTTGTGGAGGGTGGCGGCATAGAGGATGCTGCCGATGTATTCAAAGAAAAGGCTCCAATGGGGGCCGTTGAGAGGGAAGAGCTCCGTGTTGCCCCTGACCTCGGCCGCCCCCGTCGAAGGCAGGATGAGGAGCGAGAGGAGCACACAGGCCATCAGGTCGCCCATGGGCACTTGCGTGCCATCCCATTTCACGCATCCCTGCATACAATAGGCCGCCAGTCCGATGAGCACGCCCATCACCACCATGGGATGGAGGCGCACGATGCGCATGGCAAGGAAGCGCCCCACGCCCATCCGCTGCCAGCGGGCGTCATAGGCATGGCCCATCACGAAGCCTGAAAGGATGAAGAAGAAGTCCACACAGAGGAAGCCGTGGTACATCTGCTGGTAAGTGGCACCCGCCGCAAAGGCGACGGCTTCGAAAAGGTGGTACACAAGAACGGCACAGGCCGCCACTCCGCGCAGCCCGTCTAGAATCAAGTAGTGCGGTGTGTTGCTTCCACCGCCCGAAGGTGTTTTGGTCATGCTTTTTTTTTGGCGTGAATCAATAATTTCGTCGACAAAGGTACAAAAAATTACGCATGCCTGCTATATATTTTGCAAGAAACCTATACCTTTGCAGCAAAATTCCACAAAAAAAAGTTCAAATCCCACAAAAGAATGCTAGGAACAATCGTAAACGTATGCACCATCGTGGCAGGTTCGATGGTGGGAAGCGCACTGAAGACGCGCATCAACCCCGCCTGCCAGCAGGTCATGTACAACGCCATGGGGCTGGCCGCCGTGGCACTGGGCCTGAACGCCGTGTGCAGATACATGCCCCAGAGCCGGTTTCCCATCCTCTTCATCCTGAGCCTGAGCATAGGAGGACTCACGGGCACGCTCATCAATCTGGACGCACGCTTCAAGCGGCTGGTGGACAGGATGAAGAAGCGGCCGGGGACAGACGGCGCGCCCAGGCTTGCACAGGGGCTCAGCACGGGCATACTGCTCTACTGCATAGGCACACTGAGCATACTGGGCCCAATCAACAGTGCGCTTCTGGGCGACCACACCTATCTCTACACCAATGCCACACTCGACCTTGTCACCTCGGCCGTGCTGGCCGCCACCTATGGCATAGGCATGGCACTGGCCGCCCCCGTGCTGCTGTGCTGGCAGGGAGGCATCTACTGCATCGCCCTCCTCTGCGGAAACATCATCTCCCCCGCCCTGCTGTGCGAAATGAGCATCGTGGGAGGCGTGCTCATCTTTGCATCGGGCCTTTCCATCCTCGACATCAAGGACTGCCGCACACTCAATTTCCTGCCCAGCCTGCTGGTGCCTGTGGCGTTTTTCCTGATTCGCGCCCTCCTGGGAATGGAATAAGCGCATCCCCGCCCCCCTCCTCTCTCTCTCTCCTCACAGGCAAGCCGGCGACAAAATATAAGGCGCATCCACGAAAACCATCATGGATGCGCCTGAATTGTATGGATTCCGGCAAACGGAGGGGAGGGTTATCCTCCGAAGTTGTCGAACCGGATCATGTCGTCCTCCACACCAAGGCTGTGGAGCAGGTCGAGCACGGTCTTGGCCATCATTGGAGGACCGCACAGGTAGTACTCGCAATCCTCGGGAGCCTCATGCTGCTTCAGATAGGTGTCGCCCATCACAGGTGCCACAAATCCGGGGGTGTACTTGATGCCCGCAGCATCGGCCTTGGGGTCGGGACGGTCGAGTGCCAGATGGAAGTGGAAGTTGGGGAAATCCTTCTCGAGCTGCAGGAAGTCGTCGAGGAAAGGAATCTCCTCCAGCGCACGCGCACCATAGAAATAGTGCATGGGGCGCTTGCGGTCTTCGTCGTTCACGCCATGGCCCTTGAGCATGTGCATGATCTGTGCGCGCAGGGGAGCCATACCGGCACCGCCGCCCACCCATATCATCTCGCGTCCGGAGCCGTATACGGGACGGAATTCTCCATAAGGTCCGCTCATGGTCACCTTGTCGCCGGGCTTGAGGCTGAAGATGTAGGAAGAGGCGATACCGGGGTTCACGTCCATGAAGCCGGGGCCCTGGTCCTTGGGCTTGAAGGGAGGCGTGGCTATGCGCACGTTGAGGGTGATGATGTCGCCCTCGTCGGGATAGTTGGCCATAGAATAGGCACGGATGGTGGCCGTGGGGTTCTGGCACTTGAGGCCGAAGAGGCCGAACTTCTCCCATGCGGGCAGATAGGTGTCGCCGATGAGGCTCTTGTCGAAGTCCTTGCCGTAGTCGATGCAGTCGAAGGCGGGAATCCTTATCTGTGCATAGGAACCGGGCTCGAAGTCCATGTGCTCGCCGGGAGGCAGCGCCACCTTGTACTCCTTGATGAAGGTGGCCACGTTGCGGTTGCCGATGACGGTGCACTCCCACTCCTTGACGCCCATCACTGAATCGTCGACATGGATGCCCAGGTCGCCCTTCACCTTGCACTGGCATCCCAGACGCCAATGCTCCTTCACCTGCTTGCGGGTGAAATGTCCCTTTTCGGAATCCAGTATCTCACCGCCGCCCTCGGGCACCTGCACCTTGCACTGGCCGCAAGACCCCTTGCCACCGCATGCACTGGGCAGATAGATACCCTGCTCGGCCAGGGTGCTCAGCAGGGAGCCACCCTGGGCAACGGAGAGCGTGTCCTTGCCGTTGATGGTGATGTTCACATTGCCACTGGGTGACAAATATTTCTTGGCAACAAGCAGGATAACAACCAGTATCAGAATGATACCCAGAAATACTGCTATGCTGGCAATAATCAAACTCATATCCATTGTATGTTTCCTCCTAGTTTTTAAATGTCCAAACCACTAAAGCACATAAATGCCATAGCCATCAGACCCACGGTGATGAAGGTGATTCCCAATCCCTGCAGGGGCTTGGGCACATCGGTGTAGGCCATTTTCTCGCGGATGGCTGCAAGACCCACAATGGCCAGCAACCAGCCGATGCCGCTTCCCAGAGCGTAGGCAAACGCGTCGCCCACACCGCCGATGAACTGGGCGTTGGTGGGTTCCATGCCGATGCGCTGCTGCATGAACAGGCTGGCACCCATGATGGCACAGTTGACGGCAATCAGGGGAAGGAAGATGCCCAGCGAAGCATAGAGCGAGGGGCTGAAACGCTCCACGATCATCTCCACCAGCTGCACGATGCCGGCAATCACGGCAATGAAAAGAATGAACGCCAGAAAACTGAGGTCGACACCCTCAACCACACAGTCGGGTCCCAGAAGACGGGTCTGCAACAGGTAGTCGACGGGGACGGTGACCACCAGCACAAAGGTGACGGCAATACCCAATCCGAGGGCTGTCTTCACATTCTTGGAAACGGCCAGATAAGAGCACATACCCAAGAAGAAAGCGAAAATCATGTTGTCCACAAAGATGGAGCGGACAAACAAACTAATCATGTGTTCCATATAATCTCTACTAAGCCTCCTTGTTTATTGAGCGGTGTGCCCAGATTACACATCCTACGATTATCAAACTCATGGCGGGCATCACCATCATGCCGTTGTTCATGTACCATCCGCCGTTTTCTGCATACCAGGAAGCGGGGATCACATTGAAGCCAAAGAGAGTGCCGAAGCCGAAGAGCTCGCGCACGAAGCCCACTGCCACCAGCACCAGGGCATAGCCGAGGCCGTTGCCGATGCCGTCGAGGAACGAGGGCCAGGGTGCATTCTGCATGGCGAAAGCCTCCAGACGACCCATCAGGATACAGTTGGTGATGATAAGACCCACGTATACGCTGAGCTGCACGCTCACGTCGTATGCAAAGGCCTTGAGCACCTGGCTGACGATGGTAACCAACGCTGCCACCACCACCAGCTGGACGATGATGCGGATGCGGTTGGGGATGGTCTTGCGCAGGAGTGAGATAATCACGTTGGCGAAAGCTGTAATCACAGTTACAGAAAGTCCCATCACGATGGCTGGCTCCAGCTGGCTGGTGACGGCCAAAGCAGAACAGATACCCAGCACCTGAACGGTGACGGGGTTGTTCAGATTGATAGGATTAGAGAATGCAGCTTTATTCTCATCAGAAAACAATTTACTCATATTCTATACTCCTTCCATTAATTTTGTTCTACTTCGTTGTTCTGGCAGCAAGCCGGAGTGCCTCGCTTGGGGCATTCCTCACACTCGCCTTGGCCGCATTCGCCCTGGCCGCATTTGCCCTGGCCGCACTCGCCCTGGCCGCATTTGCCATGACCCTTGCCTTCACCACACTGGCCCTTGCCTTTTCCGCAATGGCCGCTACGTGCGCCACATGCCACGGCATTGTCGCCCGAGGGCCCGCCCATGATGAAGCCGGCGTATGCGCCCAGGCCGTCCTTGACCATGGCGTCCACGCCGTTGCTGGTGAGGGTGGCACCCGTGATGCCGTTCACCTCCAGCTCGCTCTGGGCGGCTCCGCTCTTCACCACCGAAAGGTCGATGCGCTGGCTTCCGGGTTGTGCAAAGAGGGGCTTGCCGTTGAACAGCTCCTGGAAACTGCGCTCGCCGATGCGTGCGCCCAATCCGGCCGTTTCGCTCTCGTGGTAGAAATAGGTGCCATAGACGCTCTGCTTGTCCTCGTTGAGGGCAATGTAGCCCCAGAGGCCACCCCAGAGGCCACGGCCCGTGACGGGAATCACATACTTGACGCCCTCTTCCGTCTGGGCCACAAACACGTGGAGGATGCCCTCCTTGATGAGGCCTCCGTAGGTGCTGTTGAAGGCACCTTCATAGGGAACCAGCTGGCTGCCGTCCCACACCATGTCCTGCACCTTCTCGCTGAAGGCAGCCGACACGTCGATGCCGTTGATGTCGATGTTGAGGGAAGTGAGAATCTGTCCCTTGGTATCGTTCTCCACATTGGCGTCCTGGATGGGTTTGAGCGAACTGGAGACGAATGCCAGCAGGAAAGCCACCACCACCACCATGACGGAGGCATAGAGGACGGTGTAGACGTTGCTGTTGGTGTCGAGTCCTTTCTTGGCAGGTGCGCCACCGCCTTCGGTCACTTCCTCAAACTCCGTGGAAGGAGCCTGGCACAGGGGGCACTTTTCGGGAGCCTTGTCTCCCTCGTGGACATAGCCACATACCTTACATTTGAATTTCTTTGTAGCCATAATCCTTACTTTTTAATTGCGCGACGCGCACGTTTGTTGATATTGCTTTGCACGAAGCAGTAGTCGATAAGGGGTGCAAAAAGGTTGAGCAGCAGGATGGCCAGCATCATGCCTTCGGGGAAACCGGGGTTGAGCACGCGCACGAGCACAGCCACCACACCGATGAGGAAGCCATAGATGTACTGTCCGCAAGAGGTGCGTGCGCTGGTGACGGGATCGGTGGCCATGAACACGGCACCGAAGCAGAAACCGCCCACAACCATCTGGTCGGCACAGCTCAGAGGGCTCATGCCCGTCTGGTGGAAGAGAGCTGCCGTGAGTGCACCGCCCACAAACACACTGAGCATGGTGCGCCACGAAGCGATGCCCGTCCACAGCAGGATGGCAGCACCAATGGCGATGGCCACCACGCTGGTTTCACCGATAGAACCGGGAATGAGGCCGATGAAGGCCGACCACTGGTCGGCAAGACCGTTGCCCAGAGCAGCTTCGCCCAGAGGAGTGGCTGCGGTGTAGGTGTCGGGCAGGTTGTTTCCAAGGCCGAAAATCGTGCTCTGAGCCACCCACACATTGTCGTCGCCGGTCATCGCCGAAGGATAGCTGAAGAAGAGGAATGCACGTGTGATCAGTGCGGGATTGAAGATGTTCATGCCCGTGCCGCCAAAGATTTCCTTGGCAAAGATGACACTGAAGGCCACGGCCACAGCCAGCATCCACAAAGGAGTGTTGACGGGGATGATCATGGGAATGATGATACCGCTCACCAGGAAGCCTTCCTGGATTTCCTCACCCTTCCACTGAGCCACCACGAACTCTATGCCAAGGCCCACGATGTAGCTGACGATGATCTTGGGCAACACGGCCAAAAGGCCGAATCCGAAGATTTCGCAGAAGCTGGCATCAGAGAGGGTGCCTGCGGCCAGATAGTTCTGGTAACCCACGTTGTACATACCGAACAGCAAGGCGGGCAGGAGCGCAATCACCACGAAACTCATGATGCGCTTGCTGTCGATAGCATCGTGGATGTTCACGCTGCCTACACGGCTTGTCTGGTTGGGAACGAACGCAAAGGTCTCGAATCCGTCCACCAGGCTACGGAAGGCATGGAACTTGCCGCCCTCCTCAACCATCGGCTTTATGTTATCGAAAAATTTTCTTAATGCTTTCATTGTGTTTCACTAAGTAATACATTAATTATTAAGCGCGCTATGCGTTCTCCTTTCTCAGGATGTCGAGACCCTGGCGAACGATGCGCT
This sequence comes from Bacteroidaceae bacterium, assembly GCA_016292545.1. Taxonomy (GTDB): domain Bacteria; phylum Bacteroidota; class Bacteroidia; order Bacteroidales; family Bacteroidaceae; genus Physcousia. The sequence goes on from JAEDIG010000048.1 coordinate 8,656, forward strand.
GCAACTCGAGCTTGCTGCTGTCCACGAACTCTGCAACGGCAAAGTCCTCGGGAGCCACCTCGTAGATGCCAAGTGCTTCCTGGCGGTCGATGTCGCCCGTGATGATGGCCTTGATGAGATAGCCGGCATAGATGTCCATGGGGAACACCTTGTCATACTCACCGCTCATGATCATGTGGCGCTCGCCGCCCTTCACGCGGGCATCGAACACATACTCCTTCTTGCCACACAGCCAGCTGAAATAGCTGCGATGGGTGCTGAACGTGCCGAAACGCGGCATTATCCATCCCATGAACTCATCGGCATGGTCGCCCTCGGGAATCACGTTCACCTCGGTGGCATGGGCGGCCAGATAGCCGTCGGCGGTTGTCTTGAGGCCCGTCATCACATTTCCGTTGATGATGCGCACACCGGCCGAAAGCTCCACCTGGCCCTGCAGCAGGGTGCTGAGCTTCTGCCCCACGAGCATCTTGGCATAGCAGGGCTTCTTCACCTCGGAACCGGCCAGGGCAACCGTGCGTGTGAGGTCCACACGGCCCGTTGCCATCAGGCGGCCGATGAAGAGGACCTCCTCGGCTCCCAGTGTCCACACCACCTCGCCCTTGTTCACAGGGTCAACATGGTTGATTTGCACACCCACGTTGCCGGCAGGGGCCGGACCGTCGAACATCGTCACCTCGCAATCGGTGGCTCCGGTGAGCGCACTGCTCGTCTGGCGGGCACTCACGCCCAGATGCACCTTGGCCAGCTTGGCCAAAGCGGAGATACCAGCCTGGAAGGCCTTTTCCTCCCCCTTGAGCGCATACTCGAAATCCTGGCTGAGCGGCATACTGTTGAAGCCGCTCACGAAGATGGCCTTGGGCTTGTCTTCGGGATTGGCCACCACATCGTAGGGGCGCTGGCGCAGGAACGCAAACATACCACTTTCCAGCAGCAGGGTCTTGGTGTCCTGCTTGGTGTCGAATGTGCGGGCCGTCTGCTTGCCATCGCTCTTCACGCGAATGCTGAGCAGTTTGCGACGGTCGCCACGCTCCACCATTGAGACAGTACCGCTGACTGGAGATACAAACTTCACTTCAGGATGCAGCTTGTCTACAAACAATGCATCCCCGACCAGGACATTGTCACCTTCCTTGACCACTACCTTGGGCTTGACACCGGTGAAATCGTCGGGAACGAGTGCATACTCGCCCGGGCACTTCACGCTGGTTGTTTCCAATGCAGCCTTGCCTTTCAGATTAATGTCCAGACCTTTACGCAATTTGATAACTTTTGCCATATACTGGATAAATAAACCTATTACACAATATGCAACGCAAAATTACATAAAATTTGTATAAAAATGCCGCTTTTTCAAAAAAAGATTGTACTTTTGATGCGATTTTTGAAGCAAACACCGCAAAAAGGCCCTTTTGGAGGCCAAAAACGGCTGATAAAACAAGAAAAAAAAGGACAGGCTTATCAAAACACTGAAATACATATTCCGCTGGCTGGCGGCAACCGCCCTTACCCTGTATCTGCTGTTGCTGGCCATGGGCAACATCCCTGCAATGCAGAGATGGAGCGCAAGGCAACTGTCGGCATGGCTGACTGGCAAGGTGAAGGCCAGGGTGGAAATAAGGAACCTCCGTTTGGGGATGCTCAACCGCATTGTGGCCGACGGCATCTGCATCCATGACAAAAACGACACCCTGATGCTGGACATTGCGCGGCTGGCGGCAAAGATAGAACTCCTGCCGCTGGCCAATCATGCCATACGCATAGAAAACGCCCAGCTATTTGGCGCACACGCACGTCTCTACAGGAAAACAGCCGACGGCATGCCCAACTATCAGTTCCTTCTGGATGCATTCAGCAGCAACGACACCACCTCCAACCCCATCGACCTGAAACTGGGCAAACTCCTGGTGAGGGGCATGAGTGTGCGCTACGATGTGGAAGACCAGCCGGAAACACCGGGCAGGATGAGCCCCCACCATCTGCACCTGAAAGACCTGCGGCTGAACGCCATCATCCACCACCTCACACCGGACAGCATGAGAATGGAGATAGAGCGGCTGGCCTTCGAGGAACAAAGCGGGCTCCGCCTGGAGGAAATGAATGTGGACGCAAGCATGACCACCAGGCGAATGTGCATAGAGGACCTGTGGATGAAACTGCCCCACTCCAGCCTTTCCGTCCCCCTGCTGGAACTCACCTACGACACCCTTCCCGGCAAGAGTAGCATGAGGCAATGGCTCGCCACCCTTAGCTGCGAGGGGCAGATGGCCGCCTCCGTATCGCCGGCCGACATCGGAAGCATAGTCCCCGACCTGCAGCATTTCAGGGATTCCATAGGGGCTTCGCTCTCGCTCCGGGGCAAGGACGGACATATTGAGGTGAAGGCCCTGCACGTCCACGACGGTGAAAAGAACATCGACCTGTGGGCCGACGGGCTTCTGGTAATAGACGCCGTGGCATGGCAGGCAGAAGCCGGCATCCGCAAACTGGAGATCGGGGAGCGGATGGTGCCATGGATAGTGCGGAACCTGAAAGGACAGGAAATCCCCGATGTGGCCATACTGCAAAGACTGGGACGCATAGCTGCCAGCGGGCCAATCCACTATGCCGCCAACACACTGGATGCTGACATCGGCATGGAAACCCATGCAGGCACTGCACGCGTGAGGGGGAAACTGCACCAGATGAACGAACTGGAGGCACAGGTGGAGGTGAACCAGCTGCAAGCCAACCGGCTGCTTTCGCCAAACGGCAACGGCCCGCTGGAGGAAGTGAGCGCATCCCTGCACCTGACAGGCAGGATGAAGGGAGAAGACCAAAAGCCCCGATGGAGGGCAGAGGGGACACTGGAGCAAGTGGTGTTCAAGAACTATCCATACCGCAACATCGAGGTGTGGGCAGAGCACAGTGATAGTAGAACACAAGCATCTGTCAACCATGAAGATATAAATGGCCATATAAAGCTGGGCTTCAACCATGCGGAACTGGCAGGAAGCAGGGAGGCACAATGTGTGCTGGAGCTCGAAGACATCAATCTGCAAGCCCTCAATCTGGCACCAAAGATGGACGACGAAAGGATAAGCCTGCAGCTGGAGGCCAATGTGAAGGGGCAGTCGGTCAACTCGCTTCGAGGCACGCTCCTGTGCCAAGGCTTCGAGCTGGAATCGGAGCGCATGGGCACACACAAGCCGGGCGACCTCACGCTGGACCTCTTTTTCAACGGCCTCCGCAAGGAGATTGACATAGAGAGCCCCTTCCTGAACGCACAGATAAAGGGAACGTTCGACTGGCAGCACCTCTATCCGGGCATTTGCCAGATGCTGCATTCCCATCTGCCCCAACTGGTGGGCACCGACAGCCTCCGCCACTACAACGAGGATGTGGAGATGGAACTGACGCTGCAGGACACCATGCTTGTGAGGCGGCTGGCAGGCATCGACCTGAAGTCGCCCTTCCCCACCCGCCTGAACGGCAAGCTGGACACGAGGCTCAACCTGCTGGAGCTGGAGGCCGAAAGTCCGGAAATCTGCTACGGGAGCGAAATCCTGAGAGACATCCGCCTGCGCATGGACAACAGGCCCGAAATGCTGCAGAACCAGCTGTGCCTGAAGCGCATCATCAAGCAAAGACCCGTCGACATGTGTGTGGAAAGCTATGCCGGCTACAACAAACTCAGGAGTGTGCTGAAATGGGACAACAACAACCAGCCCGCGCAAAAGGGGATACTGGACATCACGGGCACATTCCTGAAGGACGAAACAGGAAAGGCGATGATACAGGCCAATGTGGCTCCCACGGAAATCATCATCAGCGATACGCTGTGGAATGTGCATCCGGCCACCATCATCCACCGCAAAGGAGCCACCAGCATCCGGCAGGTGGGCATCAGCCAGGGGGCACGCCACCTGAATGTGAACGGCACCGTGTCCAAGGAGGATGGCGACTCCATCTCGGTGGAACTGAACGAGATAAACCTGGCATACATCTTCCAGATGATAAACTTCAAGGCACTTGAGTTCACGGGCAATGCCACAGGGCTGGTGTATGCCAAGAACCTGCTGTCCGCCCCCGTGGCCGACGCATTCCTCCACGTGAAGGATTTCTGCATCAACCGAGGGCTTATGGGAGAAATGGACGTGCATGCCGGATGGGGACACCAGGGCAAGAGCATACAGCTGGAAGCCGACATGCGCGACGACGAAGCACGCCACCACACCCTGCTGCAGGGCACCATCACACCCGGCCACGACCCCGGAAGCGGGCTTGACCTCCACATCCAGACAAAGCGCATCAACCTGTCCTTCCTGAACAAGTTCACCTCGTCCATCTTCACCAATCTGCAAGGAAGGGCCACCGGCCGCGCCCGGGTGTTCGGCCCCTTCAAGAAAATCGATCTGGAAGGCGACCTTATTGCCGAAGAGGCCTCGATGAAGGTGAACATGCTGGGCACATCCTACCGCCTGTATGGCGACAGTGTGGTGATGCGCCCGGGCAACATCTGGATAAAGAATGCCACGGCATACGACAACTTTGGCACCAAGGGCGACAACGAGCACTGTGCGCTGGTGGACGGCCACCTGACCCACAACCATCTGAGCGAACTCAGATATGACTTCAGCATCAAGGCCCGGAATGTGCTTGCCTATGATTTCCGCGACTTCGGTGACCAGTCGTTCTATGGCACCTTCTTTGCCTCGGGCGACGTGCATCTGAGCGGACAACCCGGAGAGCTGACGGTCGACGTGAATGCCAAGCCCCTTTCCGGCTCGATACTGACCTACAACGTGGGAAATCCCGAAACCCTCACAGAAGCCAGTTTCATCACCTACACCCCGCCCAAGGACAGCCTCCGCACGGGCACAGGCGATGGAGCCGGCAACGTGGAGGAAGAAGAGGCCAACGACATCCACCTGAACATGGATCTCGACATCACCCCCGATGCTTCCATCAAGCTGCTGATGGACAGGAAATCCGGCGACCACATCCTGCTGGGGGGATACGGACGCATCAGGGCACACTACTACAACAAGGGAAAGTTCCAGATGTATGGTGTCTACAGGGTTGACAACGGCATCTACAAACTGTCGCTGCAGGACTTCATCCACAAGGATTTCCTCTTCAGAGAGGGTGGCTCCATCACCTTCGGAGGCGATGCCTATCAGGCAGCACTCAACCTGCAGGCCATCTACACAGTGCCCAACGTGTCGCTCGACGACCTGAGCACATCCAGCCTAGGGCTGAGCAACACCCGTGTGGATTGTGTGATGAACATCACAGGCAAGCCGGAAGCCCCCTCAGTGTCGTTCGACTTCGACCTGCCCAATGCCAACGAGGAGGAGAAACAGATGGTGAGGAGCATCGTGAGCACCGAGGAGGAAAAGAACATGCAAGCCATGTATCTGCTGGGAATCGGACGCTTCTATAACTTCGGCACACAATACACATCGGGGGCCAGCCAGAGCAGCATGGCCATGAACTCATTGATAAGCAGCACCATCAGCAGCCAGTTCAACCAGATGATGAGCCAGATGGTGGGCAACAGCAACTGGACCTTTGGTGCAAACCTGCGCACGGGCGAGACGGGATGGAACGAACTGGATGTGGAAGGCATGCTCAGCGGCAGGCTGCTTGACAACCGTCTGCAGCTCAACGGCAATTTCGGCTACAGGGAAAGCGTGTATTCCAACAACAACTTCATCGGCGACTTCGACATGAAATACCTGATCACACCAGGTGGGACCGTGGCCTTGAAGGTGTACAACGAAACCAACGACCGATACTTCATCCAGTCGTCGCTCACCACACAGGGCATCGGCATACAGCTGAAAAAGGACTTCAACCGTTGGGCGGACATCTTCCGCAAGACACCAGCCGCCGCCACCACCTCCTCCGGCAAACGCAAGAAACGCGGAAAATAGCCGTATATATATCTATTATTAGGGCATGAAAATACTACTGATTGGTGAATATAGCAACGTACACTGGTCGCTGGCCGAAGGGCTCAGGCAACTGGGACACCGGGTGACTGTGGTGTCCGACGGCGACGGATGGAAAAACTATCCCAGAGACGTAGACATCAGCCGCAAGTCGACGGCGTTTTGGCATACAATAAGCTATGTGGCCCGCCTGAAGCATGTGATGAACGGCCTGAAAGGCTACGATGTGGTGCAGATTATCAACCCCGTATTCCTGGAGCTGAAGCCCACACGCATCCTGCCCTACTACAAACAGCTGAAACGGCAGAACAAGAGCATCTTCATGGGGGCCTTTGGCATGGATCACTATTGGGTGAAGGCAGGGCTCGACTGCTGCACCTTTGAATACAGCGACTTCAACATTGGCACCCAGGTCCGCCAATCTGCCGACAACGACCGCTTCATCGATGAATGGCTGTATGGCCCCAAGGGATGGCTCAACAAGATTGTGGCATACGACTGCCAAGGCATCGTGACCGGCCTATATGAGTACCAGATGGCATACAGCAGGCACTTCGACCTGCCGGAAAAGCTGCAGTTCATCCCGTTCCCCGTGTCCGCAATGCCTGCCGCCCGACCGCAGCCTGTCCACTCCCCCATCCGCTTCTTCATAGGCATACAAAGCCAACGGAATGCCTACAAGGGCACCGACATCATGCTCAGGGCGCTGAAGAGGCTGGCACACGACTACCCCAGGGAAGTGGAAATGGTGGTGGCCGAAGATGTGCCCTTCCGACAATATGCCCGCATGCTGGCCGACAGCGATGTGCTCCTGGACCAGCTCTACAGCTACACACCGGCCATGAACGGGCTGCTGGCCATGAGCAAGGGCCTGGTGCTGGTGGGAGGCGGCGAAGAGGTCCACTACCAGCTGTTGGGGGAAAACAGCCTCCGCCCCATCATAAACGTGAAACCCAGCGAGGAAAGCGTCTACAGGGCCCTTCACCACCTGATGTCCCGCCCAGACGAGCTGTACCGGCTGAAGGAGCAGAGCATCGCCTATGTGAAACGCCACCACGACCCCGTGCGTGTGGCACAGCAATATGTAGATTTCTGGCTACGCATGCAGAAACCCGAAAACCGACACCTATCACACGACATTATCATATGAGACTATCCTGTAAATACTGTTTCGTGGGCGGCACAATGCTGCTCACAGCCTTTCAGGCATACGCACGCAAGTCCGAAAGGCCCAACATCATCTACATCATGTGCGACGACATGGGGTATGGCGACCTGGGTTGCTACGGACAGCCCTATATCAGCACCCCATGCATCGACCGTATGGCACAGGAGGGCATGCGGTTCACCCAGGCATACGCAGGAAGTCCCGTGAGTGCACCCTCGCGCGCCTCCCTTATGACCGGACAGCACACAGGGCATTGTCTGGTGAGGGGGAACAAGGAATACTGGAAAGGCGTGCCGATGGTGGAATACGGACGCTGTTCCGACTACAGCTGTGTGGGGCAAATGCCCTACGACACCGCCCACATCATCCTGCCGGAGATATTGCACGACAACGGCTACACCACAGGCATGTTCGGCAAATGGGCTGGAGGGTATGAAGGTTCTCCCTCCACACCCGACAAACGGGGCATTGACGAATTCTACGGCTACATCTGCCAGTTCCAGGCACATCTCTACTACCCCAACTTCCTTAACCGCTACAGCCGCTCCATGGGCGACACGGCCACTGTGCGCGAGGTGCTCACACAGAACATCCAGCATCCCATGTACGGAGATGGGTATGAACGGCGCACACAATACTCGGCCGACCTCATCCACCAGCGGGCCATGCAATGGCTGCAGATGCAGGACGGAGAGACACCTTTTATGGGTATCTTCACCTATACGCTCCCCCATGCAGAGCTCTGCCAGCCCAACGATTCCCTGCTGGCCCGCTACAGAAAGAAATTCTTTGCCGACCGCACATGGGGCGGACAGGAGGGTTCGCGCTACAATCCCACCACTCATACCCATGCCCAGTTTGCAGCCATGATTACAAGGCTCGACACCTACGTGGGAGAGATACTGGAACTGCTGCACCGCAAAGGGCTCGATGAGAACACCATCGTCATCTTCACCAGCGACAACGGACCTCATGAGGAAGGCGGAGCCGATCCGGGCTTCTTTGGGCGCGACGGCAAGCTGAAGGGGCGCAAGCGCCAATGCTACGAGGGCGGCATCCGCATTCCGTTCATCGTGAGATGGCCGGGCCATGTAGAGGCGGGCAGCGTATCCCACCACCAGCTGGCATTCTACGATGTGTTGCCCACTCTCTGCGAACTGGCCCGCATCAATCCCAGATCACGCAAATACATGCCCAAGGAAAATGCCCAGGGATATTACGACGGCCTTTCGTTTGCCCCCACCCTGCTGGGGCAATCTCCCCAGGCCACCCACGACTATCTTTTCTGGGAGTTCCACGAAACCAACCAGATGGCCTTGCGCATGGGTGACTGGAAAATGGTGGTTAAAAAAGGTGTCCCCGAACTGTACAATCTGGCCGAGGACATCCACGAGGACCACAATCTGGCCGCCTCCCATCCCCAACTGGTAAAGCAAATGGTGGAAATCATTCTTCGCGAACACACGCCAAGCCATGATTTTCAGGTCACTCTTCCTACCCCATAAGCCGGAACATATCCCCGATAAAGATTAAGATAACATAATTGGTTGAAAGATTAATAACTAACGTGAGTTCGATGAAAATTATGATAACACCAGGTGATGTGGATAATCGGAAACCTCTTGAATATAAAGCATTTGTCGAATTCATATATGGAAAGCTCGTCGGTGACAAAGGGTACATTGGCAAGC
>JAEDIG010000049.1 GCA_016292545.1 Bacteroidaceae bacterium
TCTGCCTGCAGGCCATACGGGAACTTGGGATAGACAGGTTCCTGGAAAGGAAGGGCTGGAACGCGACACAGGTCAACACCGCATTGGCCCACCTGATCATACGCACCGTCTATACACCCTCCGAACTGAAATCCATCCGCATCATGGACGAGAACTCTGCCGTATGCGAACTGGTAAGCGGCAATCAGGAGTGGCGTCCCGGTTTCCACAATATATATAAAAGAGGAGGCTGGCATCTTGATTGAAGTGCCAGCCTCCTGCCAAATGTGTTCAGGATATGCTTCCGGGACTCTTATTCCGCAGTTTCTTCGTCCGGAGCCTTGTCGATGAGGTCCATGAACTGGTCGAGCTTAGGCGTGATGATAATCTGGGTGCGGCGGTTGCGCTGCTTGCCCAGTTCCGTGTCGTTGCCTGTGAGCGGATTGTATTCGCCACGTCCACCGGCTGTCAGACGCTTGGGGTCTACGCCATACTGGTTCTGCAGGGCCTGGACAACGCTGGATGCACGCAGACAGGAGAGGTCCCAGTTGTTGCGGATGTTCTCGCGGCTGATGGGCACATTGTCGGTGTTGCCCTCGATGAGCACATCGTAGTCCTTGTAGTCCATGATAATCTTGGCAATCTTGCTCAGTGTCTCTGCAGCGCGGTCGTTGATTTCATAGCTTCCGCTCTTGTAGAGCATGTTGTCGGCCAGCGAGATGTAGACAACGCCCTTGAGCACCTGCACATCCACTTCCTTCAGCTCTTCCTTGCTGAGCGAACGGGTGAGATTGTTGGTGAGCACCATGTTGAGCGAGTCGCTCTTGCTCTTCACCTCCACCAAGTGGCGGATGTATTGGTTCGACTCGTTGATCTGGTCCACCAGTTTGGAGATGTTCACATTGCCTGCGCCCGTGTTGGTCAGGCTCTTGTCGAGCGACTGCTGCAGGGCAGCCTGGTCGGCCTTCTGCTGGGCCAGCTGTTCGGTGAGCGACTGGATGCGTGCCTGTGCGGCAGCCAGTTTGGCCTTGGTGTCGGCCAAATCGTCCTTGGCCTGTTCATACTTGGTCATGAGCGCGTTCTTTTCGTTCTGGCAGTCCAGCAGCGACTTCTTGGTGACACAGCTGGAGAAAAGCATCAGGATGGCGGCCATCCATAGAAATAAGATGTTCTTTTTCATATTTTTGTTTGCTTTAATGGTTTGTCCGTATTGTTGACAGGGGCAAAGTTACGCAAAAAATGTGTATGGTGCTTGACTTTTGTAGTTTTTTTAGCAATTATCCTGCCATGATTACACATTTTTTACAAAAAGATGCGTGCCGGGCCACTCCTTTCGGTTGACAATGAGTGTAATCTGGGCCTACTGCCGGATGTAGCCCTCAAACACAATCCAGTCGCGGTCGGTAGAAGACACCTTCAGGCTGGCCTTTCCTTGGGGGGAGATGCGGAAGGTATAGTGAAACTGTTCTTCGCCGCCCAGTGCATCCAGGTCCACCTGCCATTCTCCCTTGCGGATGTCCTTCACGGTGTAGCCCGTAATAGGGGCATCGAAGTGGAGGGGACCATATTTCTGCAGGTCCATCGATGAGCGAAAGGCACGCCCGCGGTAGGGGAGGATGCTTCTCATCTGGTTTCCCCTTATCTGTACGGCATATCCCCCGGTGAGACCCTGTGCGGCACCGCGAAGGGGAAACATGTAGTGGGCATCCATCACGAAGGTGCGCAACTGGAGCGAGTCGCCGATGTGCCGGGGCGACTGGTCTGCGGCTGTGTCCTGCGCCTTGTGCGAGGCGCAGCAGGTGGCCAGCCATCCGCTCAGGATAGTCAGGAATAGCGTTTTCCGGGTCATATTTCTCCTTATATTAATTAATGTATGTGCAAAATTATACATTTTACAGCATGCCGGCAAATGTTTTGGTGAAGAATGTTTGGCTTTTTGTCTGCTTTTGTCTAACTTTGTGCCCAACTTAAAAAACCACATCAATATGAAGAACGTTTTATGCGGCCTCCTGGCCAGTTTCTTGCTGGTGACAGCAAATGCACAAGAGAAGAAAACCGTGCGTGTGACAACCGACCAAACGGATCTGGTCCTTCAGGTGAATCCTAAGGGACGTCTGTATCAGGTGTATCTGGGTGATCGCCTGTTGCATGAACAGGATGCCGACCTCTTGCCCTGGAACCAGTATGCAGGCAGCGACGGCAGTATCTCCACGCGTGGATATGAGGCATACGCAGCTTCGGGCGGCGAGGACTATTTTGAACCGGCAGTGGCAATCACCCATGCCGATGGCAACCAGACCACTTACCTCTATTATAAGAGCCACAGGCAACAGGCAGTGCCCGGAGGTACGGAGACCATCATCGAACTGGCTGACGACAAGTATCCCGTGGAAGTGACGCTCCACTATGTGGCCTATCCGCAGGAGAATGTCATCAAGGCATGGAGCGAGATCCGCCATAGCGAGAAGAAGCCCATCCATCTGTGGCGCTACAGCAGCACTATGCTTTATTTCAATGCAGCGTCCTACTATCTGACCAATTACCATAGCGACTGGGCTTGTGAAGGGAAGCCGGTGGTGCAGCAGCTGCAGTTCGGCAAGAAGGTGGTCGACACGAAGCTGGGCTCGCGTGCGGCCATGCAGAGTGAACCCTTCTTCGAACTGGGCTTCGACGGCCCTGCCCGTGAGAACGAAGGGCGCGTGATGCTGGGTACGATTGGTTGGACGGGCAATTTCCGCTTCACTTTCGATGTGGACAATACGGGTGCCTTACGCGTAATCCCGGGCATCAATCCGTATGCTTCGTATTACGAGTTGAAGCCAGGCACCACGTTCACCACGCCCGAGTTTGTGTTCACGCTCAGCAATGAAGGCGTGGGCCAGGCCAGCCGTAATCTGCAGGCATGGGCTCTCCGCCATCAGCTGAAGGACGGCATGGGCGACCGCATGACATTGCTCAACAACTGGGAGAATACAGGGTTCTACTTCAACCAGCAGAGCCTGGCCCAGCTGATGAAGGATGCCAGGGATCTGGGGGTGGACATGTTTCTGCTCGACGACGGATGGTTTGCCAACAAGTATCCGCGTGCAAACGACAGGGCCGGGCTGGGCGACTGGGAGGCCACGAAGGACAAGCTTCCCGAGGGTGTGCCCGGACTGGTGAAGGCTGCCAAGGAGGCCGGTGTGAAGTTCGGCATCTGGGTGGAGCCTGAGATGGTCAATCCCAAGAGCGAACTCTTTGAAAAGCATCCCGACTGGGCCATCACATTGCCCCAGCGGGAAACCTACTATTACCGCAACCAGCTTGTGCTCGACCTGAGTAATCCCAAGGTGCAGGACTATGTGTATGGCGTGATAGACGGGCTGATGACGGAGAATCCCGACATCGCCTATTTCAAGTGGGATTGCAACAGCCCCATCACCAACATCCATTCCCATTATCTGGAGGACAGGCAGGGCAATCTTTATATCGACCATGTGCGTGGGCTCTACAATGTGCTTTCCCGCATTCGCCAGAAATATCCCAGTCTGCCCATGATGCTCTGCTCCGGTGGCGGTGCACGCCTGGACTATGAGGCGCTGAAGTATTTCACCGAGTTCTGGTGTTCCGACAACACCGACCCCTATGAACGCCTTTATATCCAGTGGAGCATGAGCAAGTTCTTCCCCGCAAAGGCGATGGCCAGCCACGTAACCAACTGGAACGGCCGTGCAAGCATAAAGTTCCGTATGGACGTGTGCAGCATGTGCAAGTTGGGATTCGACATCAATCTCAAGTCGATGCCCGAGAATGACTACAAGTTCCTGCAGCAGGCGCTTCGGAACTATCATCAGCTGAAGCCCGTCATTCTGGACGGATGCCAGTATAGGCTGATTTCCCCCTATGAGACCAACCACATGGCCTTGAACTATGTGGCGCAGGACCTGTCCAAGGCCGTGCTCTTTGCCTACGACCTGCATCCCCGCTACAAGGAACCCCTTCCTCACGTGCGTCTGCAGGGGCTGGATGCCAATGCGCAATACCGTGTGGAGGAAATCAATCTGAGGCCAGGCGAAGAATCGCGCCCCGCCCATCATGGAAAGACCTATTCGGGCGACTATCTGATGAAGGTGGGCCTGCAGGTGCTTTCAGCCAATGAAGGGCAGAGCCATGTGTTTGTGATGAGCAGAGTATAAAAAAAAACAGAGGATGATTGGCCGCAGGGTCAATCATCTTCTGTTTGTGGGTCGGTGGCATACGAGGCCTGTTCATGGTTGTCCAGTGCAATCTGGAGGCGTGCAATCTGCATGACCAGTTCGTGCAGTTTGTTTTCCGCCTCCTGGCGCTGGGTGATGATGCTCTCCATGGACTGCTCGCCTATGTGGGCGTTGGTATATCCGGCCTCGGTCTGCATCACCGTGAGCTCGGCCTGCAGCTGGTCCACCCGTGCCTGTCGTAGCTTGATGTCGCAATGCAGGTCGAAGAGCATCTTGCGTATGGGGTTCCAGTCTTTTTCCTTCTGGAAGAGCTTCTCCAGCTCGTTGTACTGGATAGGCGGGTTCTGTGCGTTGTAGTTGTGTATCCACAGGTCAAGCTTCTGCTGCTGGCCGGCGTATTCATTGCCGATTTCGCTGCCTAATGCAATGTATGCCTCCAGCCGCCCGCGTGCAGCGTCCATGTCGTGCTGCATCTGTCGCAGCCGCTCCATCTCCTGGTCTGTGCGCTTGCGAGCATCTGTCATGCGGGCAAACAGTTCCTGCGTGGTGCGCTTGGCCGTGGTCTTTCCCATGAGCTGTCCTATCTGGTTGTCGGCTTCCGCCTTTCTGGTGTCCGCATCCTTCGCATAGGCACGGATGGTGTCCAGCTGTTCGTGCAGCGCGTGCAGCTCGTTCTTCAGGTCGTTGAGATGTTGTTGCCCCACAAGCAGTTCCGTGTGGTTGCTCTCGATGTTCTGGGTCATTATCTGCCATCCGTCGGCCAGCTTCATGATACGCATCTTCAGCCCTTCGTGGCTCTTGTTCCATTCGCTGAACCAGTCGGGGAGGGTCATCATGGCATTCACCTCCTCATATACCCGCTGGAACGACTTGTTGCCTTTCTCCAGCAGGTCCTGCATGAAGTCCACCTGGCCTGCCATCACCTGACAGCTCGTGTTCAACTCGCCCAGTGCCACGCTCAGCTCGTTTTTCCGTTGCTCCAGCGCCACAATCCTTTCGCTCAGTTCCGATATGCACGACTGGCGGTAGTTGAAGCGGTCGAGCCTTTCCTGCGCCTCTATGGCATCCTTTGCCGTGTTTTCGATGAGTTGCCTAATCATGGCCTGCCGTGCCTCGCGGTTGGTGCTGGAGGTGCAGTCCCTGAAGCTGTTGTCCAGTTCGCTGTAGAGCTGCCATTCCTTCACGTCCTTCTCCTGGCGCTCCGTGATGGCAAGCAGGTCCTTCTCCTCTGCCTTGCGCTGGCCTTGCATTTCGCTCAGCTCCATGCGCAGGTCGTGGAGCAGTGATTCTTTTTGCTTCAGCTCTGCTTCCATCATCTCCAGCTCGGTCTTCAGTTCGCTGATGATCTTGCTCTGTTCCAGCATGGTGTCGCAATGGTAGGGATGGTGGGTGGCACCGCATAGCGAGCAGCTGACACCCTCTTTCAGGTCACCCCTCAATTTGATCACGTTCTGGCTTTTGCTCACCAGATAGGTGTATTCCTTTTCCTTGCACAGGCGTTTCAGTTTGTCTGTTTCTGCGGCAAGGGTGTTCGCGTTTGTCTGGTTGTGTTCAATCTTCAGCCGCAGCGAGTTCAGGAACGAGCGCTTCTCCTCAATCATCTCGTAGCCTGCCCATATCCTGTTCCACAGCGAGAGTGCCGACAACAGCATCTGCTTCCGGCTTTTCAGTTTCATGGCATTCTCCTGCAGTTGGTAGCTGCTTTTTCCCTTGAGGGCTTTTCGGTTGGAGGTGAGCTCGTCGCCCAGTGTGCCCAGTTGTGCGTTCACGTCCTGGAATTGCTTGAACAGGTTGCCCAGCCGTTCGTTCAGTTCCGTTTGTCTGGCCAGACGGTTCTTGTGAAGACTTGCCCGTTCGCGCATCGTTTCTTCCAGATCGGCCAGCCGGTCGAGTCTTGCCAGCACACCGTCCTTCTGCATAATCATCTTTTCGTGCATCTCTATGCTTTGGCGTCCGGCTCTGTGGCGGTCCAGTTCGTTTGCACAGAGTGTGTTCTCCTCGGTTTGTTCTGCAATCTGTTGCTCCAGGCTGTCCATGCGTGCCCTGAGGTCCTGTGCAATAGATTCCAGTTCGCGGCTCCAGTCTTCCAGGATGGCCTGCTGTCCGGTTGTGTTGTGGACTTGTGCAATCATGTCCTGTGCCTCGTATAGTCGGGTGCTGGCTGCGTCCAGTTCTGCTGTGCATTGTTTCACTTGCTTGTGCTGTTCCTCCCATTGGCGTTGCAGTTCGTCCACTTTCCGGTCCAGCTCGCTCTGGCTCCGTCGGTTGTCGGCCGACAGCCGTCCCAGCATCAGCATTCGCAGGAAATCGCTCTGCACACATTCAAATGTCTCATAGCGCAGCAGCTCTTTTTCCTCCTGGGCGTGCACGCTCTGTTCCTTGCACAGTTTGTAGAGGCTCGTTTTTTCCTCCTTCAGTTGCATGCTCAGGTCCGTGTGCCGTCTCAGCCATTCTTGCTGTTCGTGCAGCCGCCTCACGCTTTCCTCCATGATGTTCATCTTGGTTTCGGCCAGACGCTTTGCCTCCCTCGTGCGTTGCAGTTCCTGTGGAGTCATCAGTCCTTGGGGCATTTGGGCCTTCATGGCCACCCTTCTCACCCATTCTTGCTGCGGCCTTTGTTCGGGGCCTTGAAGGTTTTTGTTATCTTCGTTTTTTTTGAAAAAGTTCATCTTTTTGTAATAATGTGCAGGCAAAGATACAACAAAAAACTGAAACAGAGGAATGAATGGAGAAAAAACTATGAGAATGAGTGTATCCGGGCCCACATCTTGGAAAACCACTCAACATGAACCAAATCAGCAATTTTGTTTGTTTTCCAAAGATAATTCCATACTTGTTCGGCTGTTTGGAATCTTTTTCATAACTTTGTCTGCGATTAGATACATCCCCTACCAGGAGATGAAGATAATCATAGCAATGTATAACCTGACAGAATAGGATGAAAGGTTAAGATGAAATCGCCGGTTGACAGAGAGATTGACTCCAAGAGCACAATACTACTTACTTTTCAAAGAAGATATACTTCATCGGCGACAGAAGATATACTTCTCGGGCAAAGTAAGTATATCTTCTCTGAAAAAGCAGCAGAGTGTGCTGATATACTACCCGGGCCATCTGGCGGCAGCCGTCCACTTCAACGAGGAGATGAAAGGCGACAGCTTTGTCCTTGATGACGAGCCGTATGTGGTATGCGACCCCACCTACATTGGAGCCGACATAGGAATGCAGATACCCGGAATGGACATTGACGCAGCACGCGTCATTGCCATAGAATAATCATGTGGGGGGCCTACCGCTCCTTGAAAATACTGATTTCTCCACTTCCGTAGCAGATGCGGGCAGTGGCATCGTAGATGCAGCCGAACTGACCGGGAGCAATGCCCTGGATGGGAGCATCGCTATGGATGTGGTAGCCCTCGGAATCAAGGGTGAGAGTGCCCTGCATGAAGTTGCCCACATGCCGGATTTTGAAGCATACGGGTATCTCCTGGGGATTTGTCCAGGGATTCCTGGTAATGAAGTGCATATCGGCCAGACGGAAATCGTGGCCATACTGAAGCTGGGTGTCCCAACCGTGTGCCACAAAAATGATGTTCTTGCGGATGTTCTTCTTGACCACAAACCAGGGACCGCCACCCAGTCCCAAGCCCTTTCGCTGGCCGATGGTGTGGAACCAGAAGCCCTGATGGGTGCCCACGACCTTGCCTGTTTCTATGTCGATGACCTTGCCCTCCTTTTCGCCCAGGAACTTGCGCAGGAAGTCGTTGTAATTGATTTTTCCCAGAAAGCAAATGCCCTGGCTGTCCTTGCGCCGGGCACTGGGAAGACGGACATCCAAGGCAATACGGCGCACTTCCTCCTTCATCAGATGGCCGATGGGGAAGATGGTGTGGCTGAGCTGGCTGTAGGATAGTTGGGAAAGGAAATCGGTCTGGTCCTTGACGGGGTCCTTGGCCGTTCCCAGCCACATCAGGCCGTCCTGCATCACATTGGTTGCATAATGCCCCGTGGCCACCTTGTCGTAGCTGTGGCCTATCTTCTGCTCAAAGGCTCCAAACTTGATGAAGCGGTTACACATCACGTCGGGATTGGGGGTGAGCCCCTTCTGCACACGTTCAATGGCATAGCCCACCACCATGTCCCAATATTCCTTCTGAAGGTCGGTCACCTCCAGCGACAAGCCATAATGACGGGCTGTGGCCCGGGAAAGTTCAATATCCTCCTCGGCCGAGCAACTGCTGTCCTCGCCCTCCATACCTATCTTAATATAATGAAGGTCGGGCTTGTAGCCCTGTTCGCAAAGCTGGTGAACCACCACGGCGCTGTCCACACCGCCAGAGATAAGTACTGCTATATTCATTTCTTGAAACACCACGTTTTCTGTCCGTCGAATGTGCGGACGGTTAGACTGATTGAATCACCTTCCTGAATGCCAGGAATACTGTCGACCGGCAGGCTGGCATACACCTCCTGTGTATAGGAAAGAGGGTCGGAATGCTGGTTGTGATGAAGGCTGAGAAACGCCTTGCCAGGACGGATGCTGTCTATCAGGAAACCAAAATACATCTTTCCTCCCTGTGTCTTGGGCGTGAGATGGAGATTGATGTAGCGGGAAGCCCTCCATGCACTCAATATGCCCGTAGGATGGGTTTGTGCGCAGCCGGTGGAATCGCGCAGTATGTAGGCCGGAGTCAGCTGATAGAGCATGGCCATGCCATTGCCCATGTCGGTGTAATCAGCCAGGACGCGATAGGCTACAGAAGGTTTGTATCCCGCCACGGGATTGGTGAGCTGATAGGTCTTCTCGCTGTCGGTGTGCAACTGATAGAGCGTGCCGTCCTCATCGGTGAGGATGTCGGCCATCTCGGAAATGAGGCTGGGGAAAACATCCTCATCGTTGCTGCATGCGGTGACAAACAGCAGGAGCACCAGGGGAAAAGCAAGCACCTTTTTCATGACTGCATGGCTTCTTCCTGGTTGATGACTGGATTGGCATACATCGTGAGAAGCTTCTCGCGCAAGAAAGCCTCATCCTTGTGGGGAAGGTCTATCATGGCAATGCGCTGGCTGAAATATTCCTCCACACGCTTGCGGTCGGCTTCCGTATACATATCGGCATGGGCGGCATTGCCGGCCAGCATGTCGGCAGCCACATAATTGATGGGGAAAAGCATGTAGCCCCGATGGATGATGCGGTCCATGCGGGAAGCCAGTTCCGCATAGAACTCGCCCTTGGGCAAACCGGCCAGTTCGCCGATCCATTCATTGATGCAAGGAGCGGCATGATAGTGTATGTCGCCCTTAAATCCCAGAATGCCCGTCTTCATGTTGTCGAGGTCGTCCTGCTTGCTCTTCTTGAAGCCCGGATTGTCGCGTTTCTGCTGGAACTCTTTTGCCTTCAGGTAGTCGCAGGGATCATATTCATAGCTGATGGTGAGCGGCACGATATGCAGCTGGCGGATGCGGTCTACAACCGAGCCCTCGCCCCCCAGGGTCATCATCTTGAGCAGGCTCTCCTGTGTGCGGTCGTTGCTGTCCTTTGCCCGGCCCTCACGCTGGGCAATCCAGATATTCTCCTTCTTCTCGTTGATGGCATAATGCATATACTGGCTCATGAGCTTGCTGCTGCGCAACAGTTCACGGGGACTGAGGCCACGCTTCACAGTGAAGGCCTTGTTCATTTTCACCAAGGTGCGTATCCACGGATAGATGAGCAGGTTGTCGCCAATGGCGATTTCACATGTGGTGGGGAACTTGTGTTTGTGGAGCATCACGTCAAGGATGGCACTGTCCAGCACAATGTCGCGATGGTTGCTCACAAACGTATAGCGCTCCGTCCCCGGCTCCACCCCATCATAGCTGAAGGACACCCTGCGCGCGCAGCGATGAAGCACATACCTGACAATAGGTTTCATGAAACGAAGCTGGAAGTCGAGCGTACTGTGAACGCCCGTGAAAGCCGCACGGATCAAGAAGTTGCGTACCGGCACGGGAAGCCAAGGAAGGAAGCCCTTCAGCAGTCGGGAGAACTGCCTGTCGGAAAGCAGGCTTTCCAGCGCAGGCTTTATCTCGTCATCGTTGTAAGGGCGGATTTCTGCATAAGGGTCGGTATCAGCCGGCGAGGCCTTCTCCACCGACGGCGTTTCGGGAGAGGAAGATGGTTCACTGCCACCAACAGCAGCGGCCTTCTCGGCATACACATCCTCGATAATCTCTTCCATCACGTCAGATATATTCAAGCCTGCGGCCCTCACCTGCTGGGGGATGAAGCTGGTGGCCGTCATGCCCGGTGTTGTGTTCACTTCCAGCATCTTGATGTGGTCGCCGGCCGTTATGATATAGTCAATGCGTATGATGCCACGGCAACCCAGTATCTCATAGATGGAACGCGTGAGCTTCTGCACACGTTCCGTCACCCGCTGTGAGAGGCGCGCAGGCGTAATCTCGCTCACCTGCCCGTTGTACTTGGCGTCATAGTCGAAAAATTCATTCTGGGGCACAACCTCGGTGATAGGCAGCACCGTGGTGCCCTTGGATGTGCGGTAACAGCCACACGAAATCTCCGTTCCGTCCATAAAGGCTTCCACCATCACGTCCTCCCCCTCCTTCATGGCCAGGTCGATGGCCGGACGGAGCTGGTCGGCGGTCTTCACCTTCGACGTTCCGAAACTGCTTCCGCCACTGGCCGGCTTCACGAAACATGGAAGGCCTATGCGGGAAATGATGTCTTCGTCCGACACATCGTTGCCATGTCCCCTGCGCACAAGCAGGCTGTCGGCCACGCTCACGCCCAGCGAACGCATGTAGTTGTTGAAGACGAACTTGTCGTAGGTCATTGCCTCGATGAGCACATTGGAAGTGGTATATGGCATGCCTATAAGCTCCAGATAGCCCTGCAGGATGCCGTTTTCTCCGGGCACGCCATGTATGGTGATGTAGCACAGATGGGGACGTATGCGCACGCCCTCCACCTCGAAACTGAAGTCATTGCGGTCCACCACCGCAAAACCGCCGGAGGGCAACAACGCCCGCCAATGGCCCGCATGGATTTCCACCTTGTACACAGTATATTTCTCCTTGTCAAGAAACGACTCGATGCCAGCAGCACTGCGCATGCTCACATCATGTTCCGACGTGTCGCCACCACAGATGATGGCTATTATCTTCTTCATTGTATCTTCCTCCATTTATCTAGTAATCTGGAAATATCTTCTGGAATCTCACTGTTGAAATACATTTCCTCTCCGCTCGTGGGATGGACAAAGCCAAGCGTGCGTGCATGGAGCACCTGCCGGGGACACAGTTCAAAACAGTTGTGGATGAACTGCCGATAGCTGGAACTCAGGTTGCCGCGCAGTATCTCGTTGCCCCCATAGCGTTCATCGTTGAACAGCGTGTGTCCGATGCTTTTCATGTGGACACGTATCTGATGTGTGCGTCCCGTTTCCAGACGACACTCCACCCATGTCACCGGCCCGAATCGTTCCACCACATGGTAATGAGTGACGGCGGGTTTCCCTATCTCGCTGTCGGGCGGAAAGATAGCCATCTGCAGACGGTCCTTCGGGTTGCGGCCTATATTACCTTCTATGCGGCCATCGTCCTGATCGAAGGGTCCCCACACGAGTGCGTTGTAGAGGCGCTTCGTGGACTTCACGAAGAACTGGTGGCAAAGCGATGTCTTCGCTTCAGGAGTCTTGGCCACCACCAGCAGCCCGCTGGTGTCCTTGTCGATACGATGCACGAGCCCCACCGTAGGGTCGTTGGGGTCGAAGAGCGGATTGTCCTTCAGGTGCCAGGCAATGGCGTTGACAAGCGTACCGCTGTAGTTGCCACAGCCAGGATGCACCACCATGCCCGCAGGCTTGTTGATGACCATCAGGGCATCGTCCTCATACACGATTTCCAGCGGGATGTCCTCGGGCACAATCTCCCAATCACGCTTGGGGCGGTCGAGCACCAGAGTGACCACATCGTTCGGCTTCACCTTGTAGTTGCTTTTCACAGGTTTTCCGCCCACACGTATGCACCCTGCCTCGGCCGCCTTTTGTATGCGGTTGCGGCTGGTGTCGCCCAGATGGACCATCAGGAACTTGTCCACCCGCATCGTGTTCTGCCCCTTGTCGGCCACGATGCGCCAGTGTTCATGTTCCTCGGCCGGCGAGCCGGCCTCGGCATAAAGGTCCTCTTCCTGCTCAATGTCTATCTCATAGGGGATTCTGTTCATCATTCGTCAAGCTGATTGAAGTCCTCCTCGTTCACCACATCCGCCCAGGTGCTGTCTTCATCGCCCATGTCCTCGTCATCGCCCATGGAAGTGTTGCCCACCACCAGCACCAGCGGTGCATCAAGCGGCACACGCTCACCCGCAAGCACATTGCGCCCGCGGCATTTCACACCCAGCACCCAGTCCTTGTCGCCTGGTACATATTCCGTGGGACCCAGTTTGAAGCCCTGTGCCTTGAGTTTGGCTTCCGCTTCGCGCAGAGAACAGTTGTCGGCAATGTCGGGCACCACAAGTGTTGGTGTGCGGTTGGTGTTGACAGTGAGACTGATTTCACGTCCCGACTTCACCTCACGCCCGCTCACAGGCAGTTGTTCCAGGATGGTTCCTGCCGGCAGGTTCTTGTTGTAGGACGAGTCGGTGACAACAGCCACCAGCCCCACCCTGTCCAATGCGTATGCAGCATCCTCATAGAGCATGCCTTTGATATTAGGCACCAGCACCTTCTCACCATGATGGGTGTACTGCTCCAAAAAGAACCACAATCCTGCCACAATCGCCACCAGCACCAAAGCCATGGCGAGCAGATTGCCCCAGATGACAGGGCCGAATAACTTCCGAAAGAACTCTTTTAGCGACATTATTTATATTAATTAATGAATATGGTATGCTTAGCGGCTTCAAAGTTAGCACAAAAAAAACAAAAAGAAGTAAAGTCACCCTTACTTCTTTTGTTTTTTGTGGCATTTTCTTGATTATTTGCCATGTCTTTCGTCAGAAACGGTCAGTTTCTTGCGGCCTTTGGCACGACGGGAAGCCAATACACGACGGCCATTGGCTGTGGCCATTCTCTGACGGAAACCGTGCTTGTTGTTGCGACGGCGGTTGTGGGGCTGAAATGTTCTTTTCATATCTTTTTTGCGTTATTTGTTGTTCACTTTTGCATTTCGGAGTGCAAAATTAGACACTTTTTTTCAATCTTGCAAATGTTAAGTCATTTTTACGCCAAACTTTATGGTTTTTCACTAAAAATGAGCTATCTTTGCAGCGCGAAACAAACAATTGACAACAATAAGGTTAAAATTCAAGTAAGTTTTATGATCAATTCACAAGACATCAAGAAAGGAACTTGCATCCGTATGGATGGCAAACTGTATTTCTGCATCGACTTCCTGCACCGCAAGCCCGGAAAGGGAAACACCATCATGAGCGTAACCCTGAAGGATGTGGTCAGCGGCAATGTGCTGGAGCGTCGCTTCAACATCGGCGAGAAGCTGGAAGACGTGCGCGTAGAGCGTCGTCCCTACCAGTATCTCTATAAGGACGGTGAGGACCTCATCTTCATGAACAACGAGACCTACGAGCAGATTTCCATCCCCGGTGACCAGGTGAACGGCCTTGCCTTCATGAAGGAGAGTCAGATGGTGGAAGTGGTTACTGATGCCAGCACCGAGACTGTCCTCTATGCAGAAGTGCCCGCCAAGGTGCATCTGCAGGTAGTGTGGACCGAGCCCGGCCTGAAGGGCGACACCGCCACCAACACTCTGAAGCCCGCCAAGGTGGAGACAGGTGCAGAGGTGCGCGTGCCCCTGTTCATCAACGAGGGCGAGACCATCGAAGTGGACACCCGCGACGGTTCATATCTCGGCCGTGTGAAATAAGCGATTCCTTTGCAGCAGAATTTAAGGAAAGAGGTTTCTCCCCCCTTCGGGAGAGGCCTCTTTTTTCTGTCAGTCCGGCCGGACAATCCACAGATGCCAGACAGATTTCAAACAGAATAATCCGTATCACATCCGTCTGACATCTGCGACTGCAATCTGTTAGAATTGTAAGAAGGAACGCGCGCGCACACGTGATCGAAAGCTGAAGCTCAGAATCCCAGTTCCATGACCGAAACGAATCAGGAACCTGTCCCCTGACCCTCTAGATAGGCGATGTCTCGGAAACGCCCAGCCTCAATGGCATACAACGGACAGGCTTACAAAACACTTGCGTGCCGTCACGCCTTGGCGGAGAGGCTTATCCTCACTTCTTATTGCCACGCTTCCTCTTCGCCATCATTTGGTGTCGTGTAGGGGAAAACGCGAAAACGTCTATCTCTGCAAATCCAGGTTGCGTATATAATCAAGAATAGTTTTCAGGACATCAACGGAAATAGTTTCCTCTATCTGCTGATATTCAATGACATTTCCTGTCGTGCAATGCTGGAAGAGATGATTCAGTCCGTCGAAGGGAACTATCGTAGGCTTGCAGTTCAGAAGTCCATCCTGCAAGGCAGAGATATTCTTTTCACAATCTACCTGCATATCCTTCTTACCATTCATTGCCAATACCGGACATGTGATTTTCGGCAGCTCTTGTCTGATATCCAAAGAAAAGATGTGACGCATAAAAGGCGTATCAGCTTGTTTCATAGCCATTTCAAACAACTGTCTCAGCAACAACGGCACATTCTTGCGGTCAACGTCCTGCACGCTCTTCCCTCCTGCCAGCGTGTCAAATGCGTCCGACAAGGACTTGCAATAGGCATCTACCGTCTCCTCCGGCAAACCCAACGGAGCCAATCCTATGCGGTTCTGCATCAGCAACGTCTCCTTACCAGAAACAGCCATTCCTGCCATTGACACCACAAAGTCCGCCTTACCCTCACTGGCAAGCATAAAGGCTATCGTGCCTCCTTCGCTATGGCCAAGCACTCCAACTCTTTTGAACCTCTTCCGCAGGAAGCAAAGCCCTGCCTCAGCATCTTGTTTGAAGTCGTCGGTAGTGAAGTTCGAGAAAACGACAGTCGAGTCGCCATACCCCCTGTCGTCGTAGCGTAGGGATGCTATTCCCTCGCGTGCCAGAGCATCGGCAATCACTGCAAATGGTTTGTGTCCAAACACCTCCTCGTCACGGTTCTGCTGTCCGCTGCCAGTCACCATAAGCACCACCTTGGTATTCTTGTCGCTGTTCTTCGGCATAGTCAGCGTACCATTAAATATATAGTCACCATTACAGAATGACACTTCTTCTGTGGTATATGGGAAAGGAGCCACAGGAGTCTGCGGACGGTTAACCCTTGGTGTTCCCGGCAACAGAGTCATCGGAAACGACATCCCGTTCTGTGTAAACGTACCCTTTATGCCTTCTCCCTCCATAGTGCCCTCGAAGACAGCCCTTGCCATAGGTATCTTCACACGTATCTTTCCGCCTTCCAAAGTCTCCTTCTCTGCCTTAATTCCCTTTGCTCCCTGTGAAGGAGAGTCGAGAGTACACCCGTCAGAACTGAAATTGAAGACCAACGGCAGCTTCATCCCCTGAACCTCGATCTCACCGTTCCATACCCCTTCCTGAGCACTAACCACAAGCGACATGCCAGCAAAAATCATTATCGCAAATAATCTCTTTATCTTCTTCATATCTCATTTATTGATAAAACCACTGCAAAGATAGTGAAAATTGAGAGAAATACAAAATAAAAAAGCATTTTTTATTCCGAGACGAAGCATGTCTTTGTTGTCGTTTAGGTCAAGATATTATGCCAAGGTTAATGTCAAAGATTAGAGAAAATATTTTTCGGGACACTCACCTGTCACCATGTCCTCTAAAGAAGGTAATCTCAGCTCATCTCCTAAGCTAAGGAGAGAAGCTGAGATTACTTTCAAGTACAGTTTTTCGCCGTAGAGATATAGTCTCGCGGCATTATTTCATGGGTCATAGGGACAGGCACATTGATTCACCACCCATTCATCAATAATCATCAATCAGTTATCAATAATGTTACGGGTCAGCGGAACCTGTTCCCTGACCTGACCCGACCCTGGACCCTCTTTGAAGCAGGAAAAGCAGATAAAAATGTAGGGAAAAGTGGAAATTCAGCGTTTTCTCTTGAATGCTTGAAAGAAAAGTTGTAATTTTGCACCCGGATAGTGCGTTATTATGGCATTTATGCACACTTTAAGTGCATTTTAGCGTACTCCTCAGATAGTCGAATCCAAATTTTACCACTTATGCAACAACTGATAGAAAACTACAAGAGGCTGTTGAGACTGACGGAAAGTAAGTTCCACAGATATCTGTACGACAAGGTGAACTGGAATGGTCGCCTTGTGGGTATCCTGGGCGCACGGGGTGTGGGCAAGACCACTATGATGCTGCAACACATCAAGGAGACGATGGATGTGAACCGCTGTCTGTATGTGAATGCCGAGGATTTCTATTTTGCTTCGCATAAGCTGGTGGACCTGGCTGATGAATTTTGCAAGATGGGGGGTGAATACCTGTGTGTGGATGAGGTGCATCGCTACGAGGGTTGGTCGAAGGAACTGAAGTTGATCTATGACTACCACCCGGATTTGAAGATGCTCTTCTCGGGTTCGTCTGTGCTGGACATCAACAAGGGTGTGCAGGCCGACCTCTCGCGAAGGGCAGTGACATACACGATGTACGGTCTTTCGTTCAGGGAGTATCTCGAACTGTTTGAGGGCATTGAGAGCCGCACTTACTCGCTCGATGAGGTGCTGGCACATAAGGTGGAGATGCCGACAAAGTTCCGTCCGTTGATGTATTTCAGAAGTTACCTGCAGAAGGGTTATTATCCGTTTGCCATGGAAGACGACTATGAGCGGAAGCTTGTGGGGATTGTCACCAAAACGCTGGAAACGGACATTCCCGAGTATGCCAATATGAATGTTTCGACAGGCCGGAAACTGAAGCGGCTGATGGCGGTGATTGCCGAGAGTGTGCCTTTCAAGCCAAATATGCTGACGCTGGCCGAGGTGTTGGGCATTTCGCGCAACAATGTGGCTGACTATCTGTTGTACATCGAGGAGGCGGGTCTGATCACCCAGCTCCGTGACCGTACGGCTGGTGTGCGTTCGCTGGGGAAGGTAGACA
>JAEDIG010000182.1 GCA_016292545.1 Bacteroidaceae bacterium
GAAGGAGGAACTCTTTCCATTGGGCCGTGCGCGCTTCGAGGATATAGAGGTGAGCGTGCCCCACGACCCCGATGCTTATCTGCGCCGCAAATACGGCGATTACATGCGCCTGCCCGACCTCGACGCCTTGCAACCGCACGTATGCGAGATAGATTTCGACTGTGGGATAGGATAATGGACAAAAAAAGGAGGATAAATTTGGCACTGTTGGCACTTTGCACTAACTTTGCGGAAGAATAAAATTCAAACACTCAATAGATACATGAAAAAAGAAATGAAAAGAACCACGGTGACCGCGGCATTGCCGTATGCCAACGGTCCCGTACACATCGGACATCTGGCAGGTGTATACGTGCCTGCCGACATCTACGTGCGCTATCTGCGCCTGAAGAAGCGTCCCGTGATTTTTGTGGGCGGCAGCGATGAGCACGGTGTGCCTGTTACCATACGCGCCCGCAAAGAGGGCATCACCACACAGCAGGTGGTGGACCGCTACCATGCGCTCATCAAGGACTCGTTCAGCCGTTTCGGCATCAGCTTCGACATTTACAGCCGCACCACCAGTGCCACCCATCACAAGCTGGCCAGCGATTTCTTCCGCCGGCTCTATGACAACGGCAAGTTTGTGGAGCAGGAAAGTGAACAGTTCTACGACGAGCAGACAGGCCATTTCCTCACCGACCGCAACATCCGCGGAGAGTGTCCGCGTTGCCATGCCCCCGAGGCATACGGTGACCAGTGTGAGCGGTGTGGTGCCACACTGAGCCCCGAAGAGCTCATCAATCCCTATAATGCAGAGTCGGGCAATCCGCTTGTGCTCAAGTCCACCAAGCATTGGTACCTGCCCCTCGACAAGGACCAGCCCTGGCTGGAGAAATGGATTCTGGAGGAGCACAAGGAATGGCGCCCCAATGTGTACGGACAGTGCAAGAGCTGGCTCGACGGCGGCTTGCGTCCGCGTGCCGTCACACGCGACCTCGATTGGGGTATTCCCGTGCCTGTAGAGGGTGCCGAGGGCAAGGTGCTCTATGTGTGGTTCGATGCCCCTATCGGATATATCAGCAACACCAAGGAGCTGTGTGACGCCCATCCCGAACTGGGTTCATGGGAAACATGGTGGAAGGACCCCGAGACACGCCTTGTACATTTCATCGGCAAGGACAATATCGTGTTCCATTGCATCGTGTTCCCTGCCATGCTGAAGGCCCACGGCGAATACATCCTGCCGGACAATGTGCCGGCCAATGAATTCCTCAATCTGGAGGGCAACAAGATTTCCACCAGCAAGAACTATGCGGTGTGGCTCAACGAATACCTCGACGAGCTGCCCAACCGTCAGGATGAATTGCGCTATGTGCTCACTGCCAATGCACCCGAGACCAAGGACAACGATTTCACCTGGGCCGACTTCCAGGCACGCTGCAACAACGAGTTGGTGGCCGTATACGGCAATTTCGTGAACCGTGCGCTGCAGCTCACCAAGAAGTACTACAGCGGCATTGTGCCCGAGTGTGGCGAGCTCAACGACTATGACCGCCAGACCCTGGCCGAGTTTGATGGTGTGAAGGAGAAGCTGGAAGACTTGCTAGAGCACTTCAAGTTCCGCGATGCCCAGAAGGAGGCCATGAACCTGGCCCGCATCGGCAACAAGTACATTGCCGACTGCGAACCCTGGAAGGTGATAAAGACCGACCCCGACCGTGTGCGCACCATCATCTACATCAGCCTTCAGCTCACAGCCAACCTGGCCATTGCCTTTGAGCCCTTCCTGCCCTTCAGCAGTCAGCGTCTGCGCGAGATGCTGAACATGGAGCAGTTCAGTTGGGAAGACCTTGGCAACACCAATCTGCTGCCTGCCGGCAAGCAACTGGCCGAACCGGGACTGCTCTTCAGCAAGATCGAAGATGATGTCATCAAGCAGCAGACCGACAAGCTGGCCGCCACCATCAAGGCCAACGAGGAGGCTGCCTATCAGGCTCCGGCCGTCAAGGATACAGTAGACTTCAGCGACTTTGAGAAACTGGATATCCGCGTGGGCACCGTGCTCTCCTGCGAGCGTGTGCCCAAGATGAAGAAACTGCTCAAGTTCCGCATTGCCGACGGACTGGCCGACCGCACCATCGTGAGCGGCATCAGCCAGTGGTATGAACCCGAGGCTCTGGTGGGCAAGCAGGTGCTTTTCATCGCCAATCTGGCCCCACGCACGTTCAAGAACGGACTGGTGAGCGAGGGCATGATATTGAGTGCCGCCAACTACGACGGAAGCATCAGCGTCACCACCGTGGAGCACGACGTGAAACCCGGTAGCCAGGTGTGCTGATGGAGGATACACGCTCGCTGCGCGACAAGACTGCGCGGGGCTTCCTGTGGGGTGGCATCAACAACGGCACGGTGCAGCTGCTCGGTGCGCTGTTCGGCATCGTCATGCTGCGCCTGCTCACTCCTGCCGACTATGGCAAGATAGCCATGCTCATGGTTTTTTCCAACCTTGCTGCCACCATCCAGGAGAGCGGCTTCACGGCCGCCTTGTGCAATTGCAAGCCGACCCACCGCGATTACAATGCCGTGTTCTGGTTCAATATCATTTGCTCGGCCTTGCTCTATGGATTGCTGTGGTGTTTGGCTCCGCTCATCGCGCGCTTCTATGGCGACCCCGACCTGGTTGCATTGAGCCGCTATCTTTTTCTCGGCTTCTTCATCAGCAGCTGGGGCACCGTGCAGCGGGCGTGGCTCTTCATCCATCTCAAGAACAAGCAAACGTGCATCATCGCCATCGTTTCCCTGCTCGTGTCGGGTCTGGTGGGGATGGGCATGGCCTGGGCTGGCTGGTCTTATTGGGGACTGGCCACGCAAAACATCCTGTTCATCCTCGTGGTGGCCCTTATGAACTGGTATTATTCTCCTTGGCGGCCCACCTTCCACATCGACCTCCGTCCTGCCTGGAAAATGTTCGGCTTCAGCAGCCGGCTGCTTTTGGCAAGCATTGTCAATCAGCTTAGCTCCAATGCTTTTGGTGTGTTGCTGGGCAAGTTCTACGGTGACGTGCAGGCTGGCATCTACAGCAATGCCCGCAAATGGGACGACATGTGTTCGGGCACCATCAACGGTATGCTCACGGGTGTGGCCCAGCCTGTTCTTTCACAGGTGGCGGACGACCGTGCCCGCTATTGCCAGGTGTTCCGCAAGATGCTCCGCTTCGTTTCGTTCGTCTCTTTCCCTGCGTTGCTGGGCATGGGGCTCATCTCGCGTGAGTTCCTGTTGATAGTGGTGGGCGAGAAGTGGGAGGCCAGTGCCCGCCTGCTCACGATGCTCAGCCTCTATGGAGCCATTTTCC
>JAEDIG010000050.1 GCA_016292545.1 Bacteroidaceae bacterium
TCTTGTCCACATAGAGGCAATCCTCCTTGATGAGTTTCTCAAATGTCTGTATGCCCACGGGCAGTCGTTTCAAATTCTCCATATCTGTCTGCTTTATCATGCGTTTCGCGCGTATTCACCTGCAAATTTACATAAAATTATTGAAATATGAACCAATTGGAGGAAAAATGTCATTCAGCCTGATTCAAACGACAAACACGGCCATTTCTCTACAACCTTCTGAACATGCATGAATCGAAAAAAAAAAGCAAACCTTGAGCAGAATTTTGTCAATCAGGAAAAAGGTTGTAACTTTGCACGCATGAAAAGGATTTTTAGATATATAATGATATGTGTGGCAGCCATCAATCTGATGGGATGCCACGAGAATATACCTGCGCCCGCATTCGTGGCAGAACGCACCGTAGTAGTGTATATGATGGCAGAAAATTCCCTCTACAGTTTCGTCAACTCGGACATCGAAGAGATGATAACGGCCAGCGCCGAAGTGCCGGAAAACATGAACTACATCATCTACCTCGACAGCAGGAAAGAGCCCACCATCTATACCCTCACAGCAAGGAAGGGACTGTCCACATGGAAACAGTATACTGAAGACATGATTAGCACAGACAGCCTGGTGATGCTAAACACATTGTCGCAGATTGTCACATCCTTCCCCGCAAAAGCCTACGACCTGGTACTGTGGTCGCACGGCAGCGGATGGATTCCACAATCGCGATCCATCGGTATAGACAACGGCGAAAACACATCCTCCAATACGGGCATTGAAATGAACATCACCACCCTGCGCGGAGTGCTGGAGCATCTGCCCCATTGGGAAATGGTGATGTTTGACGCCTGCCTCATGCAGAGCATCGAGGTGGCATACGAACTGAAGGACGTGACCGACTACATGGTGGGCAGCCCAACGGAAACCAACGCCTATGGCGCACCCTACGACAAGATAATGAAACACCTGCTGCAGGGCGATGCAGAGAACGTGGCCCGTGCCTATTACGAATCCTACGAAAACGGACCCGGAGCGGCCATATCCGCCGTCGACTGCAGGCAGCTGGACAATCTGGGAGAGGTGATGAAAGCCCTCGTGCCCAAAATATGGGGTGGAAAGAAAGAGATTGACACCAAGGGCATTCAATACTACAGCCCCTTTGGTTCAAGCTCACGCTATCGCCCCGAGCCCTACGACATAGAAGGCGTGATGTACCACACACTTGAAGCCGAAGACTTTACCCTATGGAAAGAAGCATGGGGAAAGGTGAACGTTTTCTGTGCCGCCACCGACGAATGGGCATCCGTATACGGTTCGGACATCTACAACCATCTGATTGACCGCGAGCACTACTCCGGCATGTCGATGTTCGTACCCGACGAAAAATACGCCCCCTACCAGTGGATGGACAAGTTCAGGGAGTTCAGATGGTACAAGGCAGCCGGATGGGACGAAACGGGATGGTAGGCCCATCGCATCATTCCATGCCCTGCGCTGTGAGCAAGTCACGGATGGTCAGCAGCTGGCTGATGTAGCCACTGAAGCACACATCAATGCCCGGACGCTGGGCCAGCTTGCAGAGCGCATGCACGGTCCTGGGCAAGTCGGTAGACGTGCAGGTGTCGTCAATCACCAACTGCCGGGGCAACTTGTCCATACGCTGGCTGAACCATGCCACCAGTTCGCTTAATTCCTCCCTTGTATAGCGTTCCTTGAAGTATTTCATGTCGTCTGTTTCGTTATTTTTGGCAAAGATACTCATTTTTTGAAAAAAAAAGCCTATATTTGCAGCAGATTGTGTAAATTTTAATCATATTTGGTATGCTTTTTGACAAACAAACGTACATAGAACGCCGCCAGATTCTGAAAAAAAGACTGGGGAACGGCCTTGTCATCATTCCAGGCAACAACGACACACCTGTAAACTATCCATCCAACGTTTACAAGTTCCGTCAGGACAGCAGTTTCCTCTACTATTTCGGCATCCACCGCGAGGGGCTGGCAGGCGTGATAGACATCGATGAGAACCGCGAATACCTGATAGGCAACGACATCGACATTGAGGACATCGTATGGTTTGGGCAGGTGGACAGCGTAGCCGATCTGGCAGCACAAACAGGCGTGGAGCACTCGGCACCCATGGCACAGTTGGAGAAACTGGTGGCCAAAGCCAAGGCAGCCGGCCAGCCCATCCTGTTCCTTCCGCCCTATCGCCACGACTGGATGATACAGCTGGGCGACCTCCTGGGCATCCATCCTCCCAAACTGCGCGATGCAGCTTCCGTAGACCTGATTAAGGCCGTAGTGGACCAGCGTGCCGTGAAGAGCGCAGGCGAGATTGCAGAGATTGAAAAAGCATGCGGCATCGGCTACGAGATGCACACCACAGCCATGAAACTATGTCGCGAAGGTGTCACCGAACAGTACATTGCAGGCGTGATAAGCGGCATTGCCAGCAGCCGCGGCTGCATCGTTTCGTTCCCTCCCATCCTGAGCATGCACGGCGAAGTGATGCACGGCTACCCCAGCCCACGCAAGTTGGAAGCCGGACGGCTGATGCTGTGTGATGCAGGTGCAGAAACCAACGAGAACTATTGCAGCGACAACACACGCACCACACCCATCAGCGGCAAGTTCACCAGCCGACAGCGCGACATATATAATATTGTAGTGGCCTGCCACGACTATGCACTGGAGGTGGCCAAGCCCGGTGTGAAATGGTGGGACGTTCACATGAACGTGTGCCGCATGATGACCGACATGCTCAAGGACGTGGGCCTGATGAAGGGCGACACCGACGAGGCTGTGGCCGCAGGCGCACATGCCATGTTCATGCCTCACGGGCTGGGTCACATGATGGGCCTGGACGTACACGACATGGAAGGACTGGGCCAGATATACGTAGGCTTCGACGATGAAGTCCGTCCCAACCTTGACCAGTTCGGCACCAACTGCCTCCGCTGTGGCCGTCGCCTGCAAGAAGGCTGGGTAATGACCGACGAGCCAGGCATCTACTTCATCCCCGCCCTCATCGACGACTGGCGCAAGAAGGGTCTGCACACCGCCTTCATCAACTACGACCTGCTGGAAACCTACAAGGACTTTGGCGGCATCCGCCTGGAAGACGACATTCTGATAACCAAGGACGGTTGCCGCTTCCTGGGCGACAAGCGCATTCCCTATCACGCCGACGAACTGGAGGCATTTCTGGCAAACAGAGACATATAATCAATAAACCCAAATATCATAATGAAGAAAACAATCGTATGGGCAGCCCTTGCACTCATCGTGCTCCCACTGGGCGCCAAGAAGAAAGAAGAGGTGAAGAACGATTCGCTCATCTTCACCACCATCATCGAGAACCCCGTCACCAGCATCAAGAACCAGAACAACTCGGGTACCTGCTGGAGCTATTCATCGCTGGCATTCCTGGAAAGCGAAGTGCTGAAAAAACACCCCGACATGAAGGACATCGACCTGTGTGAGTCGTTCCTCGTGAGCAAGACCTACACCGACCGTGCCGACCGACACGTGCGCACCCATGGAGATGCCAGTTTCTCGCAAGGCGGCAGTTTCTACGATGCCATTTTCTGCATGCAGCACTATGGCCTGATTCCCGAAGGCATCATGCCCTACCCCATGACCAACTACGGCGACTCCCTGTTCAACTTCTCCTTCTTCTTCCCTCCCATGGAGGCCTATCTGAGCGCCATTGCCAAGGGCAGCCACAAGAAAATCAACCCCATCTGGAAGAGCGACTTCCAGCACATGCTCGACAACTACTTTGGTGCCTGCCCCACAGAGTTTGACTACAAAGGGAAGCGCTATACCCCCCAGAGCTTCGTAAAGGAATACCTGACGCTGGACCCTGCCGACTACGTGTCGCTGACCAGCTACACCCACGAGCCCTTCTACAGCAAGTTCATCCTGGAGATTCAGGACAACTGGCGCTGGGCCAGCAGCTACAACCTGCCGCTAGAGGAACTGATGCGCGTGATGGAAGAAGCCGTCAAGAACGGATGGACCTTTGCATGGGGCGCAGACGTGAGCGAGGAAGGCTTCAGCCGCCGCACAGGCAAAAACAAGTGCGTAGCCACCGTGCCCGACACCAAGGCCACAGCAGGCGTGGGCAGCGACCAGAGCCGATGGACAGGCGAGAAGGCAGGAGCCAAGATTTCCGAAGCCGACGGTGCTGGCGAGAAAGTCATCACTCAGGAAATGCGCCAGCTGGCTTATGACAACTGGGAAACCACCGATGACCACGGCATGCAAATCTATGGCATGGCCAAGGACCAGCACGGCAAGGAATACTTCATGATGAAGAATTCATGGGGCGAGACAGGTCCTTACAAGGGATTCTGGTATGTGTCCAAACCCTATGCAGCCTACAAGACAATGAATATCGTCATCAACAAAAACGCTGTTCCCGCCGACATTCGCGCCAAGCTGGGCATCTGATTCCTAGCGGCCCATAATGTTAAAAAAACGCAATTTCCAAGGCATTTCTCTTGGAATTGCGTTTTTTTTTGTAATTTTACACTTATGAACTATAAATGGAGCTATGAGCAGGCAAGTCCAGAGCAGCTAGAGTGTGCCAAGGAATTGGCCAACAATTTAGGAATCAGCCCAATTCTGAGCGGATTCCTGATAAAACGTGGCATCCACACGGCACAAGAAGCCAAACGCTTCTTCAGGCCGCAATTGACCGACCTCCACGACCCGTTCCTCTATACCGACATGGACATTGCGGTGACCCGCCTCAACGAAGCCTTGGGGCGCAAGGAACGTATCCTCGTTTACGGAGACTATGACGTAGACGGATGTACTGCCGTAGCCCTGGTGTACAAGTTTCTGCAGCAATTCTATTCCAACGTAGACTATTATATCCCCGACCGCTACGAGGAGGGCTATGGTGTGTCGAAAAAAGGGGTGGACTTTGCATACGAAACGGGAGTGAAACTCATCATTGTGCTGGATTGTGGCATCAAGGCCATCGACGAAATCGCATACGCCAAGGAGAAAGGCATCGACTTCATCATCTGTGACCATCATGTGCCCGACGAGCAGCTGCCGCCCGCCATTGCCATACTGAACGCCAAGCGAAGCGAATCCACCTACCCCTACCCCCACCTGTCGGGCTGTGGTGTGGGCTTCAAACTCATGCAGGCATTTGCCATCAGCAATGGCATTCCCTTCTCACGCCTCATTCCCCTGCTCGACCTGTGTGCCGTGAGCATCGCCTCGGACATTGTACCCATCATGGGCGAAAACCGCATTCTGGCCTACCACGGCCTGCGCCAACTCAACTCCAATCCCAGCATAGGGCTGAAGGCGATTATCGACATCTGCGGGCTCACCGACCGGGAGATTACCATCAACGACATCATCTTCAAGATTGGTCCCCGCATCAATGCATCCGGCCGTATGCAGAACGGCAAAGAGGCCGTATCGCTGCTTGTGGAGCGAAACTACAAGACGGCCTTCAACGAAGCATCGCAAATCAACCAGTACAACGAACAGCGGAAAGACCTGGACAAGGTCATGACCGAACAGGCCAACCAGATAGTGGAGAACCTCACCGACCACCAGCAGCAAAAGGCCATTGTCATCTACAATGAGGAATGGCACAAGGGAGTCATCGGCATCGTGGCCTCGCGCCTCACGGAAATCTATTACCGGCCTGCCGTGGTGCTCACCCGCAACGAGGACATGGCCACAGGCTCTGCCCGCTCGGTGGCAGGCTTCGACGTTTATAGCGCCATCGCCAGCTGTCGCGACCTGCTGGAGAACTTTGGCGGCCACACCTATGCAGCCGGACTAAGCATGAAGGCCGAGCACGTGGAGGAGTTCAAGCGCCGCTTCCAGGCATACGTGGAGGAGCACATCCAACCAGAACAGACACAGCCCATCCTCAACATCGATGCCGTCATCAACTTCCAGGACATCACCCACAAACTCTTTTCCGACCTCAAGCGGTTCCAGCCCTTCGGTCCGGACAACCAAAAGCCCGTGTTCTGCACCCATCATGTGTATGACTACGGCACCAGCAAGGTAGTGGGCCGCGACCAGGAGCACATCAAATTGGAACTGGTGGATGACAAGAGCAGCCATGTGATGAACGGCATCGCATTCGGCCAGAGTTCACAGGCCCGATACATCAAGACAAAACATTCGTTCGATATTGCCTATACGCTGGAAGACAACACCCACAAGCGGGGCGAGATTCAACTGCAAATCGAAGACATCCGACCCACGGAATGATTTATGGACGACCTGTATTCATCCATTCTGCAACAATATTGGGGCTACCCCTCTTTCCGAGGCATCCAACGCGAAATCATTGAAAGTATATGCAACGGGCACGACACCCTTGGCCTTATGCCCACGGGCGGAGGAAAGAGCATCACTTTCCAAGTGCCGGCCTTGGCCATGGAAGGTGTGTGTATTGTGGTGACGCCCCTCATTGCACTGATGAAGGACCAGGTGAGAAACCTCCGCCGCCGTGGCATCCGGGCAGAAGCCATCCATTCCGGACTCTCGCGACAACAGATAAGCGTCATTCTGGACACGGCTGTTTTCAACGGGTACAAGCTACTCTATGTTTCACCCGAGCGTCTGTCGTCCGAATTGTTCCTCACCAAGCTATGCCACATGAAGGTCAGCTTCATCACAGTAGACGAGGCGCATTGCATCTGCCAATGGGGCTACGATTTCCGCCCCTCCTACCTCCGTATTGCAGACATCCGTAAGATTCTTCCCGACATACCCATCCTTGCCCTCACAGCTACAGCCACGCCACAGACCGTAGACGACATACAAGACAAGTTGCAGTTCCGCAGCCGGTGCGTGTTCAGGATGAGCTACCGCAGGCAGAACCTGTCCTATATCGTGCTGCGGTGTCCCGACCGGATGATGGCCCTGATGGACCTGCTGACACATGAACAAGGCACCTGCATCATCTACACACGCAACCGCCAGAACTGCCAGAAGCTTTTCGAAACGCTCCAAGAAGCCCACATGAAGGTCACCTATTACCATGCCGGTCTGCCCGCACATGAGCGCAATGCACATCAGGAAGAATGGTTCAACGGCACCTGTCGCATCATGGTGGCTACCAACGCCTTCGGCATGGGAATCGACAAGCCCGACGTAAGACTGGTGCTTCACCTTGACCTCCCGGACTCCATAGAGGAATACTTCCAGGAGGCAGGACGGGCCGGACGCGACGGACAGCCTGCCCGCGCCATCATCCTGAGCGACGGTCAGGAGCTGAAGACCCTGCGCACACGCCCCAGCCAGACCTACCCACCGGAAGACTTCATCCAGACGGTATACGAAAAAATATGCTTCTACCTGCAAATGGCTGTAGGAGACGGTCTCAACGTAACTCGCGAATTCAACCTGCAGGAGTTCACCCGCCTGTTCCACCTCAACCCCATCCAAACCCTCAGTGCCATCCTGCTGCTCGACAACGCCGGCTACATTTCCTACACCGACAGGGAAGACAATGCCAGCCGTCTGCGCATTCTGGCCACACGCCACGAACTGTACAGCGCAGTGGGCAAGGAACGGGAGGTTGTTGTCAACTGCCTGCTACGCAACTACGGAGGCATATTCGTGGACTACTGCTACATCGACGAGGACCTGATAGGGCACCAGACCGGACTGGCCTTTGACTCCATCTACAGCATACTGGTGGACCTCTCGAAGGCACACATCATCGACTACATCCCGCGAAAACATGTGCCGCGCATCACCTTCCTCCAGCGACGTGTAGACACCGAGCAGGTGGTGCTCCCAGCCAATGTATACGAACTGCGCAAGGAAAGCTACATCCAGCGCATCCGGGCCATGGAGGCCTACTGCACCAGCATGGACTGCTGCCGGTCACGCATGCTGCTCCAGTATTTCGGAGAGGAATCGGCCGACTGCGGCCATTGCGATGTGTGTGAAGACAAGAAGGCAGAACTGCCCGACGAGCAGACGCTCCAACACATACAGGACACCCTCACCAAACGGCTGGAAACCGGAGAGGCAACGCCAAGCGACCTGCACAATCTGGCCCTACCCACCCGTGTGATGACGGCCGTTATAGAGCGTATGCGGGAAGAAGGAACAATATGACAAACAAAACGGAGAGATAAGAAATGGCCGAACACAACGACTACGGAAACCTAGGCGAAGAAATTGCCGCCGAATACCTCAGGGCAAAAGGGTATTCCATCTATCAGACCCATTGGCGGACCGGCCACAAGGAACTGGACATAGTGGCGGAAAAAGACGGCACGCTGGTGGTGGTGGAAGTGAAGGCACGCAGGAACAGTATCTTCTGCAAGCCAGAGGATGTACTGGGCATCCAGAAGATGCGGCGCATCGTACTGGCAGCCGATGCATACGTGCGCTATCATCGCATCGACATGCCCGTGCGGTTCGACCTCATCACAGTAGTGGGCGACCCCAGAAATCCCCGCATCAACCACTACGAGAACGCCTTCACCTCTCCTGTATGGTACAAGTAACACCCAACCAATCATGAATATAGAACATCATTTTTGTCTCGACGAATCGCCACAGTTCCACATGATGGAACTGGGCCATGTGGATTCCACCAACCGATTTGCCCGAAACTACCGTCCTGTGAGGCCAGTACGCATCAGCCTGGTGACAGCCGAGTACCAAACGGCAGGAAAAGGTGCCGGCACCAATACATGGGAATCGGCCGAGGGCGAGAACCTGCTTTTCAGCCTCATCGTACAGCCCAGCATGGTGCAAGCCAACCATGTTTTTGTGCTCTCTGAGGCCATGTCCCTGTCGGTGTGCAAGGCACTGGAAACCATCGGGCAAGGCTTTTCCATCAAATGGCCCAACGACATCTACCATAATGACCACAAGATCGCAGGCATGCTGATAGAGAACGACATTGTGGGCCACCACATTGGCCGAAGCATTATGGGCGTAGGCATCAACATCAACCAAACGGCCTTCGTGAGCGATGCGCCCAACCCCATCTCGCTGGCGCAAATCCTGGGAGAGCCCATTGAACGGCGTTTCATCATGGAGGCCGTGATGGAACAGTTCAACACACTCTACGCAATGGTGGAGCAAGGGCGCGAAGAGGAACTCCACCAGCAATACCTAGAACGCCTTTACCGCAAAGGCACATACCATGCCTATTGCGATGAGAACGGCCAGTTCGAAGCACAGATTCTGGATGTGGAACCCAACGGGCATCTGCTCCTGCAGGACATGGAAGGCCGCACACGCCGGTACGCATTTAAAGAAGTGTCCTTCATCATCTGAATCCAACATGAAACTATGCCACCTAAAAACAAACATATTATATACATTAATTAATAATAATAACAAGCAATATGGCAAAATTCAACAGAATCCTGCTCAAGCTGAGCGGTGAGAGTCTCATGGGTGAGAAGAAATACGGCATCGACGAGAAAAGGCTTGCCGAGTATGCAGAGCAAATCAAGGAAGTGCACGACATGGGCGTGCAGATAGGCATCGTGATTGGAGGCGGAAACATTTTCCGCGGACTGAGCGGTGCAGGCAAGGGATTCGACCGTGTAAAGGGCGACCAGATGGGCATGTGCGCCACTGTCATCAACTCGCTGGGTCTAAGCAGCGCGCTGGAAGCCATTGGCGTGAAGACACGTGTGCTCACAGCCATCCGCATGGAGCCCATCGGTGAGTTCTACAACAAATGGAAGGCCATTGAAGCATTGGAAAACGGAGAGGTGGTGATTATGAGCGCCGGCACGGGCAACCCCTATTTCACCACCGACACGGGCAGCAGCCTGCGCGGCATAGAGATTGAGGCCGACGTGATGCTGAAGGGTACACGCGTGGACGGAGTCTACACCGCCGACCCAGAGAAAGACCCCACAGCCACCAAGTTCTCAGAAATCTCCTACGATGAAATCTACACCCGTGGTCTGAAGGTGATGGACCTCACCGCCACGACCATGTGCAAGGAAAACGGGCTGCCCATCTATGTATTCAACATGGACATCTGCGGCAACCTGAAGAAGGTGATGGAAGGCGAAGACATCGGCACTCTGGTACACCTTTAACCAATCCCTTTTAACGCGAAGGGACAGACTCCAGAAAAGCCCTCACCTTCGCAGTATAGGCATCCGGACAGTCCTGGTATGCACGCGCATGCGTTGTTCCAGGCACTGTCCATTTTTCTTTGGGAAAGGGTTTGGCGGCATACAGCGAATCCATCATCCAATAGGGGACAAAAGTGTCGGCATCGCCATGGATGAAGAGCATGGGACGACTGCATTTGGCCACCTGACGGATGGGAGAAGCCTGGCCGAACCACCATCCGTGCATCAGGCGGTTGAGCAGGCTCGTGGTGT
The DNA here is from genome assembly GCA_016292545.1 of Bacteroidaceae bacterium. GTDB lineage: Bacteria > Bacteroidota > Bacteroidia > Bacteroidales > Bacteroidaceae > Physcousia. Next base: position 10,366 of record JAEDIG010000050.1, read on the forward strand.
AGAGCAGCGGGAAAGCGGGCAGGGAGAACTGCTCCTTCAGCTGAAGGCGGAACTCGTCCCATACACTGGTGTAGCCGCAATCGGCCACAAAAGCCTCCACATAGGCCGGCAGTTCCTCGCCGGAAAGGCACATCGTGGTGGCTGCCCCCATCGACACACCATGCACCACCATGCGGGAAGGCGCAATGCTGTCGCGGAAGAGCGATTCGGCCACCTCGGTCCAGTGCTTCACATCCAGCCTGTCCTTCCACCCCATCTGAATGTCGTTGCCCTCGCTCAGTCCATGTCCGTGCAGGTCGGGCATCAGCAGATTGTAGTCCAGGTCGCGATGGTACATGCGCCCCAGATAAAGGAATTTCATGCAGTTGTCCTTGTAGCCATGCACCACCACAGCCGTGCGCCCATGTGCAGCGTCTGCCCGCAGATAGATGGCATGGTGACGCTCGCCTGTGGGCATCGTCACAAAAGTGTCTTTCAGCAATCCCTCGGCAAGCAGGCTGTCCACCCACGGCTGCATGTCGGGCACACGCTCATAAAGCCGGGTGAACGCATCATCCATGTCGGCATGCCTGGCATCGGCACGCAACGAAAAGTTCATCATGAACACGCTCGCCCCCAGCAGCACAACAGCCACCAAGGCCACCATCCACCACAGTAGCTTCTTCATCCGTTTTTTCCTTTTATTTGTAGGTTTTCACAATCTCGGCTCCCTTGTAGTAGTGCTGCAGGATGGAGCGATAGTCAAAGCCTTTTTCGGCCATGACGGCAGCCCCAATCTGGCACAGCCCCACTCCATGGCCCCATCCGCGACCATGCAGGCGGAAACGCGCCGGCACTTCGCCCGCCACATCCAGCCGTTCCACCGTGAAATGACTGCTTTTCAGATGGGTATCGCTCAGGACACGGCGTATCTCCAGTTCCTTGCCGATGGTGAAACTACGCTGTGTGCCCACAATCTGCAGTTTGCTCAGATGGCCGCTCGGGCTCACCTCCACAGGCCTGAGATCCACTATATCGCCCAGTTCCATTTTCAGCCGGCTGGTTATCAACCGTTTGATTTCGTCCTGTGTATATTCGACTGTCCACTCATAGAAATCAGTCGTTTCCAGATCATAGTCGTTCAGGATGGTCTGAAGGGTCTGCTGGTCACCGATGTGGCAATAAGGGTCTTCCACACTTTCCAGATAGGAATGATGCACATCGCTCCAGCAATATTCAAACTCATTGGTGCGTCCGCCACAGCATTTGCTGAAACGCGCATCGCAAATGTTGCCGTTGCTCGACAGAATCTCGCCACGTGTGGTCTTCACGGCCTCTTCCGCCCTGCTGCCCAGTGCACGCGTAATGCCCTGGTAACGCTGGCAGTGGTCGTCGGCACACACATCGAAGAGCTGGTGCTCCTCCTGGTCGTACCAACGGATGGTCTCCGTATCGGTTTTCTTGAAAGCAAAGAAGGCATGTTGCTGCTGCTTCTGCCTGCGGCGGTTTTCCAGCTGTGCAAACAGCCAGCTGCGGCTGATTACAGCCGATGCCTTCAAGTACTCCAGGTTGCAGGTGGACTTCATCTCGCTGCTGATGACGCTGGCCAGATAGTCCTCCACGGGCAGACGGTTGATGACAAGGATCTTGTCCTCGTCCACCATCAGATGGAGCACACCGCGGAAGGTCTGCGGCTCACACCGTTCCCAATGGAACTTCACGCCGATGGGCACCTCGGGCAGTGTGAACGTGGCATCTTCGCTTTCGGGGCGGAACGTGAGTTCCCTGTACAGGCTGCCCTGCCACAAGATGCTTCCGTCCTGGCATTCCACCGTTTGCTCTCCCTCCACCGTCACACCCTTGGCCATATAGACACCGTTGGTGCGGAAGGTAATCCGCTGCTCAGACATCAGCCCCACGCTCACCTCGGGTTCCTCCCCGCATTCCAGCAGGCTGTCGGTCTCCTGCTCCTTCGGTGCTGGCACAGGCGTGGCCGGAGTGTCGGTAATCTGTGCAATCACAGGCTGCAGCTGTTCATAGTCCAGCGTAACCTCCCGCAGTATGTCGGCCGCACGCTGGAAGGTGAGCCTCTCGAAATCCTCGCGTCGCGGTGTGATGATGAGTCCGCCCATGTCCAATGCACCCGGACTGACGAGCAACTGGCCCTCGCCTTCCATGCCATAGCAGTCGGGGCGATGCTTGGCACGCGGAAAGATGAGTGTCACAATCTCGTCGGGCTTGCCCAGTCCACCCTCCTGGTGCCAGGAAATGAGGTTCATCCTGGGTTCGCTTTCGCCCTCCACCACAGGCAACGCCTTGTACACACGCTGGCAGAGGATGCTGTCCGGCTCGGTGGGCTGACTGCGGATGACAAACACGGGGCACACATAGGTGCGGAGCAGATACAGGCCGCACCCCGAACTGGTGTTGCCAGCCTCCTCCATGTTGGCCGTTTCCTCTCCCGTGAGCGGATAGAGCTTTTCCAGATGCTTTTCATACATGCTCCAGTCCCTCTCTATGGGCACGATGCCCCTGCTGCCGGCCTGCAAGTGCATGTGGTCGGGGCAGGATGCGCCACACAGGGGACCGTTGTAGAAGACAATATGCTGCGGCATGTCCCATGCCAATCGGCGCATGGTGCCAAAGTGGCTGTAGATGCTCTGAGGCGTATGCCGGCGGGTGGGGATGGTGAAATGGCGGGGCAGGATGGGATAAGGATTCACCAGCAACTGATAGTGCTTCTCCACAGCCATGGCATGCTGCTGCGACGGACGGTTGTGGTTGCACAGGAAACAGGGACGCTGACTGATGGAGGCAGCGTCAATCTTTGCGCCCGTGCTCACGATGCGGGCCGGATTCCACTGCACGGTCAGCCGGTTGTCGCCTTCTGCCAGCTCCTGCGCCCTCACCTGCTCCAATGCTTCATAGTTCTTTTCGGCCATGGGCCACTGGGCCAGTTCGTCGGTGAAGAAGTCTTCCACCTCCTGAGGGTCGGGCTGATGCTGCCACAACTGGTTGAGCGCACGGCGCGCCCTGATTTCCAGCATGCGCAGATGGTCCTTATAGGCATTGTTCTTGTTGATTTTGTCCTGGCTCAATGCAGCATCGCTGTTGCCCTCCCAGCGGCGGCACAGATACAGTTCGTCGAAGATGCGCCCGATGCGATACTGTCGGCTGATGCGAAGCCCCAGTGCATAATCCTCGCCATAGCTGGTGTTGGGCACCTGTATCTGGCGTAGTATAGGGGTAAAGAAAGCACGCGGAGCACCCAGCCCATTGATGCGTATGGCATTGTTGCGTCCGTTCTGCGGTGTCCATTCCCGGTGGTCAATCAGCCCGGGAGGCAAGGTGTTGAGCTGGAAGTCGCACATGCGATAGGAGCCTATCACCATGACCGCCCCCTGCTGGTAGAAGGCATCCACTATCCGCTGCAGCGTGTGAGGGCTGCTGTACAGGTCGTCGCTGTCGAGCTGAACCACAAAACGGCCCGCCTGCGGATGATGGACAGCCAGATTCCAGCAGCCGCCGATGCCCAGATCGGTGCGGTCCGGAATGATGTGGATGACACGGCTGTCGGCGGCAAACGCGCGGATGGCCTCTGTGGTGCCGTCGGTGCTGCCATTGTCCACCACCATCAGGTTGAACGGGAACTGGACCTGCTGGGAAAGCACACTCTCTATGGCATCCTTGATGGTGCGCACGCGGTCACGCACAGGAATCACCACGGTTGCTTCCACGGGGAATGTGCCGTCGGTGAGGCGCACCTCTTCATATTCGTTGCCGTGAAGATAGGCGTTCACAAAGCGCAAGTGGCGCGTGACGGCCCGCTCCATTTCCGTCTGCACTCCACGGTTTCTGGGGTCTACATAGTCAAACTGCTTCTGTCCGCTCAGACGGGTGTCGTTCTCTATCTCGGTATACAGGAACTCACCCACGTGCTCAGGCATTCCCCTGCGCATCACAAACAGGCGCAGGTCGTAGAGGGCGGCATAGCGGTAGCTGTGCAGGTGGGGCTGTGCCAGATAGTCCCTGAGTGTCTGCGCCCTGACCAGCAGCACCGACCCCATCTGGAAATCGTCGCGCACCGACCCTTCCTGGCAGTCGATGAGCGGCATGGCCTTGCGTGTGCCGTCGGGCAACACCACATAGTGGTCGGCATACCACATCTCCGCCCCGCTGTCGGCAGCAATGGAGAGCAGACGGTCCAGGGCGTGATACCCCAGCTCAAGGCATTCGGCCTTGACATAGAGGAGGGCGTATTCGGCCTCGCACGCCTCGGCTACCTGCCGCAGGCTTCGGGTGTTTCCTGGCGGAAAATCCTGCACGAGCATCACGCTTCTCACACATGGTTCGGCCCTGAACTGCGCTGCATTGGAAGCAGCCTGTTCCTCGTTGCAGCAAAAGAGGAAACAGTCTATCTTATCTACATTTGTCATCATCATTTTTCTTATATAGGACGTACCTTTTACGTTAATTCAGGACAAAAGTAGCGTTTTTCTTCCTTATGGCCAAATTTTTGGGCCTCTCATCCTTCATTTGGCAGTCCATTGCCATGCAATCACGTTTTTTACGTCACGCATTTTCTTTCATTTATCTTCCCCTTGCTCGCGCATGAAGGGGGGACAGAATATAACCCTGTGTCCACATGCGACCATCCCCAAACCAAAACCATGCTTTGACTTGTGTGGCACACTTCAGGGCGCAGGACACCCGACCTTCCCTTGGGCCGAACAATTACACTAAAATAAATCCGAGTGAGAGCCGGTATCTACGATCTTGCATAATACGTCCTTTAACTTTAGTCGGCGCAAAGATAACACAAAAAAACGACCTTATCAAAAAACCCACGAAGAAATTGCACCTCTCCAACATTTTGTTGTAACTTTGCAGCATGAAACTGCATATTTTCAATCCTGAGAACGATTTGGCACTGGCCGACGGACGGCCCGGCTATACGGCTCCTGCCAGTGCGCGCCAGATGCGCAGGGAGCTGCACTGGCTTCCCGAATGGTGGGCAGAGGAAGGCGACACGGTGTGGGACGGGGAAAGCCCTCTGCAACTCCAGGAGGGGGACGAAATCTGCCCCTGGGGATGGAGCCCGGCCCTCATCCACCAACTGAAGCAGGCCGGTGTGGCCGACCGCTTCCTGCCTTCTGCCGAGGAGATGGACCGCCTGCGATGGCTTTCCCACAGGCGCACAGCCGTGGAAGCACTCGGACAGATGCGTGCCGACGGACTGCTGGCCGGCACCCTTTGCGGCCACTCCATGGAATGCACCCGTCCCGCAGAGGTGGACGAGGCCCTGGCACGATGGCCGCAAACGCTGTTCAAGGCTCCCTGGAGTTGCAGCGGAAAGGGACTGGTGGCAAGCACTGCAACCGACTGTGCCCGCAGGATGGAGCACATCATGCAGCAGCAGGGGAGCATCATCGCCGAGCAGATGCTCCACAAGCTGACCGACTTTGCGCTGGAATTCATGCTCGACGGGAACGGGGGCGTGGAATACCAGGGCCTCTCGCTCTTCCACACCAATGAGGCCGGCGCATACACCGGCAACTGGCTGGCTCCCGAACAGCAGAAGCTGGCATGGCTGGCACAATATGCCGACCCGCGCTGCCTGATGGACATCCGCCAGTGGTGGGAGCAATATCTCAGGCGGTTCCGCTACCGTGGGCCCGTGGGCATCGACATGATGCTCTGCCACGAGGGCATCTGTCCCTGTGTGGAAATCAACTGGCGCATGACCATGGGGCTGGTGGGCCTCTTTCTCACCCGGCAGGGGCGCAGCGGCAAGCTCCTTATATATTATATGTATGGCCACTATGTGGCCGAAGTGGAGGCCTTCGGATGAAAAGGGTTGCATTCTTCCTTTCCGCGCTGGCCATGGCTGCAACGCTTTGGGGCCAGAACCATTGTGTGTGGAGCAAGGGCGGCATCATCCGCAAGGACACCACCCGGAGGTGCATCACCCTCGTGTTCACGGCCGCCGACCGTGCCGACGGAGCCCACGACATCCTGCGCACCCTCAGGCGAGAACATGTAAAGGCAGGCTTTTTCCTCACGGGCCGATTCCTGGAGCTGCATCCCGATGTGGTGGGTCGTCTGGTGGAGGAAGGGCACTACGTGGGCAGCCACAGCTACGGCCACCTGCTCTATTCGCCCTGGGACAACCCCGACTCCACCACCGTGAGCCACACACAGTTCTGCGAAGACATCCGTCAGAGCTATGCCCTGCTGGCTCCCTACGGCATCACCCTGCAGAACGCCCCCGTCTTTCTGCCGCCCTATGAGCATTACAACGACACAATCTCCCAATGGGCACGCCAGATGGGTCTGCAGCTCATCTGCTTCACGCCGGGAAGCACCAGCAATGCCGACTACACCACACCCGACATGAAGAACTACCGCTCGTCGCAGACCATCTATGACAACATCCTGCGGCTGGAGGAGCGCGAGGGCCTGAACGGCCACATCATGCTCTTCCATCTGGGCACAGTGGATGCCCGCACGGACAAGTTCTACCACTCCCATCTGCGCAAACTCATCCGCACGCTCAAGAAGCGGGGCTACCGTTTCGAATGGTAGACCACCTCGGTATTCCTGTTTAGGGGGAAGAGGCTATTCTCTTTTACTAGTAGTCCTGCTTTTGCCCCTGTAGGGCGTTTTTCAATTATCCGTTTTTAATACCC
>JAEDIG010000183.1 GCA_016292545.1 Bacteroidaceae bacterium
AAAAGGAACAGCTCTTTGTGGCCGAAGGACCCAAACTGGTGGGTGAGCTGTGTGCCACAATGAAACCGTCCTATGTGGCGGCCTTGCCCCAGTGGATGGCAGACAACCGGCCGCTGCTGGATGGCGTGGATCACGACACCGTCACTCCCGACGAACTGCAGCGGGCAAGCCTCCTTTGCCAGCCGCAGCAGGTGGTGGCGCTTTTTCCCATTCCGTGCCATTCCTTTTCTCCCGACCTCCTGGAAGGCCGGTTGTCCCTGATGCTGGATTGCGTGCAGGACCCCGGCAACTTGGGCACCATCGTGCGGCTTGCCGACTGGTTTGGCATCCGCCATGTCGTGTGCTCGCCCGATACGGCCGACATCTATAATCCCAAGGCCACCCAGGCCACCATGGGTGCACTGGCCCGTGTGGAGGTGCACTACTGCCATCTTCCTTCAGTCCTTGGCCAGAGTTCCCTGCCTGTGTATGGCACCTTTCTCGATGGGGACAACATCTACCGCCGCCCGCTCACGCCCCATGGCATCATTGTCATGGGCAACGAAGGCCGCGGCATCAGCCCCGAGGTGGAATCCTTTGTAGACGAACGCCTGTTCATCCCCAACTATCCCCTGGGGTCGCTCACCACCGAAAGCCTCAACGTGGCCATTGCCACGAGCATCGTATGTGCCGAGTTCCGCAGGCGTACAATCTAGCCTTCTTCCCGGGCACAACAAAAGCCCCCGGCCGTGCGTGTTTGCAGCTGGGGGCTTTTGTTGTTGCGATGTATGTCTACTGCAGCACTTTCTGCTTGCGCAGGAATTCGCGGATCTGATCCATCCATGTGTAGCTGCCTGTGCCCGGCGAGGCATGGTTCTGGAAACAGTGTTCACACAGCGCCAGCGTGTGGAGCTCGCTCTGTATGCCCATGCTCCGCATCTTCTCCCACACCTTCACGGAGTTCATGGCGGCCCATCCGTCGGCATCGCCATGGATGAAAATCATCGGAGCCGTTTGCAGGTCAAAACTGAATTCAGGCACCAGCACAGCACTGTCCTCGTTGCCCCCTGCGCTGTTGGGCGCATTGTCTCCGTCCGTGAGTGCGTATGCGGGATAGATGCCCACGCCCCACTGCACGTTGCAGGGCAGCTTGTCGATGTCGTCTATCGGCCAGTAGGACTGGTGCATCGACGAGGTCACGCCCATGAGCGTCAGATGTCCGCCTGCCGAGCTTCCCATGATACCAATCTTGTCGGGATTCAGCCCCAGCGAAGCAGCCTTGCTGCGCACAACGCGCACGGCTCGCTGCAGGTCCTGCCATGCGGTGGTGTGCTTGGCCAGTCCCTTGGGTCGCGGAGTGCGGTACTTCATCGTCACCACGGTCATGCCCAGGTCGTTGAGGTAGCGGCGCGTGGGAGCCACTTCGAAACCGTCCGGATCGTTGCCCTCGTATGATCCTCCGCTATAGATAATCTGTATGGCATCGGTCTTCTTTTCCTTCGGGAAATGCCATTCCAGATAGGGCTTGCACTGGTGGTCCTGTGCACAGGGCATCTTGCCTTCCGGCCACACGTCTTCCTTCACCATCTCCCTGCGCCCTCCGTCGCTGGCAAAGCGCTGCATGATGTCCTCCTTGGGAGCGAGTTTGCTGTAGAACTCCATCTGGTTCATGAACTCTATGCCACGCTCCAGGCCGAAGGCTCCATGGCCCTCGTTGGGGTAGAGATGCAGTTCCGCTGGAATGTGGCGGCGGCGCAGTTCTCTGTATACCAGTGTGGAACCGTTGGGCGAATAGATGTCCGTGCCACCGTGGTGGAGCGACATGGGGCAGGTCTTCTTGTCAAATTTGAACACATCCGACAGCTTCACGTCTGCCCCATAGCCCTGGCGTGTGGCGGGCGTGCCGCTCTCCGCATCGTTTGTCACATAGGCCGGTGCGTTCACGATGGCCCAGTTGATGTGGCATGGAATGGTGTCCATCGCATCCACCCGTTCGTAGGCCGGTGTCTGGGAACTGGTGGCCAGCAGGAGTGCCAGGTGGGAGCCGGCCGACATGGATATGGTTCCAATCTTCTCGGGGTCGAATCCGCGCTTCTTGGCTTGGCTGCGCACCATGCGCACGGCCCGCTGTGCATCTTCCCATGCAGTCTGATAGATGGGAAGTCCCGTGGGGCGCGGTGTCCGGTACACAAAGTTCACGCATTGTATGCCCTGGCGGGTCAGTGTTTCGTGCCACAGCTTTATGAGCCCCACGTCGCAGCAGCAGTCGTATGCACCTCCCGAGATGAGAATCATGCATGCACCGTTGCGCACGGCTTCGTCTGGTTTCTCAAACCATTCCAGATAGGCCACCCTGTGTTTGTCGGCTTTGAACCCCTGTTCGCCCGCCTCGTCTGTCATGGCGGCAATCTGATGCTCCTGTCGGTGGGGCATCTTCCCTTTTGGCCACACGGTTTCCCGCTCCCATGCGTAGCCGCTCCATGTCCACAACATGGCGGCCACCAGCAATAACATTCTTTTCTTCATGATAACAATTTCATTTGTGTCTAAGGTGATTTTGTTCTTTGGTTTCTGCAAAGTTACTCATATTTCCGCACTCCTGCAATATTATCGCAGGAATATTTGGCCGTTTCATGCGAATTTGTCTTTTATGACAGCAATGGTCCCGTCCTGTCCTGTTTACATTAAATATATAAATGATACAACAAATCGTGGCCCGCGTACATTGATAGGGCGGTGTACGGGGCATCTGGTCATTAAAGGTAAAGTCAATGTTAAAACTGCTGTTGGTCATTGCACGGTTGGACAAGGAGGGGCAGCCATATACAGCAGACACCGTAGTTGAAAAACTTCCATGGAGGGAGAGAAGCGCAGGGCATCATCGGCTACGCTCTGGAATTGAACGCAGCTGATATATAGGTGTTATTCCGCTGTGAAAAGTCATATTTGCTCAACATCTGTTTGACAAAATTCAACAATTTTTAATGTCTTTGTGAAAAATATGATAGATAATTTGGCGATTTGGTGGAAACGCCACGCGAGTTTGACCCCCGAGGGCAAGCGACGATGCCCCCGCGGATAAAATTCATTTAACCCTCTATTTCAAAATAGAATTGACCCCTGAAAACGATTGCTTTTCAGGGGCTTTTTTATAGTTTTGAGGCACGTCCTGACCGGCGGTTTAACTCAAAACAAATTTACCACATGACAAAATTAAAGAATTTATTACGTGAGCCCACTTTAAAAAGTGGCATATTTGAAATGCAGTCTGACCTATATGGCTATTCTGGGTGATTCACGGCAAACGGGTCTCACTTGA
>JAEDIG010000051.1 GCA_016292545.1 Bacteroidaceae bacterium
GATGGCGGGGAACGTGACGTCCGACACCAAGGCGTGGGCGATGGCCAGCGTGACGGTGCCGATGGCGATGCTCAGCACCGAAATGGTGGTCTGCAGATTGTACTTCATGAGGTTGCGCAGGGCGACCTTGAGATTGTGGAGGATCATGCTCATATTATTTCTTTGTATTACGTTCGCACTTGAGTCTTGCGGTATGCGTTGCAAAGATATATACAAAGCATGAGGTGGCAATGAGAATTTTATCTGCAACCTGCAGATTGTATGAAAATCATACACTTTTATGTATGAAAATCATACACTCCGCCCTCCTTTCTCCACAAATCGGGGTGAAAAAGTATGTCCTTGATGGGCAAGACAGGGGCAGGGCCACGGTTCATAACGCCCATGATAGCTTGTCATTTGCACCTATACTCCTTCTGCCACCCCATCGTCCTCCGTTCGGAGTACATGCGTCTTCCGTTCGGAGAACACGCGTCTTCCGTTCGGAGAACACGCGTCTTCCGTTCGGAAGACATGACATGAATGACCGTTCTAGGGGGATTACGTACACAGCACACACGGATTATGCCACCCCTTCGGGGTTTACCCGTATGGACCAAGTCAATGAATAGTTACGATTAAAGCAAATAGATTATAACAGATAAAAAGTTCCACTTACTTTGGCCTTGCCCAGCAACTGTTCCGCCAAAGGAAGAGAGCATTCAGCAGACATACTCTGTTAACCCGCTAAAACTGCTGTTCGTCAACAATCTCTCCCTTTTCATCCACCGCGCGCCAATGCACAATGTTGCGGGCATCGGAGGAAATGCACACTCCGCACTTGGTGACCTTGTGTCCGTCTGGCTCGTAAGGAATGGTATAGCCCTTGGAGTCAATCTGTGCCAAGGCGTTGCTGACCGTGTCATCCACCTTCAGTTCGAGCACATAGATGTCATTCCTGGTCTTTATCACCACGTCGGCACGACCCAGCACGCTCTTCACCTCGGTGTCGACAATGGAATTAAGCATGGAGAACGCCATATAAATCAACAGTTTGTAGAACGACTCACGGCTTGCCTTGTCGGCCCATTCCTGCTTGGTGATAATATCGTAGGGAATCTTGGCAATGTATGAACGGAGGGCAGAAAGTGCTCCTGGGAGGTTGCCTTTGAACAGGGAGGAAGCCATGTTGCGGACCAGACTGTTGCCATCGGCAGTGCTGCGTTTCAGAATCAATGGCATCAGTCCGCTCACCATACCTTCTCTCACCTCAAGATTGGGGAAATGGAGCGTGTATGTCTTCAACAGTGGGTCATACGAGTCTATCGTCAGGTATCCGCCTTGATAAAGCAAGGGTATCGGGGTTTCCGCATCCTCACATGGCACATTGAACTCGTTCAAGCCGACCTCGACGCCGTCATACTCCAAGGCGGTCGTGAGAGGATAGTGCTTCAGATGCTCTATCAGCGATGTCATCGTACCCGACTCAAACCAATAATGTCTTATGGATTTGTCATTGAGGGCATTCAAAAGGCTGTATGGAGCATAAACATCCTGACTGTTCTCGGAGAAATGATAGCCGTCGTAGTTACGCTTCAGTTCCGCGTATGCTTCATCCAAAGTGATATTCAAAACATCAGCATATTCCTCCACACATGGACGCAAGATGGTGGAAAGCTCGTGCTGGGTAATGCCGCAAAGACCGGAATACTCGTCGAACATGGAAACCTGCTTCAAATTGTTCAGTTCGGAGAAGATGCTCATCTGCGAGAACTTTGTCACTCCAGTGATGAAGACAAACTTCAGGTATGCACCCTCATCCTTCAGCACCTGATAGAACTCCCGGAGCATCATGCGCATGGATTCGAGCTGCTCTTTGTCGTATAAAAGGCGCATGGCGGGAGCATCGTATTCATCGAGAATGACCACGGTTCTCTCTCCCGTCTGTTCACAGGCACGATGAATCAAACTGCGGAAGCGGTCACCGGGAGTCAGAGAAAGAGAATCACGCCCATAAATACTTTCATATCCACGAAGCATAGACTCCAACTTGGTCTTCGCCTCGCTTACCTTCAGGTTCTTCAACCCGCTCATCGTGAAGTGAAACACGGGATATGTTTTCCACTCCTTCTCCAGTTCCATTATCTTCAGCCCCTCGAAGAGTTGCTTCTGGCCCTGGAAATAAGCCTTGAAGGTGTTGCAGAGCAATGATTTGCCGAAACGGCGGGGACGGGCAAGGAAGACGTACTCATACTTCTTCACATTGACAAGGTCATAAATGATGTCTGTCTTGTCAACGTAAACCTTACCCTCTTCGCGTATCTTCTGAAACTGGTCGGTATCTACTGGATATACAAATCTTTCCATATCTACGGCATTATCATTGCTAACTCGCCGCAAAAATACATAAAATAAACGGCATCACAAAGAAAAGCAAGCAAAATCAAATCGCGCCCACTTGTTTTTATGGGCGTAGTTTCTCTATTATACCTTATTATATATCATTCTTCATTCTTTGGCGATTATCTCTGAGGGGTTGGTGCGCATGATGTGGTGGATGTGCATCACCACAATGGCAGCTATCAGCAGGATGACGATGAGCGAACCGGCGAGGCAGGGGATTGTAGCTCCCGACAGTGCTGCATGGGCAAAGGCCAGCGTGACAATGCCGATGGCGATGCTCAGCACCGAGATGGCGGTCTGCAGCTTGTACTTCATGAGGTTGCGCAGGGCGACCTTGAGATTGTGGAGAATCATATACCTTTTGTTTATCATTTGGTTTCTAATAATTATTCACTCTTCATCACGTCGGCGGGGTTCTCACTTGCGGCCTTGCGTATCTGCCAGTAGATGGTGGCGAGAGTGAGAAGGAACATGAGGAGTGCTGCGCCGATGAAGTACCAAGGTGTGAGCGGGACATGATGGGCATAACCCTGAATGTAGAAGTGAAGAGCATAGATGGCAAGGGGAGTGCCGATGACGATGGCTGCTCCAAGTGCTGACAGATAGCGACGGGCAATGAGCCGGAAGATGTCCTTGAACCTGGCGCCATTGACCTTGCGGATGGCAATCTCCCTTCTGCGTTGCCGGACATCGTAAAGTGATATGCCCAAGAGGCCGAAGCATGAGATGAGGATGGAGAGGATGGCAAAAGTGGTGAAGATGCGTGCCACACGAGCGTCCTCGGCATAGACTTTCTCTATCTCATCTTCAATGTACTTGTGAGGCATAATGCTGCCAGGACCGTTTTCCTCCTCATAGAGTTTCTGGAGAAACGCCATGGCTTCTTTTCGCCTGCCCGGCTGATAGCTCGCTATAAAGTATCTCCGAGGACTGAATTTGGGGTCTTCTATCATTAAAAAGAATGGCACATCTTCCATGCCCAGATGGTTCACGCAGAAGTCGTCGTACACTCCGGCAATGGTATAGGCTGGGTTGCCGGTTGTAGGGTTTCCGTTCTCGTCAACGCCAAACCACAGCCGTCTCTCTGGCTGGATGCGCGTGGAGGATATGTCGTGGACACCCAACTTCTCTTTTGCACGTCGTGACAGATACATCCGGTATGACTTAAGATTGTCACGTTCGGCATCGGGTGCCTCTCCCTCCAGGAGCTTCAATCCGTACATCTCTATCTCCACAGGAGAAAGCCAGACTTCAACGATAGGTTGGTAATCAGTGCCCTTCATGTCTGCTTTCAGGCTGGTTCCATAGTCCTCCAACGAGCTTCTCTTTGCTGTAAGGGAGGGGGTGTCACCTCCATAAGCGCAATGCGTGAACAGAGGCGACTCTTTGATGCGCCGCATATAATCATCTGCGCGTCCCTCAGCTTTTTCCGTCATCTCAACGTGTCGCAGCCATTCCTCATGGGTCATATATCCATGTAACTGATTACGAATTGCAGGGATGAGGTCGAACCACACGATATTCTCAGTCTTGTACCCCAGGTCCGAATGCAGCATGTAATACAGCTGGCTGACAGAATATGAGCTGACCACAATGAGGAAGAAGGTGAAGGCGTACTGAAGCCAAAGTGACACCTTGCGCGAGATGGCATTCACCACACTGCGTTTCACATCACAGCCAGAACCCGGATGACTGCTTCTCACTGCCACCGGAATGCTCACAGCAAGAGGCAATGCGAGCGCTATTGATAAAGACATGAGGATGTCGAAGCCAGGTGAAGCCTGAAGCGTCACGCCATAGTACTTCACAAGCAGGGGTAACCCGAGGCTGACGACAATCCATGCCATTGCCACAGAGAACGCTGCCAACAGGAAGTTCTCAACGAATATCATCCAGAACACATCTGAGGTGTTTGCTCCAAATATCTTGCGTATAGCTATACCCCGATGACGATGGACAGCAAGGATGGAGAAGATGTTGAAGTAGTTGAACAGCCCGACCAAAAGCAGGAGGAGGGCACCTGCCACCAAGAACATGATGTTCTGCTTGTCGCCTCTCGGATAGAAGTTGTCTGCTCCAGATGTCAAGTCATTCACGGGGCTATCTAAATAGACATTGTCGAGCGGGAAGAGTTGATAGTGGCGGACGAACTTCTCCATGTTTTGCCCAAAATCCTCTTCATATGGCTTCTGACGCCGGTTATACTCCTTGTAGTCAGCACCTTCCCTCAAGCGGACGACACTCCATCCGACATACATTATTTTCTTCAGGTCGATATTCAGAAGCATGTCAAATCCGAAGCTGCACTTGGTGTCTGGCCGCTCTACAACGCCGACAACAGAAAGCGATTTGTCGTCGTGAACAAGTGTTTTGCCTACCGCAGATTCGTCTGGCCATATTCGTTCAGCCAAATCACGGGTAATGACAACATCTGTCATTCCCTTCATGGACAAAGTGCCTGCGACCAACTTCCGGGGCAGCATACGCAGAAACATGCTGTCAGCCAACACGGCTTCGACCTGATAGTGGACATCATCTGCCACCATGTCAAGGCCACCGTATGCATATGTGAACCGCGTGAAACACTCTACATCGGGGTCGGCAAACGGATCCTCCCAGTTGTCAATATGATTGGCATTTATAGCATCGTCATGCGAATAGTAGATGTTGCCCTCATATCCTCCATGGTTCACAAGAAGGTATGTGCGGTCGAGCTCCGGCACATAGTGATTGACGGTAAGTTCCTGATGAACATACCGGGCGATGACAATGGCTCCTGTGAGACTGACGATGAGCCCCACGACATTAATGAAAGTATATGTACGCATGCGAGAGAGGTTTCGCAGAGCGTGCTTGAGAATGTATGTCTTCATAATGTCTATTTCTTCTTGTAGTTGATATTCATTGGAGTTGATTACTATTCCTTGGCAATTATCTCCGAGGGATTGGTCCTTGACACTCTATATATCTTCTCCCATACAGTGATGAGGATGATGAAGGCGACTATCATGAAACTTGCCATTACCCACTTGCAACTGAGGCAGATGGCATTTCCCTGAACTCCCATCATGTTAATAATCCAGGTGCCGAGCACTATGCCCAAGGGTACTGCCACCAGGGCCGAGACGATGAGCACACGCACATAGCTGCGGGAGAACAACAGGATGATGTCGCGCATCTTTGCTCCATGCACCTTGCGGATTGCCACTTCCTTCTCGCGTCCACGCGTGTCGAGCGAAACAGCGGAATATACACTGATGATGATGCAAAGAAGACTGATTACAGTGAGGACCCAGCAGAGCTGCTGCAACATTTCGGCCCAGCGCACCCGTGTAAACCAGGTGTCATAGACATTGGAAATGTCGAGAGGCATCAGGTTCCTTGGACACTTTGAGTGGTACAGATTGTTCAGTTCTTCCATAAGTTCGTCATAACGGTGGACTTTCGGCCGGAGGATGTAGTAATTGACCTCCGTTCCATTCCACTGCGGGAGCGACTCGCACAGGACACTCTCCTCGACTTCTGGTACAATCATGAAAAACGAAGGCAGAAATATTCTACACACTTCGCGCCAGACAGGCACATAACCGATACTCACATAATCATGCCCGTCTGCAAGGACCCTTCTCCTCCTTGGACCACGCTCTGCCTGCACCGACCTGGCGATGCGGCCGGCATCCTGCGGACGGACAAAGACCGGAACCATCGCGCTATAATCCATGCCTTCATACGCTGCCACGGGATGAAGTCCCATGGCCAGGAAATACTGCTCGTTGGCAGAAGCTATAGCATACATATATCCCTGGGGAGTATTCTCTTCAGACATAAGTGTCGCACTGTTGACATACAGTGTGGTGTCAACTTCATTTGCAGAGAAATGGGAAGAGACCAACAGACACCCGTCCTGTTCCATGCTCGGCAAAGAGGCTAACTCGCTGTTTGTGAAATACAGCAGGCTGCCCGGTTCCCCTGCTTCGCCAGTCATCACATCTGTCTGGCTTGAACGGTTTATCAGCATGCACCGTTTGATGCCACTCGAATCCTCGGGAAGGTGGAATGTGCGTGACAGCTGTCTGGAGAAGAAGTATGTGCCCAATATGACCGCCAACATGAAGATGCAGAAAACATACTGAATGACAAGCACGACGCTGCGGCCCGTGTGGCCCGTACGGTTGCTGCGGCCTGCCGTCATGCCAAGAGGCGCATGGAGGGTGCGGCGCACTGCAAGAGCTACTATGCCAAGAGTCAGCAAGGTGGAAAGCAGGGAAATCCACAACTCGCGGCGGTAAACGATATCCAGGTCAACATAGAACGAGTTATCCATCATTATATACAGAACCGGCAAGGCATAGTCTGCTACAACCGTGGTAAGACTCAGGGCAACCATCGTTGTGACCCCGAACACAATGGCCACTTCGATAGCCAGAAGCCAGAAGAGCTGCCAGGGTCTTGCTCCTACACAACGGCGCAAAGCCATCTCACGGCTGCGAAGGCTGAACAGCTGCAGCTGCATCTTCAGGAAACCCGACAGACCGATAATCAATACAATGCTGCCCAGAAACATGAAAAGGCCACAAAGCGCAAGCGTCTTCAATATGAATGATGTTTCATCTGATTGACGGATCAGCGGATAACGGTCGGTATAGAGTTTCTGAAGGTCCGCGGATAGTTCTTGCCAGTTCTTCCCCTCTGCAAGGGCTATATCCATCCAATGGACTGATTCCTTGAACTGGCTCAGGAAGGGCGTGTCGCTGACAACGAACATACCTTCGAGCTGTCCACGCAGATTGGAGCGGACTACATCGTTGACGGGGCCTGAATAGGTGCGGTCGGCCCGGACGCTTGCAAACCACCCTACAGGATTTGTCTTTTCTCCGAGTGTCTTCCTCCACAACCCGTCGGACATGATGACTGTGCCGGGCTCAAGATGTGTGACAGGTTTGCCTGTGATGGCAGAGCGGAAACCATAATGCCGGAGGTATTCAGGGCTGACGGCTGTCAGGGAAGCTTGCATTTCCCATTCTCTGCCTTCAAGGTCTGTAAGTGTCCATTTGGCCTCCAAGTTAGTCTCTTTGAAAAGAAGGTAGCCGATAGAGGCGGGGTGCTGCTCTGTCAGTTTTTTGAATGCTGCCCGGTCAAATGGTCTGGCTCTGAAATCTTCTTTGTCTGTCAGAAAATGAACCCGGACGGATTTATAATTGTCTTCATAGTTCAGCGTCCATACGCCAGATACAAAGTGAAAAGTCATGGTGAAGCAGACGATGCCGACAGCCAGACACAGGATGCTGATGGTGTTCTGTACCTTGTACTTCATCAGATTGCGGACCGACGTGCGAAGGTTGCTGAGAAAGAGTCTTTTGTCCATATTATTTATCTAAGGTTTGTTTCATTGTCATTTTATCACCAGTTCCTCTATGTCGCCCAGTTTGTCGTAGCCGTTCACCAGCACCCTGTCGCCCGGCTGCAGGCCGGAGAGGATTTCATACTGCTGCGGGTTCTGCCGTCCTATCTCTATCGGAGTCTTGCATGCCGTATGGCCGTCGGGCGAGAGGCGGTAGATCCATCGGCCAGAGGTGTGCTGGTAGAAGTCGCCGCGGGGGATGATGAGGGCGGCCTCAGGCTTGCCCAGCTCTATCTGCACGCGGTAGCTCTTGCCCAGACGGATGTTGGAGGGCTTGCTGGCGGTGAAGACGAGGTCGCACGTGAAGTTGCGGTCCTTCACCTCGGGCACCACCTTGCTGATGCGCAGGGGGAACTTCTGCTCCTGATACTGGATGCTGGCGGGCAGCCCCGTGGTGATGCGGTCGATGTAGTACTCGGAGAGCGAGGCACGCACCTTGTACTCCGTGAGTACCTTGATTTCCCCCACGCTTGTGCCCGACGCCACCTGCTGCCCCAAGGTGACGTTGAGGAAACTGAGCTGTCCGGCCACCGTGGCACACACGGCGAGATTGTGGATGCGATTGGCCGAACGGGACAGCTTTCGCATGGAAGCCTTGCGGTTGGCTTCCACCATTTCCCGCTTGAGGAGCGTGCATACGGAATCGTGCCGGAGGCTCTGCAACTGCAGTTCCACTTTTCTGCGCTGGTAGTTGTAGTCCTCCTCCAGCACCTCCAGTTCCGCCTTGCTCTTGATGCCCATCCGGCACTCCTCGCGGCTCTGCTGAAGGGTCTTTTCGAGCGAGGCCATCTGATGGGCGGCATCCAGTGCCTGCTGGCGGAGCGTGAGGGAGCGTTGCTCCATCTCTATCTCCTGCTCGCGGTAGTTGCGCTGCTGGTTTTCCCATTCTGCCTGCTCCTCGTCGATGGTGCGGAGCAGTTCGGGATTGGAGAGCACCAGGATGGTGTCGCCCACCTGGAGCATGGCACCATCCTCGGCCACGATGCGCTCTACGTAGCCGTTTTCCTGCGCATTGAGCCGTATGGTCTGGATGGGGCCCACGAGGCCTTCCACATCAACGTATTCCATGAAGGGGGCTTCGGCCACATTGATAATCTTGTATTCCTCGGCATCAATCTTCAGTTGGCGCGGGCCCAGCGAAAGAACGATGGCATAGACGGCAAAGGCCAGAAAGGCAATGCCCGTGAGGAGGTGGTAGAGGTACTTTCTGTACCAGGGTCGGGGTTTGAGCTGGATGTCCATTGTATATATATATAATGTATACTGTCAATCGAAGGCCTTCTTCAGCCGCTCCATGTCGAAATCGAAGTTGTAGAAGCCGCCCATGCGGTATTCTTCGTTCACGCGGCGGCCGTCGGGCGTGATGGTTTCATAGTGCGGGATGCCGTTGAAGCGGAAATACTCCTGCAAGCGGCTGAACTCAGCATTAGAGATGCATATCGTTTCTTCGTCGGCCAGCCATTCCTTCACGTAGTTGTGGTATGCCTTGCTGCCTTCGGCCGTTTCTTCGCCCGCAATGAACACGAGCTTCACGTCGTCGCGCTTCGCCACCTCCGCGCGCAGCTCCTTGCTGCTCTGTATGGTACTACGGCAGGGACCGCAGCCCATGCCCCAGAAGTCAATCAGCAGATAGCGACCAGGATAACGGGCCAGGAGCGAACGGATAAGCTCGGCGGGCTGGCCTTCGGGCAGCGGTGTGGCAGGTTCGGTGTACGACTGACGGTAGGCATGGTAGTCCTCGGCATGGCGACGGACGGCTTCGTGGGTGAACGATTCCAGACAGTAGGGCAATACGCTGTCGCCTCCCATTTCCCGCCACAGACTGTAGCTGCCCAACATGCTCTGATAGTTGCACAACTGCGCCACCAGGCTGTTTTCCTGCTCGCCCATCATGGCCCGCAGTGTGGCATATCTGATGTCGAGTTCCGCCTTCTCATTGTCTGAAAACTCCTTCTCGTCGCTACTTATGACGCGAGATACCTGCTTTTGAATGGCTGCGCCCACGGGCCAGGCATATTGCATACGGTTGAGCAGCACATCGAAGGAGCTGCTGGCCGTGAGCAGGGGATTGTCGAAATCGATGCGGCTCAGCAGTCGGGCGTAGAACTCCGTGCCCGTCAGCGTGTCGCGCTCCAGACTGTCTATAGCTGTGGGGTCGCCAACAAGGGCGAACTGTTTGTTGAGGGCATAGTCCATCACGTTTGTGGCAAAATTCACCTGTGCGTCGGCCATGGCCAGCTGCCTTTCCATCGGCGTGAAGCCATTGCGGACGGCCTCCTTATGCAGGCGATAAGCAATAAGCTGCCACTGCTTTTCTGCCAATACCTCGGCCTCGTCCGGTTTTCCATCGAAATTGTAAAGGGAAAGCATTCTGCTAAAGTCCAAGTCTGTCCTCAGCCACCGCTCCACCGCCTGGCTGCTGCCGCTGTGGTAGTCGCAGCGGTACAGTCCGTCGTCACCGGGGCGCAGGGTTACGTAGATGGTGTCGCCGGGGCGGACAAACAGATTGAGCAAGGTCATGCCCGGCAACGCCTTGTTCAGGCGGAACAATTGCAGCATGGGATAATCCACCTTCCATCGCTTCTCAAACGTGCCGTCAGTCCGTATGTCGGCCACCATTACCGGAGTTTCTTTGCTGAACACACCGTCGTAGGACCCTACGAGCATGGTGGGAGAATCCTCCTCGGGGCTGTAGCCCTCAATGCGTCCGCGAAGGGTCACGCTGTCGGTCGTGAACCAGTCGGCAAGTGAGGGGTAAGCATCCGCATTGGCGAGTTCCTCCATCTTCTTCATCCGCAGCTTGCGCTTTCCGTCGTGGATGCCCAGCAGCATGAAGGCCCCCTGCCCGTCGTACTCGATGAAATCGAACACCCGTGTGCGTCTGGGCAGAGGCTCGAAGTGGAGTGTGAAGTCGGTGGTTCTGTCGGCAGGCGAAGTCACCCATGTGTCCATGGGCAGTCCCTCGGCCGAGCGCAGGGGATAGCGGCGGTTGTTTGCGTCCGTCAGATAGCATGTGCCACTGATGCGGAAGTTACGGCCGGCGGGATAGTCGAGCGTGAAGCGGACGGTGGTGGCCGTGTCGGCAAACACCACTTCACATGCCTTGAGTCCGCCGCCCGACACATTTGCACATCCCAGCGCATCCGGGTTCTTCACGATGCGTCTGGCACGGACGGGGGCGGCTACGGCAAGGAGGCCGCACAGGAGAATCATTGTCAGTTGTCTCATTGTTCTTGTTGTTTGTTGTCTCATTGTTCTTGTTGTTTTTTATATAGGTAACTGTTCTGCCAGGGGAGTGTTGTGTTCGAAGTCGTAGGCCGTCATGCTGCGCAGGGTGTAGTAGAGGCTCCAGTAGGTGCGCAGGGTGCTGATGCGGCCGCGCCGTGCTGCATTCTTCTCGCTGACGGCGGCGTTGAGGTCGAGGATGCTGCTACGCCCCAGGACATAGAGCCGCCGGGCCACGGCATGACGCTGCTCGGCACGTTTGTCCGTGAGGGCGGCTATGTGGACGCGGCGTGCCTGCATGTTGAACTGCATCACCAGTTTCTCCACGTTCTGGCTGAAGTCGTTCATGCCCTGTTCGGCCTGGGTTTGGGTGAGCGCCAGCTGCGACTTGGCCACCCTCACCTTTCCCCGTCCGCGCCCCCAGTCCAGGATAGGGAGCGACAGGGACACGCTGGCGTATTCCTGGTGCATGAGGTGGTTGTAGGAACTGCTGATGTCGCGCCCCGTCTGCGAGAGGCCGAACTGCACATAGAGGTCGGCACGCAGGCCGTTGCTGGCCTTGGCATTGGACAGGTAACTCTCGCTCTCCTTCACGATGCGCCTGTAGTATTCGGGGTCGGGATTATTCTGCAGGGCCAGCTCCAGGGCAGATGCCAGCGGCACCTCGAACTGCGGCACGCTGTCGGGCATGACCAGCCTGAGCCCCACCGTCTGGTCGAGCCCCAGGAAGGAACGTACGCCCTGTTCCACCTCCTTGAGGTTGATTTCTGCGTCCATCACGTTGGTTTCCTCGTTCAGCCGGTTTATTTCCAGCTGCAGCATCTCGTTTTCCGTGATGGTGCCTATCCTATAGCGTCCTTGCGCCATGCTGTAGAGGGTGTCGGCCGAGGCGAAGTTCTGGCGTGCCATCTCCAGCTCGGTCTGCGCCGCGGCCAGTGAGAAGAAGTAGTTGCAGGTGGTGGCGGAGATGACTTCGAGCGTCTCGGCATACTGCTTCTTGGCCTCACGGTAGCGGATGGGCTCTATGCGGCGGTCCCATTTCAACGAATTGTAGCCAAAGAGGTTCTGCTCGTAGCCCACCACCAGAGGGCGGCTGCTGTAGGCCGTCGTGTTCTTCTGGAACTCGTCGATGCGGCTGAGGCTGCTCTTCAGAAACAGGCTGCCACCCGTCCAGCTGATGTTCTGGTTGACGCACAGCGAGAGGTCGGCACCGAACTGGTCCTGCTGGATGAACATCGCCGTGCCGTCGGACTGCGTTATCTTGTTCATCTGCCTGTTGATGTAGGGGGCGGAGGACAGCGTCACGGAGGGCAGGTAGTTGGCCTGATAGCTGCGGTAGCTCCAGTAGGCGGCCAGAAAGGTGTTGCGCGCGCTCTGCACCGAGGGCGACTGGCTCTGGGCCAGCCTTATGGCATCCTGCAGGCCCAGCACCAGGGTGTCGGCTTCTGCCCCAGCCATGCTTCCCCACGCGGCAAACGCCACTATCATACATATCGTTCTTTTCATCACCTTTGCTTGTTTTTTGGTGCAAAGATAGGTGCAAACCTTGAATCTGCCATCTGTTTTTGCCACTCCAGATGCAGATTGTATGAAAATCATACACTTTCCTGTATGAAAATCATACACTTTTTGGAAAGACAGGCCTGATTTCACTTTTTTTAGGCACCGGAAAGAGGGAAAAAGCGTATCTTTGCACCATGAATCAGAATTATGGCACCATACTCGTCGTGGACGACAATCCCGCTATCCTCACAGCCGTGAAGATATGTCTGGCCGATGTGTTCCAGCGCATCATCACCCTTTCTGCACCCGACTCCATCCTTGCCGCCATGCAAAGCGAGCACGTGGATGTGGTTCTGCTGGACATGAACTTCTCTTCGGGCGTAAACTCCGGGCAGGAGGGCATGATATGGCTTTCGGCCATCCATCGCAAGCACCCCGACATTCCTGTGGTGCTGGCCACTGCCTATGCCGACGTGAAGCTCGCCGTGAGGGGGCTCAAGAACGGAGCCGTGGACTTTGTCACCAAGCCCTGGGACAACGACGAACTCATCCGTGTGCTCAAGGATGCCATTGACAAGGCGAAGGAGGTGGCTCCGCTCGACGAGGTGGAGAAGATGCATGTGAAGAAGGTGGTGGACAAATGCCACGGCAACATGAGCAAGGCGGCCGAGCTGCTTGGCATCACCCGACAGACGCTATATAAGAAGTATCAGCCATGATTCCAACCATTGCAGCAGTCATTGCCCTCATCGCCATCGTGGCCGTTGCGGCAGTTTACAGGCACCAATGCCTGCTCCGCGACCGTGCCAGGCTGATGCACGATGCCATACGCCACCGCGACTTCTCCTTCCGGCTGCCCACAAAGGGACTGCTCTTTGGCGAACGGGCCCTGCAGGAGTCGCTCAACGACATGGGACAGGAAATACAGAAACTTGTGGCCCAGGGGGAGGTGGAGTCGTGGCAACGCCTCACACGCGTGCTGACACATGAGATAATGAATGCCACCACGCCCATACGTAGCATCAGCCAGGCCTATCTGGCCCGCTCCGACATCAAGGGAAGCCCCTATGAAGAAGGCATCAGGGCCATCCGCGACACGAGCATGGGGCTGGCCGCCTTTGTGGACAGCTACCGCAAGCTGACCCAACTGCAGGAGCCTGTGCTGAAGGACATCGGCCTGCTGGCATTCTGCCACACACTCCCCGCCCTCTGCCCCCAGATACGATGGAACATAGAAGTGCCCGCCGACCTCATCATCCATGCCGACGAGAATCTTCTCCGGCAGGTGTTCATCAATATGGCCAAGAATGCCGCAGAGGCCAGCGCCAGGACCATTGGCATCAGGCATGTTGCCCGTACACAGAACGCCAAACAGCACCCCTCCGCCTTCTGCAAGCTACAGGTCAGCAACGACGGGCACGTAATTCCCGATGATGTGGCACGCGAAATCTTCATTCCCTTCTTCACCACCAAACCGCAGGGCTCCGGCATAGGCCTTTCGCTTTCCCGCCAGATTCTCATGATGCAGAAGTTCACGCTCTCCTTGCGCGAACGCCCCATCAGCGGCTACAACGTCACCTTCGAGATAGAGGACAACAGGCTGTAGGCCAAAGGGGAGGCCCTCCCCTACTCGTGCTCTAGAGGATGACGGATTCCATATCCGAGGTTAGCCCCCTCAATCCCCCTAAACAGAGGGATTGAGGGGGGCTTCGGGCCGAACAGTTTCCGAGGATTATCTTACAACATATTTCTTGTTGCCACGGATGACGATGCCCCGCGCAGGATTGGCCATGCGGCATCCGCCCAAATCATACATCGACGCAGCGTCATCCTCCCCACCCTCTGCAGGCAGGCAGTCTATGCCCGTTGGATTCCCGGCCTCCAGTTCGAAACCTGGGGCAGAAGAGGCAGCCTGGGCCGAAACGCTCAGATAGGCACTGAAAGGAGTGGTGGCCAGGGCCGTTCCGTCGGCCGAAACCACATTGCCCTCCTGATCCTTCAGGACACTCAGATAGAAGCCCAGCCCTGTCTGGGCGGAAGCATCCCCGTAGGCAAGGCGATAGAGAACATGATTCTCCCCGGCACGCACCGTATCGGCAGGCAGCACCGAGGTGGCCACCAGGTCGTTGTCCTCGGCTGGCACCAGGCCGGCCGTAGCCAGCGGGCTGGCCACAATGTCCGCAGCATCGGTGCGCACCAGCACGCCCTCTCCCTTGGCCACCTTGTTGTCTGCACGTTCCGTGAGCACCATCTTTCCGTCCACCACCTTCACGTTATAGAGCGTGAGGCTCCTGCCCGACTCCACCGTCAGTTCCGTGTCGGAATAGGGATTGCTGAAGGGCGCATAGTGTGCATCCCTTCCTGCATTGGCCACTGCCCGAGCCTGCTCGGGGTCACCCGGTTTTATTTCTGCAAAATAGCCCGACCATGCGCTGTAGCCGTCTGCTGAATGGGCGGGAATGTGGAGGATGGGATTGCCTCCAATATCCGAGAAGACTCCATCTTCGGAATCTGGAGCCTCAGCAGCCAGACAATATACGTTCTTCAGACGGGAGCTATAAGCGAATGCATCACTTCCGATGTGTGTGACAGAAGCGGGAATCACCACAGACTCAAGGCCGTCGCAATTCAGGAATGCCTCGTAGCCAATGTATGTGAGGGCACTGGGAAGGTTGAACGACACGAATCCATCGCAGCCTTCGAATGCGAAGCGTCCGATATATGTGACAGAATCGGGGATTACCAAAGAGCTGAGGCCCTCACACAGCCCGAACGCCCCATCTTCTATGCGCCTGACGGAAGGCGGAAGGACATAACTGGTGGCATTGGGACGCAGGAATGACACGATGGCATCTTTTTCCTTGGTGAAAATCGCATGCTGCTCGATGCAATAATAAGGATTGTCCGGCGCCACCTCAACGTTCAGCTGGGGGGAGCATTTGCGGAACGGATTCATCCCAATCTTTGCCACAGAACTGGGAATCACCACAGACTCCAGCTTCTTACACCAACCGAAGGCCTCATCTCCTATGGATGTGACAGAACCTGGGATGGTTACAGACGCAAGACTCACACAATTATAGAACGCGTAGCCGTCAATCGTTCTTACGGAATTGGGAATCTCGATAGAAGGGAGCGAATCGCAATCGAAAAAAGCACATTCGCCGATGGTTGTCAAAGTGTTGGGGAGCGTCACAGACGTCAGGATATAGCAATTGGTGAAGGTCCATCCCCTTATCTCGCTGACAGGACCCGGGATTTCTACCGACGTGAGCTTGCAGCAACCAAAAAACGCCCCTTCATCAATCAATGTGACAGAACTGGGAATCTCTACCGACTCCATGTTCCTGCATTCATTAAACGCCACTTTTCCTATGGTCGTCACTGTGTTCGGGATTACTACAGACACCAGGCTGCGGCAGTCGGAGAAAGCCCATTCGCCAATGGCACTGACCGTATAGTCTGTTCCCATGTATGTCACACTTCCGGGAATCACCAGTTCCTGACACTCTTCATCCAGCCCGGTCACAGTTGCCGTTCCAAGTTCTGTGTCCAAATCGTATTTCAGACCGTCAACCGTTGCTGTGACCACTTCGCACCTCGCTCCCAGGCTCACCATCAAGAGCAGGCCGACAACAAACACTCTCATCGTAAACTGTCTCATACTTTACATAAAAAATAAAAAGGCGGAAATGCACTATGCTCCGCATTGTTAATACTAGGGTTAAAGGTTCTCTGCCCTGCAAAGATAGGGATTTTCTGCTGTATGCAGCAAGAAAATGTCTGATTTTTTTGTATTAGACGCAAAAGTAGGCCGTTTTTGCGGCCTAACTGGAGAACAATTGCTACCCAGTTGGGAAAAAATTGCTGCCCAGTTGGGAAAAAAATCCGCCCAACTGGACGCTTCCATGACACCAGCTATTTTTGTCTAGAAATTTCAGGATTGCGCGTAACCGTTCTGCTCCATTATGTCACCCCACTCTGGACTTTGAAGGAAGGGTTACGGAAGAAATGCGCTTCCTCTCATGAAGAAAACTCCGCTTTTTGTTGTGAATTAGGGGAAATCTTTGTATTTTTGCCCCGAAATGTAGCAGAAAACCTATGGGAA
>JAEDIG010000184.1 GCA_016292545.1 Bacteroidaceae bacterium
GTGGCAGATATATAGGATTCTTGACGAAAAGGGAGAAAACAGACCTGATTATATTTTTTTCGAGAATGTAGACCGACTGCTTGGCTCACCAGCAAAGCAGCGGGGAAGGGACTTTGCCATTATTCTTGCCTCATTGTCAGATTTGGGATACACGGTTGAGTGGCGCGTCATCAATGCTGCAGAATACGGTATGCCACAGCGACGACGAAGGACGTATATCGTAGGCTATCGTGAAGGCTCTGTCGTAGCAGGCAAGATTGCTGAATTGGACAAGTGGGTGGTTTACGACGGAGTGATGGCTAAGGCTTTCCCGTTTGAGAGTAAAGAGGGAACGGTTTCCGTATTCAATATAGACGGTGCCATTCGCGAAGTTTCCGACGGCTTTAACAAAGGGCATAAGGACAGTCCTTTTGGAGATGCAGGCATTATGCGTTCCCGATATGTATATTCGATTGATACCATTCCAACCTACGAGGGCACCCGAATGACTCTCGGTGGCAATCTCGTAGACGAGAAACTTGTGCCAGAAGAGTTCTTCATCCCTGAAAATGAAGTTGCGAAGTGGAAATATGAGAAGGGTGCAAAGAGGATAGAACGGATTTCGAAAGAGGGATTCAAATATACTTTTTCGGAAGGAGGTATGGCTTTCCCCGACGACCTCGACCGCCCGTCAAGAACAATTATCACAGGCGAGGGTGGTTCTGCTGCTTCGCGGTTCAAGCATGTGGTTCTTACCCCCTCGGGGCGTTATCGCAGACTTATTCCCATTGAACTTGAAAGATTGAATATGTTTCCCGACAATCACACATTGCACCCTGACGTGAGCGACGGTCGCAGGGCTTTCCTCATGGGCAATGCACTCGTGTGTGGTGTCGTTCAGAACATCGGAAAAAGCCTTTATCGTTTCATATATGAAAAAGAGCCTGTTTCCACAAGGCCGATTGATATGAAGCGTGATGCTCTGCCAAAGCTCAGCTTCGACTTGTTCTCTGACTTGGATACAGAATTGAAGGTGAATGTGCCAAAGAAGCAATTCAAGTTGGACAAGACAAAGAACCTACTAGTCGGATTTGTCAAGCCTGACAATACTGAGTATTTTCTTGATGGCAGTCAAACAAAGATATACTATACGGGCAAGACGAAGTCGTTCCCCTCGACAATAGCCTTAAACAAGTTGTATTATTTTATGCCATATATCAAGGGTAGAGGAGTTCGCGACCTTTACCTTATACGTATTGCCCGCATTGGTTCGAAGGCTGAGGTGCGCAAAGGTAGTGAAGACAAAGCCCCTCGCTTGGTGTTCGACCTGGAGTTTCTTCAGAGCTTGCCCGAATATGTGTCTGTAAAGCTCAACATGTTTAATACGTATTGCAATACGACATTGGGCAGAATCATTGATGATACATAGGCTTGGAGGCTTTGCTTAAAAAGCTGACAGGCAACCCTTCAAAATGATTGGATGAGGAATTTTAGGGCCTTGGATATGTTTTGATGGCGAAAAACAGCGTGGTTAGTTTTTTTTTGTCTACCTTTGTGCATTCAAAGCAGTAATTTTTATGGAAAGGAAGAACCGTAACCATGCTTTTGACCTCCTGTGTGGTGTGTGCATCGTGCGCATGCTTGTCCTGCATATCATGAATTTCTGCGGCCATGCCCAGGACGCATGGTGGCAGGGAGTGATGGCATGGACCTACTATTTCATGTGCTTTTTCTTCTTCAAGTCCGGCTATTTCAACCGAGGTGTGGGTGGCCCCACAGGTCCCTATCTCAAGGCAAAGACCCTGCGTCTGTTTGTCCCCTACCTTTCTGCAGGCCTCATCGGTGATGCCATTTATTTTTCCTTGGTGCCGTTTCTGGTTCATCGCTACCACCATCCCGTGGAGCCTCTTTCGTGGAGTCATATATGGGAGGAAGGCCAGTTCTATGGCAACTGCCCCGTGTGGTTCCTGTGCACGTTCTATTTCACCTATGTTGCGGTTCATTTCATCGAAAAGGTGCCCCGCCTGCGCTATGCCTTCTTCCTTTTTCCTGCCCTCAGCTGGTGGTTTTCCAGTCTGGGCAATCCCTTGTGGCTGGGGCTCGACAATCTGTTTATGGGCATCTTCTGTTTCTATCTGGGACATTTCTGGCATCGCCTCATGATGGCTCTTGACCGCAGACGCACGGTTTTGCTTTCGCTCCTGCTGGTGGGCGCATTTTGTCTGCTCAACGCGTGTACGGACACCTGTTACACCATGAGTTCCAACGCCTTCAAGGGGCCGCTTCCCTGGCTTGTGGTCAGCATGGCTTGTGCCTTGTGCGGACTTTCGGGCCTGCTGGTGGCGCTTGAGGTGCCTCGTGTGCCGGTGATGGATTTTATCGGCCGGCATTCCATGGTGTATTTCATATCCCATTACCCCATCCTCTATGTCTACAAGTTTGTGCATCTGAGCTTCGGCCGTAGCATCTATGGCCGCTACGATGATGTTATCCTGCTCATTCCAATCGTCTTTATCATCTGCTCCTGGCTGGTGCCTTTCGTTGAGCGCATCCCCTGGCTCAGCGGCAGATGGAACAATAATACGCCAAACCTATGTCAGAAACCACCACTTTCAACCCTGCCCGGCTAAAGGCACGGTTCAATCCCGAAGGCTCCCTGCTGCGCCGCCATCAGATGCGCATGAAGGAGATGCTGCAGGTGCTCGATGCCATCTGCACCCGTCACGGCATTCCTTATTGGATCAGTTCGGGCACCCTGCTCGGATGCGTGCGCCACGGAGGCTTCATCCCCTGGGACGATGACCTCGACGTGGAGATGCTCATGCCCGACTATGAGCGTCTGCTGCGCCTGCTGCCCGATGAACTGCCTTCCTGCATGGCCTTGCAGCACCATGCCACCGACCCCCATTATTTCTATTCCTATGCCAAGCTGCGCGACCGGCGCAGTTTCCTGAGCGAAGAGTGCGGCTACGACCGTGTGTTCCGCCTGCGTGGCATCTACATCGACATCATGCCCCAGGCACCTTGCCCGTTGTGGCTCCACAAGCTGTCGTGCCTCAGTCTGGGGCATGTGTACAAGCAGTTGCGCCAGCCTGGCCTCAGCCAGCAGCAGGCATGCCGTATCGCCGATTTCTGGTATGGGCTCAACCATGGCATCGTCTATCCGCTCATCCGTCTGGCTGCCCGTTGCTGCCCTTCTGCACCCCTTCGCCATGCCTTGGGTGTGCCGTTCCATTCCACCT
>JAEDIG010000052.1 GCA_016292545.1 Bacteroidaceae bacterium
TGAAAACAGACACTTTTTTGAGCAGATTTTAATATCTATTTTGAACACCCTACCTACAGGGGCAAAAGCCGGACTAGATATAGGAGGAACACACCCGTGCCATTGCTGATAGTCCTGCTTTTGCCCCTGTAGGGCGTTGTTTTTGTATGTGGTGCGTGACACCCAGGGTGCCATTCCGCTCCGCTCCATTCTGCCCTGGGCTAGTAGCAGGTTGCCCCTTTGGGGCGTGCTCATACGCTCATTCACAACGAAATTGAACTTGCGAAAGATGTCCTTCAATAAAAGAGCCCTTTTTACACGCCCTTTTAGGAAGCAGAATATACTTTCCCTTTCTTTGGAGAACAGTTACCACAAAAAAATCAAACTGTTTAACACACTTTAACCCCCGTCCGCGAGATTTCTTAACAAATATTATTAACTTTGCGCTCTAAAAATCAAAAAAAACAGCATGAAACGGATTTTAAAACAAGTCAAATACCTTGCCTTGGGAATGGTGGCCCTCACCGCATGCAAGGAGGAGATAGACACTTCGGCGCGCTATGTGTTCACCGAATACACCATCGCCAGTTATCTGGAGAGCCACGAACAGTTCAGCGAATACGTGCGACTGATGAAACAGCAGCCCGTGAGCGACCTGTCGGAGACCTCCGTGTTCCAGCTCATGACCGCCTATGGCTACTACACCTGCTTTGCCCCCACCAACGAGGCCATACAGCTCTACCTGGACTCGCTGGTCATCAAGGGTGTGATTCCCGAAGCCTCGTGGGACGCCTTCGACTCGGACCGCAAGCGCGACTCCATCCGGGCCATCGTGGTGATGAACAGCATCCTCGACGGCACGGAGCAGGAACGCACCTTCGCCACCGCCGAATTCCCCTATAACAACGAGGAGTTCTCGCTCAACACCATGGCCGACCGCAAGGTGAGCGTCACCTACGACAACAACGACCTGGACGCCCTCTTCATCGACGGCATCTGCCCCGTGTCGAGGAAGAACCGCGACATCGTGGCCGTGAACGGCTACATCCACGAGATCGGCTACGTGGTGAACCCCGTGAACGAAACGCTGGGAAGCCTGATGCACCAGATGGCACAGAAGCCCGAGAGCGGCTACTGCGTGATGGGCCGCCTGCTGGATGCCTGCTGTCTCACCGACACGCTGAGCGCCGTCAAGGACGACGTGTACGAGCGGCTCGTGAAGTCGGGCGTGATAAAGGAGGTCTTCGACACGCCGGCCAGCCATTTCCGCAACGTGAAGCGCCCCGACCGGCGCAAGTATGGCTTCACGCTCTTTGCCGAGACCGACGCGTTCTGGAGCAACACCCTGGGCAAGCCCGTGGCCGACATCTCGGCCGAGGACGTGAAACGCTGGGTCATCGACCAGGGCTTCTATCCCGATGCAGTGGACAACGGCGACTACGCCGACGAGAACAACGTGCTCAACCAGTTTGTCACCTACCACCTGCTGCCCATGCGACTGTCGCCCGACAAGCTGGTCATCCACTACAACGAAAAGGGCTTCTCGTTCAAGATAAACCGAGGCCCCACCATCCCCGTGTGGGCACACTATGTGACCATGGGCAAGCGCCGCCTGCTGCGCATCTGGGAAAGCCTGGAGAGCAACGGCGTATACCTGAACCGCTTCCCCGTGCTCGACAACGGCCGCCACGGCACCTATCACGAGGTTTCCTGCACCGAGGAGAACGAGGGCATGCTGCTCGACACGAGAACCGACGGCGAGGTGATAAAACTGGTGAACTCCGTCATCTACCCCATCGACAAGCCGCTGGTGTACGACGACCACGTGCGCCGCGAACTCAAGCGCCAGCGCCTGCGCTACGACATCTTCGACTTCACCGAGGAGATGATGAACAACGACCTGCGCAACATGGGCTACACCACCAGCCGCAGCTTCACCACCGACGAGGAGTACAAGTATTTCAACAACCTGTGGATAAACTCGCGCGAAACCTATTTCTTCATGCTCAACGGATGGGACCAGGGATGGCCCAACTACCAGGCCGACGAGGTGTGCACCGAAGGCCTCTATGACTGCACGTGGAAGCTCCCGCCCGTGCCCATGAGCGGCATCTATGAGATTCGCATGGGCGTGTCCACCGAAAGTGCGTGGCGCGGCATCTGCCAGATTTATTTCGGCACCAAGCGCGAGGACCTCAAGCCCATGGGCATCCCCGTGGACATGGCGCTGGGCGGCCAGCGGCGCAACCTCGACGGCAAGATATATCCCAGCAACGTGGGCTGGGAGCCCGACCTGGAAGACGATGACGACTACAACGCCGAGGTGGACAAGAAGATGCGCAACAACGGCTTCATGAAAGGCCCCGAATACATTGTGGAAGACCCCGGCTCTGCCATCACCAACCGCATGCAGGAAAAGTCGACCCGCCGCATCATCGTGCGCGAATACATGAGCGCCGACGAGGTGTACTACCTGCGCTTCAAGACCGTGCAGGACCTGCTGAGCAAGCAGCTCTTCCTCGACTACATCGAATGGTGCCCCAAGGAGGTATACGACAATCCCGAGACACCCGAGGATGTCTGGTGAACAAAAGATCATTGTTTTACCCTAAAAAAATAAATGCGAATGAAAAAGATTTTTACAACACTGGCTGCAGTGGCTCTGGCCCTGACCGCCAGCGCGCAGGGCATCACCCCTGTGGGCGCAAACATCGCCGTGCTCCCGTCCACAAGATGGAGCGGTGCCGCCTACACGGCCAAGGTGTGGTCGGTCAACCCCAACCAGCCCTTCATGACAGAGAACGGGCTCACCAACAACCCCAACTACAACGTCATCATGCAGACACCCGCCGAGGATGCCAACGGCCTGCAGTGGTATGAAGTGGGCTACGACGAAACCACCCTCACCCCCAGCGACTGGGACGAGGGCGAGAACATCGCATGGGAGGACCACACCGCACCCTTCAGCAGCAGCAGCGAATGGGGCGGGATGCCCGCCTACCAGTGGGCCACGGTCGACTACATGGCCGACATCTACATCCGCCGCACCTTCAGCACCGACCAGCTGCTCTCGGGCGACGTGTACCTGGCATGCGGCCACGACGACGCCCCCTGCGAGTATTACCTCAACGGCGAGCTGATATGGTCGAAGACCGGCCTCGAAGTGGACCACTATGAAGACAGGGTGGACCCCATCACCGGCGAAACCTACCAGGAAGCTATCTACAAGGATGCCTGGAACGAAAACGAGCATGTGAAGCTCACCGACGAGCAGAAGGCCCTCATCAAGCTGGGCGGCGAGGAGAACCTGCTGGCCGTGCACGTGCACCAGAACTGGGGCGGCGCCTTTGCCGACTGCGGCCTCTACACCAAGGTGGAGGGCGGCCTGGAAATGGGCTACGCCATTCCATGGGACGGCAAGGTCATCTACAACTCACTGGGCGGCTACAACATGAACGGACTCCACGAATGGGAGAAGCTCTATGAGGCCCAGGAAGGCGACATCTACACCATCCACATGGACGGTGCCTCCGGCAGCGAGGACGAGAACGGCAATCCCCTGTGGAACTCGCAGGTGCAGTTCAAGACTCCGCTGAAGCTCTCTGCCGACAATGCCTACACCCTGGCCATGACACTGACGGCCGACTGTGACTACAGCGACGTGCGCATCAAGCTCACCGAGAACGACAACGACGAGGTGCTGGCAGGCGAAGAGAGCATCAGCCTCACCGCCGGCGAACCGTTCCAGTATGAGGGCATCGTGGAGGGCATGGACGTGAAGAACCTGAAGATTGTGCTCAACCTGGCCGGCGGCGAGCCCGGCTCCGCTGTACAGATCTCCGACATGTCGATTACCGACAGCGAGGGCAAGGAACTCTGGATCGGCTGCCACTACTTCAACTATTTCTACATGACCGAGACCGTCACCAACGAGGAGGACGGCTCCACCACCGTACGCCAGCTGCCCTCGCCCAATGTGGAAGGACGCACCGAGACCCTGGCATGGACGCTCCCCGAATATGACGACGAGATGTGGGACACCTGGAAGATGCCCTGCGGCAATGCCGGCTACATGCCCGAGTTGCAGACCATCTGGCCGGGCGGATGGGGCCACTACGACTACACCGGCGACGGCTGGGAAGGCCACAACACCAACCTGTGGGTGCGCCGCACCTTTGAGCTCGAGAAAATTAACGAGCGTCTGAGCTATGCACTCAACGTGTGCCACGACGACACCTACGAGACCTATGTGAACGGCCATCTGCTGCAGAAGAACGACGGCTGGACCGACGGCAAGAACCCCGTGCAGGTGCACATCCCCGCCAAGTATCTGAATGTGGGCAAGAACGTCATCGCCACCTACATCCAGCAGAACTTCGGCGGCCGCTTCTATGACTGTGGCATCAATGTGGAGGAAGTGAACTACAACGAGTGTGCCGAGGCCCTGATGGCAGCCATTGCCAAAGCCGAGGCCGAGCACCCCGAGTTCACACAAGCCATGCGCGACTCCCTGGCACACCTGGCCGCCGAAGGCAAGGCCGAGCTGGAGAACAACCTCGATGCCGCCGAGCTCAAGGAGTTTGCAAAGATGATTGAGCAGCGCATCAGCGAGTTTGCCGACGCTGCTGCCAGCATCGCCACCGTGCGCGCAACTCTGGCTCTCTGCCAGAAGGAGGACAAGGGCTACATCACCGCTGCCATCCAGAATGCCGCCAACATCGACACCTGCCTCACGGCCGGAGAGCTTGACCCCTTCCTCACCGAACTGCGTGTGGCCCGCAAGCGCAACGCCGCCGAGCGCCGCACCGAAACCTTCATCGGCTCCCTGCCTGAGGAGAACGGCCTGTACTACTTCTACAACGTGGCCGACAAACGCTTCCTGGGCGGCGGCGAGTCGTGGGGTGCCCACGCCGTGACCGAATACGCATCGAACCCCTTCCAGCTCGAAAAGCTCACTATGGCAGGCGAACCGCTGGAGAAGGGCTTCCGCATCCGCACATTCCGCAACAACGGCTACACGGGCGAAGGCTACCCGCTGGAATACCTGGGCTACAACGGCTATGTGGACTGCATCGTGGACGATGCATGGGAGTTCATCCCCGTGGAGGGCAAGGCCAACGTGTTCAACATCGCCCGTGCCAACGGCGAACGCGAAGACGGCTCACGCTTCCTGCTGGGCATGCGCAGCGAGGACAACGGCCTGTATATGGGCTTCAACCAGTGGAATGTGGTTGACACCGACCTGAAGACGGCCGATCTGGAAACCAACCAGTGGATGCTCGTGGGCAAGGAGGAGCTGGACGCCCTCATGATGGACGCCACAGCCGAACACCCCGCCGATGCCACCTATCTCATCAGCAATCCCGGCTACGACCAGCGTCTGCCCATCGATGACTGGTACTGCATCAATGTGGGCGGCGGCATAGGTGTATGGGGCCGCGGAAACGACTTCGTGGACTTCGTATATGAAGGCTGGAACACCCAGAGCTACGACCTCTCCTGCTGCCTCTTCGACATCATGCCCGGATGGTATGAAATCCGCGTGCAGGGCTACTATCGCGACGGCCACTACACCACCCATATGAGAAAAATCGGCCTGGGCGAGGAAGTGCAGCAGCTGGCCCACCTCTATGCACTCCCCACCGGAGGCCTGCGCATCGACGCCGGGGCTGAGCCCGAAACCGTGCTCCTGCGCTCCTACTCCGACGGCCTCAACATGGTGCCCGGAATGGGCCGTAAGGACGACTTCGAAGAAGATTATACCGATGGAGAAGGTAACGTCAAGCATTACAAGGGCGACGGCACCCGCTATCTGCCCGATGCCTGCTGGAGCGCAGCCGAGGAATACTTCCAGAACGGCCTCTACTGGAACAGCATCATGGTGTATGTGCCCGAAGGCCGTGAGTTCCGCTTCGGTGTGTTCAAGGAAGCACAGACAGCGCTGGAAGGCGACTGGGTGGTAGTGGACAACTGGCGCCTCACCTACTACGGCAACCAGCCCACCAAGCCCGACGGCATCGGCAACATCGAAGCCGCAGAAACGCCCGCAGCCGGCCCCACCGCCATCTACAACCTCTCCGGCCAGAAGCTGCAGAAGGCCCAGAAGGGTGTGAACATCATCGGTGGACGCAAGTATGTAGTGAAATAAAGGGCGAGGGGTGTATATGCCCCTCTCCCCCCCCCCATGTAACCCCATCCCCCTCCCCTGCGCGCTCCCGGCACGCGGAGGAGGGGGATTCACATCAGCTACGATAGTCATTGGCCATTAAGAGAAAGGGGACTCGTTATTCGGGGAAAGGCGGCGGGAACAAGTCGTGTGGGAGGTTGGCAAACGTGAAAGCAGGAACAGAATCTGTCTCAGCGTTCATGCTCAGGAGAATGGAGCAGGAATTCCTCAATGTTCGCGGGTGTGATGACCTTGTAGGTGGCCGTGGAATAGGCTTCCATAAATGACGCAGGACATTTTGCATGCGCCTTATTGGGGTTCCATTTGAACTCGAACGCCTTTATCTGGCCGTTTTCTTCCTCGATATAGTCAATTTCCTGTTGTTGCTTCGTACGCCAGAACCATGAGGAGGAAAAGCTGTTCTGATAGGCAAGTGCCTTCATCCGCTCGGCTATCACAAAATTCTCCCACAATGCACCGGCATCTTGTCTGTTCTCCACATACGAAAGGTTGCCGATGACGGCATTTCTGATGCCCAAGTCCCAGAAGAGTTTCCAAGAAAGTTATGACTTTTTCGGAAAACGGCCATTTCTTGCGGCCGAACAGCTGCTGGAATGAAAAGGGAGGAGGTGACCTCACGGCCACCTCCTCTCTTTGATAAACTGATATTATCTAAACCTAAGTGACAAGATTAAATTTTGAAGCTTCACAGCGTCTTGATTTATAATGTACACTAATGTTGTTTTATAGAAAAAGCATAAAAATGAATCATGTTTGGTCAGAGGCCCTTGTCTGCCTGACTGGTGGGGGTTCCGTTGGGACGGGGACCTCCCATCTGCAGGATATTGAGCGTGTCGCCAGGGATGTTTGCCGAGGCAGACTGTTGCTCAGGGGCGTCGGGCATTTGTGTGAAGGGAGCATCGGGGTCGACACACTGCTCTGCATAGGCAGGTGTCCCTTCGGTGAGATCGGACGGCTGGAAACTGTGCTGTGCGGCCATCCCTATGGCCAGCAGGATGCCAATCATGCCGGCTGCCTTGTAGAATGGGCGGAACCGGATGTAGGCCTTCAGCGGAATACATTGCACTGTGGGTGTTTCAGCCGTTTCCTTGATGGCTGCCAACACACGCTTGTCGAAGTCTGCGCCCAATCTTTCTTGGCCTTGCTCCTCAAGGCAGGCAAAGATGTGCTGATAGGCACGCAGATGTGCAGGAATGCCTTCCTGCCGGAAGAATGAATGCAGGATCCTTTCTTCCTCCACACTGGTCTCGCAATTCCAGTATTTCTCCAGCAATTGTTCAATGTACTTATAGTCCATACGCATCAATTTTTTCAGCTTCTGTCCGGATGAAGTTCCTGGCCCGATGGAGGTACACTTTCACTTGTGTGTCGCTGATTTGCAGCACTTGGGCGATTTCCTGATAGGAATACCCTTCCACATCGCGAAGTTGCAGGATGCTGCGCTGTATCTCGGGCAGCTTCTCCATCAGTTCCATAATGAGCCCCACGCGTTCGTTTTGGGAAACGAGCTCATCGGGAGACCTCAGACCCGAGGGCTTTTCTGCCTGCCCGTCGAGCGGAAGGGTCCGCCTGTCTGCCTGTGCGGTTTTGTCCAGCGCCAGATGACGGCAAATGGTCATGCAATATGCCTCCACAGAGTTCAGCCGCTGCCAATCCTCTTTCTGTTGCCAGACTTTAACCATGGTGTCCTGCACGACATCTTCCGCCTCCTCTGTGTTCAGGGTGATGCGGAGGGCCAGCCTGTAGAGTTTGTCCTTAAGTGGCAATATGTCGTCATGAAAGCTGATGGTTTTCATCTTTTCTCTATTATGAAAGACGGTTGCCGTGGCAGAATGTTACACGGCAGCCGTCATAAAAAATGTTAATTGCTGGTCTTGGATTGCACCCTGGCCAGGTGGGAGGCTCTCAGTTGATGAGTGTGCCGCTGCTACCGTCCAGGTTGTCGGCCCGTGTGATGACAACGTTTTCCACACCCGCCGCAAGCGCGGCAAAGGCATTGTCGATCTTGGGTATCATGCCTCCGCTGATGGTGCCGTCGGCCTTCAGTTGCGCATAGAGCGCCTTGTTGATGTGGGGAATCACACTGTTGTCATTGTTGGGCTGGCTGAGCACGCCTGGCTTCTCGAAACAGAAGGTGAGCGTCACCCTGTAGTATCTGGCCAGGGCTGCGGCCACCTCGCGGGCAATGGTGTCGGCATTGGTGTTGAGCATGTGCCCCTTGCCATCGTGGCAGAGGGGTGCCATCACGGGCACCACCTGTTCATCAATCAGTTTCTGCAGCATGGAAGCATCTACGCGGTCTATGTCGCCCACCCATCCGTAGTCGATGTCCTTGACGGGGCGCTTGTGGCCCCGGATTACGTCCATGTCGGCTCCGCAGAGTCCCAGCGCGTTCACTCCACGCGCCTGCAGGCCAGCTACGGTGGACTTGTTCACCAGTCCTGCATACACCATCGTGACAATGCGCAGCATGGGTTCGTCGGTGATGCGCCGGCCTTCCACCATGCGGCTTTCCACACCGAGCTGTGCGGCGATGCGTGTGGCAGAACGCCCTCCTCCATGCACCAGCACCTTGTGGCCTGGCAGGGCGGCAAAACGGTCGAGCAGTGCTGCGGTGGACGCTTCGTCTTCAAGAATGCCTCCGCCCACCTTAATTACATTTATACTGTCCATGATTATTGTTTACTTGATGCTTTTTTTCCGTTATTCCAGATAGGTATAGCCGTAGAGCCCAGCCCTGTAGTTGCTGATGAATTCCTTTCCTTCGCTGGAGGTGATCTTGCCGTCCTTGATGGCCTTGCTCACCCATATCTCCAAGCGGCGAACCAGTTTCTTGGGATCATACTGCACGTATTCCAGCACATCGGCCACACTCTCTCCGTCGATGAACTGGTCGATGCTGTACCCTTTTCCATCCACCGAGATGTGTACAGCATTGGTGTCTCCAAACAGGTTGTGCATGTTGCCCAGAATCTCCTGATAGGCACCCACCAGGAACACACCAATGTAGTAGTGTTCTCCAGCCGGGATGGGATGGAGCGGCAGGTAGGTGGTTTGCTGGCCGCCATTCACATAGGCTGTCACCTTTCCGTCGGAGTCGCAGGTGATGTCCTGGATGGTGGCGCTTCGTGTGGGCTCCTCGTCGAGCCGTGCGATGGGCATGATGGGGAATAGCTGGTCGATGCCCCAGGAGTCGGGCATGCTCTGGAACAGGCTGAAATTGCAGAAGTACTTGTCGGCCATTTGCTTGTCGAGCTTGCGGAGCTCGTCAGGGATGTGCTTCTGATGATGAACCAGTTCCGACACCTCATGGCTGATGGCCCAATAAAGGCTTTCAATCTGGGCACGTGTCTTCAGGTCGATGATGCCATGCCTGAACAGGTCGAGTGCTTCTTCGCGGATGTCTTCGGCATCGTGCCAGTCTTCGAGCAGCGAACGCCCACTCAGTTTGTCCCATATCTCTGTCAGGTCGTGCACCAGCTTGTGGTCTTCGGCTGTGGGCTGGAAGTCTTCCGGCATTTGGGGGGCCGACACGGTTTCCAGCACATCCAGGATGAGCACGCTGTGGTGGGCCGTGAGAGAACGTCCGCCTTCGGTAATCAGGTTGGGATGGGGAATCTTGTTGGTTTCCGATGCTTCTGCAAAGGTGTACACGCAGTCGTTCACATATTCCTGGATGCTGTAGTTCACGCTGCTTTCGCTGTTGCTGCTGCGTGTGCCGTCATAGTCCACACCCAGTCCGCCGCCACAGTCGACAAACTCGATGTTGAAGCCCATGGCATGGAGCTGCACGTAGAACTGCGCCGCTTCGCGAAGGGCGGTGCTGATGCGTCGGATTTTGGTGATTTGGCTGCC
The DNA here is from genome assembly GCA_016292545.1 of Bacteroidaceae bacterium. Classification (GTDB taxonomy): domain Bacteria; phylum Bacteroidota; class Bacteroidia; order Bacteroidales; family Bacteroidaceae; genus Physcousia. Next base: position 10,022 of record JAEDIG010000052.1, read on the forward strand.
GATGTGGAAATGGATCAGCTTCAGGCAGTCGCGCAACCCCATTTCATCGAGTTGCTGCAGGGCCATGAGCAGTTCGGAGGAGTTGAGGCCGAACTTGCTGGCATCGCCGCCGCTCTCGCTCCACTTTCCTGTGCCGCAGCTGGCCAGCTTGATGCGTATGCCCAGATTCGGACGCACACCCAGCTTTTCTGCGGTTTCTGCGATAATCTTCATCTCGGGCAGTTTCTCCACCACCAGGAACACACGCTTGCCCATCTTCTGGGCCAGCAGGGCCAGCTCGATGAAGTTCTGGTCCTTGTGCCCGTTGCAGATGATAAGGCTGTCGCTGTCCATGTTGGTTGCCAGCACGGCATGCAGCTCGGGCTTTGAACCGGCTTCCAGTCCCAGGTTGTAGCGCTTGCCGTGGCTGATGATTTCTTCCACCACGGGCCGCATCTGGTTCACCTTGATGGGGAATATGATGAAATGCTCGCCTTGGTAGTTGTATTCACGCTCCGCCTTGCGAAAGCACTCGTCGGTTTTCTCTATACGGTTGTCGAGGATGTCGGGGAAGCGCAGCAGCACGGGGGCTGTCACATGGCGTGTGGCCAGCTGGTCGACCACCTCCTTGAGGTCAACCTGCACACTGTTCTTCTTGGGGGTCACATACACATGTCCTGCATCGTTGATGCCGAAGTAGTTTACACCCCAACCCTTAATGTTGTAAAGTTCTTCCGAGTCTTCAATCCTCCATTTCTTCATTTCTCTAATTCTTCAATCAATAGGTTTACACTGGTTTTTACCTTCTCGTAGTTGTCCATCAGGCTCACGTCGAGTACATGCTTGGCCTTCAGGTAGTAGGGTTCGCGCACCTTCATCGTTTCGTCGATGTATCGGATGAGTTCCTCCTTGCTCTTTCCCTTGATGAGCGGCCTTTCCACTTTGCCCATCAGCAGGTGGGCTGCCAGCACGGGCGTCTCGGCTTTCAGGTATACCGTTTCTGCCTGGGCGTTGAGGTAGTCCATATTGTCGAAGTGGCAGGGCGTGCCGCCTCCACAGGAGAGTACGATGTTTTCAAACTCGGCCACCTCATGCAGCATGTTGCGTTCCAGTTCTCTGAATCCGGCTTCACCGCGTTCTGCAAAGATCTGCGATACGGTGCGGTGGTAGCGCATCTCAATGTACCAGTCAAGGTCATAGAAGAAAAGGCCCAGCGCCATGGCCAGTTGGCGGCCGATGGTGGTCTTTCCTGATCCCATGAATCCTATGAGGACAATACGTTTCATTCTTTTTTCTCTAGGTTGTTATCTTTGGTTCTTTAAATTATTTCTTGCGTGCGTAGGTCCGCTTTTTGGCCGTTCCCTTTTCAGCGGTTTCCGTGGCTTCGTTCTGTGCGTTCTCCACCACCTGCATGCAGTCCTCGTAGGTGAGTTCTACGGCACGTTTGGCCATGGCCGAAGGGAGCTTGTAGTTTGTGCCCTTGTAGCTGATGTAGGCACCATATCGCCCGTTCATGATCTCCATCTCGCTGTCCTCCTCAAACTGTTTCAGGTGGCGCTTGGCTTCCTGCTGACGATGCTTCTCAATCAGGGTGATGGCTTCCTCCAGTGTAATCTCGAAAGGGTCGGTGCCTTTGGGAACCGACACATACTGCCCGTTGTGTGCCACGTATGGCCCGAAACGGCCCGTATTCACGGTCACGACCGTCTGTTCAAACATGCCCAGGTCGCGGGGAAGGCAGAACAGTTTCAGCGCTTCTTCCAGTGTGATGCGTTCGATGCTCTGGGTGGCCGGCAACTGGGCGAAGCGGGGTTTGGCGGCACTTCCAGCCGTGCCGATTTGCACATACGAGCCAAAGCGTCCTATCTTGGCCAGCACTGTTTCTCCGCTGGCAGGGTCGGTGCCCAGCACACGTTCGCCCACTTTCTGCCGGCTGTCGCTCAACGATTTCTCCACCAGCGGGTCAAGCTCTGCATAGAAATCCTTCAGCACGCCCGTCCATTCGCGGTGTCCGGCGGCAATCTCGTCAAATTCCTTCTCCACATCGGCCGTGAAGTTATAGTCCATGATGTCGGGGAAGCACTCCAGCAGGAAATCGTTCACCACCACACCCATGTCGGTGGGTTGCAGCTTGCCACGCTCCGCACCGTACATCAGGCTCTGTTCTTCCCGTTTCATCGGGCCGCTGGCAGGCATGGTGAGCACGCAGTAGGTGCGTTTCACTCCTTCCTTGTCGCCCTTGGCCACATATTCGCGCTGCTGGATGGTGGTGATGGTGGACGCGTAGGTGCTGGGGCGTCCGATGCCCAGCTCCTCCAGTTTCTTCACCAGTGCGGCTTCGTTGTAGCGGAAGGGGCATTGCATGAAGCGCTGGGTGGCGGTCGTCTGTTTGTAGGTCAGCACATCGCCGGCCTGCATGGGGGGCAGCTGGCCTGTGGCCTCACTGCTTGCGTCCTCCTCCTGCGTTTCTCTATACACCTTCAGGAAACCGTCGAACTTCACCACTTCGCCGTTGGCCACAAAATAGTCTTCCATGCCGTCGATGGCGATGATGGCCTGTGTCTTCTCAATCTCTGCATCGGCCATTTGTGTGGCCAGTGTGCGCTTCCAAATCAGGTTATACAGCTTGGCTTCCTGTCCGTTTCCTTCAATCTGGGTGTGCTCCATGTAGGTGGGGCGGATGGCCTCGTGTGCCTCCTGGGCACCTTTCGAATGGGTGGTGTATTGTCTGGTCTTCACATAGCGTTCGCCCATCTGCTTCTCTATCACGGCACGGCTGGCACCCAGGCACAGTGTGCTCAGGTTCACACTGTCGGTTCGCATGTAGGTGATGTGTCCGTTTTCATAGAGATGCTGGGCCACGGTCATGGTCTGGGCCACGGTGAATCCGAGTTTGTGGGCGGCCTCTTGCTGCAGGGTGCTGGTGGTGAAGGGTGGCGCGGGCACACGTCTTTGGGGCTTCACTGTGAGTTCCTTCACTTCGAAGCGTGCCTGACGGCACTTTTCCAGAAAGGCATGCGTTTCCTCTTCCGTACGGAAGCGGTGGTTCAGTTCCGCCCTTATCTCGTTGCCTTCTGCATTGGTGAACACGGCTGTCACACGGAAATAGTCCTCACTGACGAAGTTCTGTATCTCTCTCTCCCGCTCTACAATCAGCCTCACAGCCACGCTCTGCACACGTCCTGCGCTCAGCGATGGCTTGATTCTGCGCCAGAGCACAGGGCTCAGCTTGAAGCCCACGATGCGGTCGAGCACACGCCGGGCCTGCTGGGCATTCACCAGGTTCAGGTCAATGTCGCGTGGGTGCAGGATGGCTTCCTGTATGGCTGTTTTCGTGATTTCGTGAAACACGATGCGCCGTGTGTGGTCGGCATTCAGCTTCAGCACCTCGAACAGATGCCAGCTGATGGCTTCTCCCTCGCGGTCCTCATCGGATGCCAGCCACACTGTCTGTGCCTCCGATGCGGCTTTCTTGAGCTGCGACACCACTTTCACCTTGTCGGCCGGTATCTCGTATTGTGGTTCAAAGGTTTTTGGATTCACACTGAGCGTCTTCTTCTTCAAGTCGCGAATGTGTCCATAGCTCGACAACACTTTATAGTCTTGTCCGAGAAACTTTTCAATGGTCTTGGCTTTTGCCGGACTCTCTACAATTACCAGATTCTGCATCTTCGGTTCTCTGTTTTTTTGATTTGTGGCCGCAAAGTTAATGCAAAAATCTCATCTATACCCTATTTATGGGTTAAATTTTTCCCCTATTAGCCTGGAAATGCCTTTTCTTATTGAACCGAGGCCGAAATCTTCGGGGCGCAGGCGCTGCCATGGCATCCATAATGTACGGGCGGCATCGTCCATGGCATGGATGTCCCCCCCTATGGTCCTGCACAGGAAGAACAGGTCCATCGTGTGGATGCTGAGGCCGCTATAGGGATAGATGTTGGGGATGGTGAAAAGGAATCTCTCCACACGCACTTCAAGGCCGGTCTCTTCGCGCACCTCTCTTGCCACGCCTTCTTCGGCCGTTTCGTAGAGGTCGGCAAAACCGCCTGGCAAGTCCAGTGTGCCTTTGGCGGGCTCCTTGGCCCGTTCCACCACCAGCACCTCGTTCTTCTCGTTGCATATCACAGCCACTGTGGCTGCGCTGGGATTGAAGAAGTATTCAAATCCGCAGTCCTTGCACCGTTTGCTCTTTTCGCTGTTTCCATCAAAATGCGTGCTGCCACACACAGGGCAGAAACGGAATTTTTCCAGTGGATGTGTCCTTTCCATCTTCATTTTGCTAACTTCGCATGATAAATTTGCTGCAAAGATAAACAAAATCCGTAAAATGGTGCACTTCACTGATACAATCTATCAAAAAAATCATTATCTTTGTTCCAATTTAATAATAATTCATCTTAACAAACCCTGTTTATGGAAGCATTTCAGAATTGGTACGAGGGTCTGGAACCTCTCATGCGTGTGTATTGGACAATAGCGATTGCCGTGTCCGTGGTATTTGCCATTCAGATGTTGCTCACGATAGTGGGCATAGGCGACACGGATGCTGATGCCTCGGGGGCCGACATGGACATGGACATGGGCGATGCATCGGCCGATGGCGACACACTCGACACGGGTGGAGCTGTCCAGCTCTTCACGGTGCGCAACATGATTAATTTCCTTCTTGGCCTGGGATGGGGTGGCGTGTGCTTCTCGGGAGTGGTCACAAACCGTCCGTTGCTGGTAATTGTGTCGCTGCTGTGTGGTGCGGCTTTTGTATGGATGTTCCTCTGGATGCTGCGCCGCGTGCTTCGTCTGGAAAGCAATGGCGCGTTTCGCATTACGGACTGTGTCAACCAGACGTGCTCTGTCTATTTGCGCATTCCTGCCGGCCGCCAGGGGATGGGAAAGGTGCAGGTGAGCTTTGGCGGCAGTGTGCAGGAGCTCGATGCCATGTCCGCCGGGGAAGCCATTCCCACTGGGGCAAAGGTAGTGGTGGCGGAGGTGATAGACCACCACACCGTATTGGTGAAGCCCTGCTGAGGACGTGTGTAAACTTAAGTATTAATATATAAGGTAAACAAATCATGGATTCATTGTATTTTATTGTCATTGCAGCCGTCGTGCTGGTGTTCCTTTTCATCGCGCTGATCAATCGCTATCGCCGGTGTCCCTCCGACAAGATTCTGGTCATCTATGGTAGCAAGGGGTCAAACAAGAGTGCCAAGTGTGTGCATGGCGGTGGTGCCTTCGTGTGGCCTATCATCGAGGACTATGCCTATCTGGGCCTCACTCCCATCAGTATCGACGCCAACCTCACCAATGCCCTCAGCCGGCAGAACATCCGTGTGGATGTGCCTTGCCGCTTCACGGTGGGTATCAGCACCGACCCGGAAAGCATGCTGGCTGCTGCAGAGCGTTTGCTGGGCCAAACGGCACAGCAAATCCAGGAGCTGGCACGCGACATCCTCTTCGGACAGTTGCGTCTGGTCATCGCCACCATGAGCATTGAGGAGCTCAACTCCGACCGCGACAAGTTCCTGGAGGCCATCAGTGCCAATGTGGAGGTTGAACTCAAGAAAATCGGTCTTCGCCTCATCAATGTCAACGTGACGGACATCAAGGACGAAAGCGGCTATATCGAAGCGCTCGGACAGGAAGCTGCAGCCAAGGCCATCAATGAGGCCAAGGTGCGTGTGGCCGAGCAGGAAAAGGTGGGTGAGATTGGTAAGGCAGAAGCAGTGAGGGAAACCCGTATCCGCACGGCGGAGGCCAATGCAGAGGCCGTAAAGGGCGAGAACGAAGCCAAGATTGCCATCGCCAACAGCGATGCCAACCGTAGGGAGAAGGAGGCCGAGGCCCAGCGCAAGGCCATTGCAGCCGAGAAGGTGGCCCAGGCCCAGGCCCTTGAGGAAGCCTATGGAGCGGAGCAGAAGGCCGAGCTTGCCCGTGCCGAGCGTGAACGTTCCACCCAGACGGCCAATGTCATTGTGGCCCAGGAGATAGAGAAACAGCGTCTGGTACTGGCCGCCGAGGCCGAAGCCGAGCAGAAGCGGGTGAATGCCAAGGGTGAGGCCGATGCCATCTTTGCCCGCATGGAGGCTGAGGCAAAGGGTCTCTATGAGATGCTTGCCCGCCAGGCCAGCGGCTACGACAAGATGATACAGGCTGCCGGCGGCGATGCGTCCAAGGCATACTCATTGCTGCTGCTCGAAAAGTTGCCCGACCTCGTGAGGACACAGGTGGACGCCATCAAGGGCATCAACATCGACAAGGTTACCGTTTGGGACAATGCCGGCGGTTCGGCCGACGGCAAGACCAGCACTGCCAATTTCCTGGCCGGACTGATGAAGAGCATTCCTCCCTTGTCCGACCTTTTTGAGCAAGCAGGCATGTCTTTGCCCGAATATCTGGCCAAGAGGCAACAGGAAACCCAAAATTTGGAGCCTGCAGAGAAATAATCCCCAAAAAATTTGGCCATGTGCGGATAAAACCCTACCTTTGCACCCGTCAAAAGCCCAGATGGCGGAATCGGTAGACGCGCTGGTCTCAAACACCAGTGGGGCA
>JAEDIG010000053.1 GCA_016292545.1 Bacteroidaceae bacterium
CGTTCTTCCATGTGTTGATGCTCTCGCTCTTCAGCTGCAGGGAGCCCACGAGGCGGATGACATGGTCGATGGGCATGCGGTAGCGTAGCACACCGCTGATGAGCTTGGCATAGTTCCAGTATTCGGGATTGAACTTTTCGCTCAGTCCTTCCACAGTGGTCTTGTAGCCACGCTTGTTCTCGAACTGGAAGTCATAGCGGCGGTTGCCCTTCTCATCGGTCTGTTTGATGATCTTTCCCTTGGTGACGGTTTTTGGCAGCACAATGCCTTCCTCATCGTCCTGCAGACCGGTGAAGATTTCGTAGGGGTAGCCGCCCAGCAGACCCACAAATGCCACCCACTTCTCCTTGTTGTTCTGGAAGCGCACCACATCGCAGTCGAGCACCTGCGGGCGCACCTCGGTCACTTCGGGCCGCTTGCAGGGGACGGGTTGCTCCTGGGATGCTTTTTTCTTGTCCTTGCCCGACACGGAAATCATCACACCGCTGCGGCTGCCGTCGCGGTAGATGGTGCATCCCTTGCAGCCGCTGCGCCATGCTTCCACATACAGGCGTCCCACCAGTTGCTCATCCACGTCGGCAGGCAGGTTCACGGTGACGCTTATCGAGTGGTCCACCCATTTCTGGATGGCTCCCTGCATCTTCACCTTCATCAGCCAGTCCACATCGTTGGCGAACGGGCCACCAGTTCGTCGATTTCCTCCTGGGTGTAGCGTTTGGTCGTGTCCATGCCGTTGGCTTGCATCCATTTGATGAACTGATGATGATAGACGATATATTCTTCAAAGCTGTCGCCCACTTCGTCCACATAGTCCACATGCACGGCCTCGTCGCCGGGATTCACCTTGCGGCGACGCTTGTATACGGGCATGAACACGGGTTCTATGCCGCTGGTGGTCTGGGTCATCAGGCTGGTGGTGCCGGTGGAGGCGATGGTGAGGCAGGCAATGTTGCGGCGGCCATATTTGGTCATGTCCTCGTAGAGCTGCGGGTCGGCCTCGCGGATGCGCTGCATGAAGGGGTTGTCCTTTTCACGCCCGGCATCGTATACGGCAAAGGCACCGCGCTCGCGAGCCATCTCTACCGATGAACGGTAGGCATTCAAGGCCAGGGTCTTCTGGATTTCCACGGCAAAGTCGGTGGCTTCCTGTGTGCCGTAGCGCAGTCCCATGGCGGCAATCATGTCGCCTTCGGCTGTGATGCCCACACCCGTGCGGCGTCCCATGCCGCTCTTGCGTTTGATTTTCTCCCACAGGTGGCGTTCGGCACCCTTCACCTCCTCGCTCTGCGGATCCTGGTCCACCTTTTCCAGAATCATGTCAATCTTTTCCATCTCCATGTCCACGATGTCGTCCATGATGCGCTGGGCGGCCATGACATGGCGGCGGAACAGGTCGAAGTCGAAGCGGGCCTGGGGTGTGAACGGGTCAACGACGTAGGAATATAGATTGATGCAAAGCAGGCGGCAGGAGTCGTAGGGGCAGAGCGGAATCTCTCCGCAGGGGTTGGTGGACACCGTGCGGAAGCCCAGGTCGGCATAGCAGTCGGGAAGGCTCTCGCGCAGGATGGTGTCCCAGAACAGCACCCCGGGTTCCGCGCTCTTCCAGGCGTTGTGTACAATTTTGTTCCACAGGGTCCTGGCGCTAATCTCCTTCTTGTACATGGGATCGGCTGCATCGATGGGGAACTGCTGCACGTATGGCTTGTTGTCTACTGCGGCCTGCATGAAGGCATCGTCGATTTTCACCGACACGTTGGCTCCCGTCACCTTTCCTTCTGTCATCTTGGCATCGATGAATGTTTCCGAGTCGGGGTGCTTGATGCTCACCGACAGCATCAGCGCACCGCGGCGGCCGTCCTGTGCCACTTCGCGTGTGGAGTTGCTGTAGCGTTCCATAAAAGGCACCAGTCCTGTGGAGGTGAGGGCGGAGTTGTTGACGGGCGAGCCTTTGGGGCGGATGTGGGACAGGTCGTGGCCCACGCCCCCCCTGCGCTTCATCAGCTGCACCTGTTCCTCGTCGATGCGCATGATGGCACCATACGAGTCAGCGTCGCCTTCCAGGCCAATGACGAAGCAGTTGCTCAGCGAGGCTATCTGGTAGTTGTTGCCGATGCCGGTCATGGGGCTGCCTGCAGGCACGATGTAGCGGAAGTGGTCGAGCAGGGCAAACACCTCGTCGGCGCTCATGGGGTTGGGGTACTTCTGCTCGATGCGTGCCACTTCGTTGGCGATGCGCCAGTGCATGTCTTCTGGCGACTTTTCATAGATGTTGCCGAAACTGTCTTTCATCGCGTATTTGTTCACCCATACGCGTGCGGCCAGCTCGTCTCCTTCAAAATACTTCAGCGAGGCCTGATATGCCTCATCATGAGAGTATATACTGTGGGGTTCCATATAGTGTTTGTTGTATTTATGATGTCAAATGCGGTTCACAAACCTTGTAACGGTGGGCAAAATTACGCAAAAAAGACGAGATTCTCCTCATTAATGTGAGAAAAATATGCTGCGTGTGCCAAAATCACGGCTCCTTGTTGAGCAGGAAAACGCGGTGCGCGGCATCGTAGCGTGCGTCTACTTCGCTGAAAAAGCGAGCGATATTGCCGCCCTGGCTCAGTTCGGCGGGAGTGCCGGTTTCCAATCCATCACCGGACAGCAGCCACAGAAGGTCGCTGCTTTGGATGGCCAGTTCCACGTCGTGGGTGCTCAGGAATATGGTCTTTTGCATCTCGTGGGCCAGCGAGGCAAGGATGCGCATCAGTTCCACCTTGCTCTGGAAATCCAGAAAGGCTGTGGGCTCATCCAGCAGAATGATGGGGGTGTCCTGTGCCAATGCCTTGGCAATGAGTGCCTTTTGTCGTTCTCCATCGCTGAGGGTGTGGATGGGGCGGTGCGCCAGTGGAGTGATGCCTACAGTGTGGATGGCCTGCTCCACGGCTTCCTGGTCGGCAGGTGTGAGGTTTCCCCAGAAACCTGTGTGCGGGCATCTTCCCAGGGCCACGAGGTCGGTCACGTTCATGCCTGCCACATCAATGCGCTCGGTGAGCACGATGCTCACCAGCCGGCTCATGGCTGTGCGCGAGAGTTGTCTGGTGTCGTGGCCGTCGATGGTCACCTGGCCACCCAGTGCGGGCTGGAATCCTGCCAGGGTGCGCAGGAGCGTGCTCTTGCCCACACCGTTGCGTCCCAGCAGGCTCACCAGTTTTCCCTTGGGCAGACGGGCGTTAATGTTGCGGGCTACAACCTTGTGGTCGTAGCCCGTAGATAGTTGAGTGAGTGTAATCATTATTCCTGGCTGGTGCAGAACTTGTAGCCAAGCTTGCGGTAGGTCTTCTTCAGCTCCTCCAGCCGGCCGGTGAACTGCTCAAAGTTCTTCTGGTCCTTCTGCAGCCATTGCACTTCGCTCATGGCAGCCAGTCGGGGCAGAAGCATGTATTCCACATGGTCGGGGCTCACTACATATTCCGTCCACAGGTTACACTGTGCGCCCAGGATGTACTTGCCTTCTTCCTCGCTCAGTTCGGCGGGCACGGGCTCCATGTCGTACACTTTGCTCACGGGCAGGTAACCACCGATGGCCTTGGGCTGTGCATGCTGGTTCTTGAGCTGGTAGTAGTCGATATAGCAGTTGTTGGTGGGGGTCATGATCACGCGGTGGTGCTGCTTGGCAGCCTCGATGCCTCCCTCGTAGCCGCGCCACGACATCACGGTGGCGTTTTCGCTCAATCCGCCTTCGAGGGTTTCGTCCCATCCAATCAGTTCACGGTTCCTTTCCTGCAGGAACTTCTCCACTTCCTTATTAATAAAGGTCTGCAGCTGTGCTTCCTTCGTCAGTCCCAGTTCCTTCATCTTGGCTTGGCACTTGGGGCAGGCCTTCCAGCGGTCGCGTGGGCTTTCGTCGCCACCGATGTGGATGAACTTGCTGGGGAATACCTCGCAGATTTCGCCTAGCACCTTCTTGATGAACTCCATGGTCTTGGGATTGCCGGCACAGAGCACATCGGGGTCCACACCCCAGTATGGACGCACGAAATACGGGCCTCCCGTGCAGCCCAGTTCGGGGTATACGCTCAGGGCGGCTACCATGTGGCCGGGCAGGTCAATCTCGGGGATGATGGTGATGTAGCGCTCGGCGGCATAGTCTACCAGCTGCTTTATCTCGGCCTGGGTGTAGTAGCCTTCTTCGGGGGTGTCGTCGTAGATGGTGTTGTCAGCATCCCAAAGACCCACGTTGTTGCCCACGATGGTGTAGGGGCGGTAGCTTCCCTTCTTGGCCAGTTCGGGCAGTGCGCGCACCTCGAAGCGCCAGCCCTGGTCGTCGGTCAGATGCCAGTGGAACTTGTTGATTCCGTGCAGGGCCAGAATGTCGATATAGGTCTTGATGAACTCCACGGGGAAATAGTGGCGTGCGCAGTCGAGCATACAGCCACGGTATTCAAAACGTGGTTCGGCGGCTACTGTGGCCCAGGGCAGTGCAATGGTGTCGCCCTGCTCGTTGGCTACGCTCTTGCGCAGGGTCTGTATGCCGTAGAACACACCGCTCTCGCTGGCACCCTGGATGGTGACGCCTTTCTTGTCCACCGTAATGCAATAGGCATCGGGATTCTCGCTTTTCAGGCCCAGGGAGAGGGTCACGGCCAGACCTTTGGCCTTCTTCTCATAGGCTTGCGGGGTCAGACCCAGATATTCGCGGGCAAACTCGGCGTTGCGCTTCATCTGGGCATTGTCGGCGGGGTAGCCCACGGTCTGTCCCTTAATCAGTGGGGTGGTTTTGCCGCTTTCATCCAGCTGGATGGTCTGTGGCAGGGGCACCACTTGGTAATTCACTTCGGCCATGGCACCTAAGCTGAAGGCTGCGGCGGCCAGAAAGAGGTTCATTCTTTTCATGCTGTTATTGTTGTTTTTGTATGATTATGGTGTCTTCATTGCGGGTGTTTACTGCAACACGTCGGCAAAGATAGGCATTTTTTCTGAAACCCACGGCCTTTTCCCCTCTTTTTTTGCATTCCTGTCCTCTGCACTCATTTCCTGTGCAGGATTACGTATAGGATGACAGGCGCACCAATGAGGGGGGTGATGACATTGATGGGCAGCAGCGTGCCGTCGGAGGGGAGGGTGCAGAGCAGGTTGCAGAGCAGAGTGAGGCATGCTCCTGTGAGCATGCAGGCGGGCATGAGTGTCCTGTGGTTGCTCGTGCGCATGGTCATGCGAGCCAGATGGGGTACGGCCAGTCCCAGGAAGGAGATGGGGCCGCAGAAGGCTGTGGTGGTGGCGGTGAGCAGTCCGGTGCAGCAGAGCAGCAGGTTGCGGGTGGCCTGGATGCGGATGCCCAGGCTGGCGGCATAGCGGTCGCCCAAGAGCAACGCATTGAGGGGCTTCACCAGCAACAGGCTCAACGCCAGTCCTGTGCCACACAAGCCGCCGAAGAGCGGAAGGCGGTCGGCCGACACGCCACTGAACGTGCCCATTCCCCACATCACGAACGAATGCACGCCCTCTTCGGTGGCCGAGTAGTTGAGCAGGCTGATGACGGCACTGGTGAGATGGCTGATGATGACACCTGTGATGAGCAGCATCACAGCGCTGTGGAGCCAGCGCGAGAGCACCAGCAGCAGGGCCATGATGCCCAGTGCGCCTGCCATGGCGGCCACAATCACCAGCATGAATCCGCCCACAGCCATTCCGCCCACCGACACACCGCTGCCCATGCACAGCATCACAATGGCCACGCCCAGGTTGGCACCGGCATCAATGCCCAGTATCGACGGACCTGCCAGTGGATTGCGGAAGGCGGTCTGCAGCAACAGGCCGCATGTGCTCAAGGCGGCTCCGCAGAGCAGGGCGGTGACCATTTGCGGAATGCGGTTCTCCCACACGATGAAATGCCATGCAGGATGGTCGGCCAACTCCTTTCCGCGTAGTATCTGCCAAATGGCTGACGCGGGGATGGACACACTCCCCCATACAATGTTGGCCGCAGCCAGCATGGCCAATGCAAGAATCAGCAGAAGAAAGATTCCCTTCCTCTTCATCGCTTCCTCCTCCTGAATAGTGGAACCCGGAGGGAATCCTCCGGCTGGAAATACCTCCGTTCGGCTTTTATGCCCATTTCGGGGTGAAAGATGGATATCAGGTTCTCCAGCAGCCCGTCGGGGTGGAAGGGCGTTTCCTCGTAGTACTTCTTCTGGCTGGTGTCGCAGAGCCACATCTGCGCTTTCAGCAATTGTAGCGAGGGGTTGTCGGCCTCCAGCTGCGCCCTGTCGATGGGACCGTGGTGCTTCACAATCCATACCTGTGCATCGACGGCTTTTTCTATCACGTGTTCCACGCTCAGAGTGACGCTGCCCGCCGACTGTATGTCGGCAAAGGCATACTTGCCGCCGGCATCTTCATACAACCGTCCCATCGTGCTGCGCCCGCCTGCCACATACCATTTGCCGTTTTGCGGCAGTTCGCTCACCACCAGCGGCTGTTGCCGCGTGCGTGCGGCCATGGCGCAAAGTGCGTTGTACCGGCTTGAAATGGCATTGAACAGACTGTCAGCCAGTTCGCCGCATCCCACCAGCCGCCCATAGAAGCGCATCCATTCGGCACGTCCCAGAGGCGACTGCTCCATGTAGTCGGCACATTCGATGAGCGGTATGCCCAGACGCTCCAGCCGTCCGTAGCCTCCGCTGTGTTCAAACGGACTGGGCATGAGGGCATCGGGCTTCAGTTCTATGATGCGTTCCAGATTGGGGTCCATGCCGTTGCCCAGATTGGCGATGCGCCCGCTCTTCACACCTTCCTGTACATAAGGCAGATTGATGTATTCGGGTTCGCACACGCCGGCCACCGCTTCTGCCCGCCCCAGTTCATCCAGCAGGGCGCAGTGTACGCTGCTGTATGCTCCCACCCGTTCCAGCGGGGTGCGCACAAGGGTGTATCCCTCCTGTGCAGCAGGCGTTTCTGCCGTTCTGGGCACAAGCTGGTAGCGGTGCAGTGTGCGTGTGGAGTCCCATGGGTCGCGTATGCTCACCAATGTGGTTTCGCCTGCGGTGGTGATGGTCAGCAGCTTGGCATAGTGGAGCCTGAGGGTGTCTCCCTCTGCCACGCCTTCCACGTTGTGTGAACGGCTGTGACATGCCGCGAGGGCTGCCAGCATCCCCAGCCACAGCAGGGGGCGTAGTGTTTTCATCATCTTGGTGTTCATTTATTTCCATTGAGGGGTTATAGACAGATAGATGGCATAGTTGCGGCCTGCCATGGGCCGCGAGAGGACCGTCATGTAGTGATTGTCGAGCAGGTTGTTCACCTGCCCTTTCACCGAAGCCTTTGCCCGCTTCCAGCTCCATCGTTTCTCCAGTGAAAGGTCCACACGATGGTAGGGCTCCAGCGATCCCGTGATGTAGTCCACCTCGTTGCTGGTGGTGGTGTGGCGGCGGCTGTAGAACATCCATCCCGTCCCCAGTGTCCAGTCCTTCCAGTCCACGGTAACCGACAGGTTGGCTGAATGCCGGGGTACATAGCACAGTTGGCGGCCATACGACTGGTCGTTGTCGTCGGTGGGCTTCCCCTTGTTGATGCTGGGTGTATAGGCATAGTTGGCTGTGGCTCCCACCTTCCATGTCTTGGGCAGGCTGAGCTGACCATGCAGCATGGCCTCCACACCGTAGTTGTGTACGCGCTTCACGTTGCTGGGCTGCCAGAATCCTTTCACATTGGGAGTCCATAGAATCCAGTCGGTGATATGCGAGTCGAAGGCTGTGAACTGTCCTCCGAAGGTGAACGTCTGCCATTGGCGTTTCCATTCAATGCCGCCGTCGTAGGTGAAGCCTTTTTCGGGCTTAAGGTTGCTGTTCCCTCCCGGTTCAAAATAGAGGTCGTCCATGGTGGGGTAGCGGTAGTTGCGTGCGATGGATGCCTTGCACACCAGCTGCCACGGCTCCACAAGCAGGTAGTCGGCAAACAGGGCGGGGATGGTGGGCACCCAGTCCGGACCATACACTTCCTGCCGCAGGGCCAGGGCCAGCCCCATCCGTCCGACGGGCCGCCAGCGTGCCTGTGCGCCCAGGGTATATTCCATGCGTCCGCGGTTGTAGTTCTTGCCTTGGTGGAAAGGGCTGTAGTCGTTGCTGCGCACATGGCAGTAGCCCACTTGCATCTGGGCGTCGAGCTGCCATCTGGGATGGGGCATCATCATGCCTTCCCCTTCCACAAAGGCTTGCTGGGCAATGCTGCGGCTGTGGGTGATGTCGGTTTGCGCCTGCTGGCGGGTGGTGGTGTAGTCGTAGGCGATGCGTTGCCAGCTGTGTCCGGCTCTCAGACGGGTGCTCCACCAACTGGCCGTATGTTGCCAGTCGGCCACGGTGCGCAGTGTGTGCTGTCCGCATTCGTTGCTGAAATCGCTGTCGTCCTTGTAGTCTACGCTCAGGAAGGGCAGTCCCCGCAGCAGATGGCTGTACCATGAGGCCACCGACACGCGGTTGCCCCGCCGGTCGTTGTAGTAGGCTTCCTGCATGGCATGGATGTCGGTGAAGTAGCCGCTCTTGTTCCGCTCTTTGGGGTGATAACTGCCTATGATTGTGCCGTTTTCGTCGCGCACGTCCACCTTCTTGTCGGGGTTTATGTAGGAAAAATCGTTCTGGCTGGTGCTGTACGAGAGACGGGTGTTGCTCTGCCATTTGTTGCCCGAAAGGGTGAGGCGTGCAAACTCGTCGAAGGTGCGGTACTGTCCGATGCCCTGCACCAGTTGGGCCTCATGCCCTTCTGTCTGTCCGGGTTGTGTTTCCAGGGCGATGCCGCCTCCCAGTCCGCCGCCTGCCATGAGGATGCTGCTGGCTCCGTGGAGCAGTTGGGCTTTGTCGATGAAGAATGCCGGCAGTGTGCTGAAGTCCACGGTGCCTAGCATGGGCGAATTGATGCGCATGCCGTTCCATGTCACTTGGGTGTGGCTGGGCGAGGTGCCCCTGAATTCGGCCGTCGACTCTGTGGCCCTGCCGTAGCTTTTCACAAAGAGGGTGGTGTGTTTGGTCAGGATGTCGGCCATGCTGAGCGAGATGTTGTCGCGCAGGGCCGTGGAGTCGAGAACCGTCTGTTGCACACCGGTGTCTTTGAGCCTGCGGCGGGCCGTCACGTCCACCTTCTTCAGTGAGGTGACGTTCTGCGCGGTCATGCCCATACAGAGCAATGCCGCAAGGGTCAGGGCGGTGTGTCGGTTTGTCATGCTAGGGTGTGTCCAGATGAATGTCGCCGATATAATATACTTCGGTGGAAATCTCTCCCAGATTGGGCGTCCAGCCGGTTTGTGCGGTCTGCACCTTCACGAAGTCGATGTATTCCAGATGGATAGGCTTCCCGTCCCAGGTGCGTGCTTGGCTTATCTTGTAGCGCCCTGCTTGCCCGATGGGGCTGTCGTAGAGGTCGCTTCCCATGTTGTCTGCATAGCCCCATGCGTAGGGTGGCATTTGGGTGGCTCCTCCGCCGTAGCTGTGGTGGCTGGACAGCCGGGTACCGAAGAAGGTGTATTCGCTCCCTTCCACCCACTCTTGCCAGTAGTAGGGTTCGCGGTTCCAGTAGCTCATGTAGGGCACCAGGTCCGTGTCGCCGTGGTGGTCGCGCCATGCGGTGGCGCATTGGGGATAGCGTGGCCGGTAGTAGGTGATGGCATAGGCCGGCTCCCAGTTGGCGTTCCCGTATTCCGACCCTGCCAGTTCATACCATGTGTCGTTGGGCAGGCCGTCGCCGTTCTCGTCTTGGCTCACCCAGATGATGCCTGGCTCCGACTGGTAGTTGAAGGGGTTTCCTTTGATGCACAGGTCGTAGCCGCCGCTGTTCTCCACGCTGTGGTCGAAGCCTGCAATCAGATAGCCTCCGCACGCCCCCAGGCTCACCATCCATCGGCGTTGGAAATGCTGCCACACGGTGTCGCAAGCCTGCTCGTGGGTGCATGTGGTGGGGAAGGCACGCCCCACCACACTGTATCCGTTCACCTGGTGGCCCGGGGCGGGCATATAGGCATACACACGGTCCACCATGGCCTGGCTGTTGCCGGTCGGAGGGCGGCGGTAGGTGCCTGCGGGTGGGCACACCTCGATGGTGAAGCTGTGGCTCAGAGTGAGCGTGTCGGTGGTGGCGGTTAGGGTGAGCTGGTGGATGCCTTCTTCCTTGGCTTCAAAGGGATAGGCTGTCTGTCCGGGCAGTCCTTCCACTTCCTCTCCGTCCAGGGTCCAGGTGTAGGTGGCCATGCTGTCGGGCAGAGTGAAGTAGGCCCTCACCAGCATCGTCCGGCCCTGTGCTATGTGGCCGGCCACTTCGGGAAACCGCCACCCTGCGAGGCTGCTGTCGGCGGCTGGCAGATAGGGTTCGGTTTCCTCCTGCGGTCGCTCCACTGTGATTTTTATTTCATCGGTGGCGGCACCGGCCTGGTTGGTGACGCAGAGGGTCAGGTAGTAGGTGCCTTCCTGGCTGCTGCAAAAGGTGTAGGTGGCTTCGTGGCCCACCTTTTCTCCTTTGTCTGTGGCCCACGTATAGGTGGTCGTTTCGTCGGTGTATGCCACGCTGGGCACTAGGGTGAGTATTTCGCCTGTGAGCACCTGGAAACGCCCCGATGCCACCTCCCAACTGATTTGTGGCAGAGGCTTGTCGGGGGTGTCGTCGCTGCATCCGGCCAGGAAGATGACCGTGGCGATTAATGGAAGGAAGAATGGCTTTTTCATGAGGGGAGTGGATTATGGAATAAAGGCGCATCCGTTGGGATTGATGCCCACGCGGAACTTGTCGATGAGTGTGCCGTCGGCCTTGTAGCGGTACATGGTGCCTGCCTGGTTGTAGTCTACGGCATCTGCCACATACAGGTCACCGTTGGTGGGGTCTACGTTGAGACCATACAGCTTGTGCCTTTTCCCGTCGTTGCCGATGGGGGCTTCGATGAAGGGTCGCACGGGCAGATGGCTCTCGGTCACGTCCATGCGGTAGATGTCGTTGTTGATGAGATAGAGGGTCTGGCGGTCGTTGCTGATGGCCAGGGCCACGCCTGCTTCGTCGGCGTCCAGTGCCTGGTCCTGTTCGATGACCAGCGTCTCTGCATCGATGCGGTAGAGGTGGGGGATGTTGTCCCCGAATCCTTCATGCTCAGTGTTATATCCGCCGTCGGTGATTACCCATAGCTTTCCTCTGGCATCTATCTGCATGCCCTTGGGCTGCCAGCTGTCCAGCAGGATGCTGTCGGTCACTTCGTCTCTCTGGGTGTCTATCACCAGAATCTTGTTGCTGTAGCTCCAGCAGTTGGTGAACACGCGGTTCTTCCACCCCACCATCTGCTCGGTGCTGCTGTAGCCGTAGGTGACGGCCTGTCCGGTGGGGATGCTGCCCGTGTAGGTGAAGGTGGTGGGGTTGAAGATGGTGATGTAGGGGGCATACAGGTCGGTGATGTATGCCTTTGTGGCGTTCACTATGTGGATGTAGCGTGGGTTTATCATGTGCTCGGTCTGCCCTGTGGTGAGACTGCCTTTCACACGGCTGGTGCGTGGGTCGATGCCCCACACGATGCCGCTGTTCTCCACCGCAATGAACAGGGTGCTGTCCAGCAGGGTCATGGATTGACCCGTGTCGCCCAGCTTGCGGTCGTTGGCACGCTGGAACACGCCGTTCTCAATGGTTTTCTGCTCTGGGTCATAGTATGAGAGCGTGCTGTTTCCGCTGTTGTAGTTGCCCTCATTGAGCACATACACACCCCTTCCCTGGTGCGAAAACACCTCTTCGGGCACACCTCCTTCAGAATCGGAACACGCTGCCAGCAGTCCCCAGGCCACTGACAGCGTTACGCAAAAGCGCTGATGAATATGCATCACAACTCAATTTCTACATTGTCGAATGCAAAGTAGGCAGGCGTCTTCAGGCCGTAGTCGCTGTTGTCGCTGCCTTGCATGGTGAAGGTGACGCTCTTCACGGCTCCCAGCCCCGACATGTCGATACGCTTCCATGTGGCCTGGATGTTGCCGTCGCGGGCCAGGTCTACGTCCAGTTTGCTGCCGTTGTCGGCTTCGATGTGAAGGGTCAGATAGTCACCCTTCTCTGTGAGTGCCTTTGCCCATCCGTCGCCTCGCTTCTCCACAGCCAGCAGGTAGGTGGTGGGGCTCACGAGCATGGAGCGGATTACGCGTGCCTTGCCGTCCTTGAACTGGAGGCTGGCCGTGCAGTAGGCCACTGCAAAGTTCTTGCTGCCGTTGCCGAGGGGCACTTCCAGCTGGTTTTCATAGCTGTTGTGCGACAGGTCGATGCTCACATAGTTGCTGATGGCAGTGCCGCCTTCCGAAAAACCGTACATGCCGCCCCAGGCGTTGGTCATGCCGCCCGACAGCTGGGTGGTTTCGTCGGTCCATCCGTAGGTGGATGCGTTGCTGCCATAGAGCAGTTCGCCGTTGTACTGCGGGTTGTCGATGAGGCTTTCCCATTGGGCACCTTCAAATGTTACTGTGGCCACATTGCCATTGTTCAAACCAATCACTCCGTCGTCTTCGCACGCAGTGAATGCGAATCCTGCACACAGCAGGATTGCAGCTTTCTTTAAAGCTTTCATTCTTTCTGTTTTATTTGTTGTTAATCACGTTCTCCTCGGTCCGTGAAACGCTCACTGTTGTCTGCGGGTGGCAGGTCTTCTGACTTCTCTCTCTGTTTCGGGCACCTTCCCTTTCGCCTTTATTGCCGGCTCCAAGTGGCTCACGTTTCCCTTGCAGATTTGGATTGAGAGTTACAGCTGCGGGACAGTTTGGGATTCACACCCAATTCCCTTATCCACTCTGACGCTGCAAAGTTATTCCAATTTTGCGAAACCACAAAATATTTTATGAAGAAAAACACTGTTTAATGTGACATCCACCGTGAAATTTCCACGACGGGCAAGCCGATATTATTTTTCTATGGCTGGTAGAATGTACGAAATAGGGAGTTAGAATAAATCGTCCAATATAATGTTTTGGTTCACATCTTTGGCATGTTCGTTCTCAGTGATACCATTTGTCGTCACCATCACCAACTGAATGGAATGGGTCTTTGTATGTTGCTTGCTATGGAGAAATGCATCAATCTTTTTTGCAAGTTCCCTTTCATATTGCTTGGTAATGGTGAACTCATGTTCGCTGAATTTCATCTCGCAGAGATAATCAGTCCGTTCACCTTTCCATTCCAACACAAGGTCTATTTGGGCGGCAGTTCCATTGGGGGCGGTTCCTTTCCAGCAATAGTTGCGACTGACAGTAGCAATGCGCAGTTTGTCCCTGATCATGGACAGGTGTTCAATGCAGAGCAACTCGAAAGTGTTGCCTGCCCATGCGTAAAACGTAGGAGTACGTTGTATGTTGCGCCAATTCCCGGCTTCTACACCTTTCCCATGGATAAAGTGTAGGTAGAAGATGGAGAAGAAATCCTTCAATTGATAGACAGTTTCCACACGTTCCTTCCCATAACGTGGGTATTCACGGGTAATGCCAGATTCGTGGAGGTTGTCGAGAATCTTGCTGAATGTGCCGCCAAGTTCGATACTAGCAGCCTCGGCTAATTCTTGACGTGTCATGCCATAGAACTTGGTACCTAACGCTTTAATAACATCCACATATCGCTCTGAAGTAGAATAAAGACCTGTATAGACATCCTTGAACTCCTGGTCAATCTTTTCGTCTTTGAAGAAAAAGTCATCAATGTTCTCAGACAGGTTCTTTTCGTTGTCAATTCTGTCCAGATAATAAGGAATGCCGCCAAATGCCATATAAGCTACGGCAATTTCGTATCGGGAAAGACGGAAACCATGTTTCTTGAAATACAACTCACACTCCTTCAATGTGAAGGGAAACAATCGGATTTTTTCGGTAAGGCGACCATGTAATCCTCCATAGTCGCGGATGACATTATCGAGCATCCAAGAGGTTGCGCTTCCACATACTACCAATACGATGTTACGTTGGCGGTCAGCCCATGAGTTCCAGAAATACCCAAGTTCTGTAATAAATTCTGATGATTGCGGTCCGGCCAGCCACGGCAGTTCATCCAGGAACACAACACGTCGCTTGGTGCGTAAACCTTCCAGGTATTTTCTGAGCAGTCGGAAAGCCTCGCGCCAGTTGCTTGGACGTGGCGTGTCCTCTGATACACCACAGTCAAGCAGACTTTCATAGAAATGGTCGAGTTGAATTTGCTTGTATGTACGCTCATCTTTCTCTTTGATGTAAGCACCTACAGCACGGAACACAATCTTGTCTTTATATACTTCTTCTACAAGATATGACTTTCCGACACGTCTGCGTCCATAGATGGCTGCAAACTCTGATCTTGAGGACTTCAAGAATTTTTCAAGCTTCTTGATTTCTTCGTTTCTACCTATAATACTTTGGTATGCCATATTGCCGCTTTTTTATGGGTGCAAAGGTATCAATTTATCTCTTATCATCCAAAAAAATCAGCCATTTTCAAAAAAAAACTTGAAAACGGCTGACTTTTTCTCTCGATTTATGAAGTATATTACCCGGACATGCTACTGCAAATACCTTCATTGCCGGCAAGTGCGCTATTCCGCCATGATGACACCCTCTTTCTTGCTGCCGTCAACCTTAATCACTAGCGGTTGCGGCATGGCCGTGAGTTTCACCAGGAAGTCGGCAATGAGCGAGATGTCTATGCGTGTGTTGATGTGCAGCGTTATCCATGCGCGGATATACCCTATGCTGAGGGTGGCCACGGAGAAGCCCAGCTGCGCCAGCAGGATGAGGGTGATGACGTGCAGGTCCCTGCCGCCTCGCTGATGTCCAGCATGTTCACGCCTCCACGGGAGGTGTGGCATTCCCGGCGCAGCATCTCTGCCGAATACTCGTGGCGGTAGTGCCGGGTTATCATGCGGAGGCACGTGGGACCGCAGTCACAGGCGTTGTTCTGCCTGTAATGGGGGAATTTTCGATTGAATATCTTCATTGTTATCTCTGCAGTCAAATCATTGTCTCTTGGGGTTCTTGTTCCAGTGGTACACCAGATGGAGCATCACGTAATGGGGCAGGGAGCGGTACCATGTTTCGGTGCGGCCCTGCGCATTGACCGTGTACTGCGTGCTGGAAAGCTGGTGCAGCAGGTCGAAGGCCTCCACCCGGGCTATGAGTTTCCCCTTCAGGAAGGGCTGGCTCAGCGAGGCGTTCAGCACGAAGTCGTCCGTGTTGAGGGCGCTGCTGCCGTAGCCCCGGCGGCTGTACATCTTCATATCGGCCGAGAAGGTGGTCTTCAGGCGCGGAAGGGTGTAGCGGCCCGAGAGCCCGTACTGCCAGTCGATGGCGTTGAGGGTGGAGAAGTCGCGCATACGGCCTTCGCTGTGACGCCAGTCTGCGTCACCCGTGGCACGCAGGCTGAGCGGGCCTCTTTCATATTGCAGGTAGGTGTTCTCGTGGAGCGTAAGGATGTTCACTGCATTCTCGCAGCTTTCGGTCTGGTCCTCAAAGAGGACGTGGTCCACACTGTGGTCCAGGCGGGCTGTGAGGTTACTCTGCCACGTCCAGCGGTTCTGCCTGTCCAGGAGGCGCGTGAAGACCATCTTGCCGTCCACATGGTAGTTGCCGTGCACGTTGACGGGGCGATAGGTACAGACTGTCGTCTGGGGATTGTAGGTGACTGACTGGGAGATGTCGCGGTGGCGGTATTCCGCCGAAGCGCCCACATGAAGGATGCGCTGGTACTTGCGGCCACGAGCCCGCGTACGGCTGTAGTAATCGGCCTTCAGCGTGGTTCCCCAGTTTCCTTTCAGCCCGGGATTGCCCAGCTTCACCACCAGCGGTGTGGCATCGTCCTGATAGCTGATACGGTCATAGAGGGACACATCGTCGAAATGATTGGACACATTGAACTGCAGGTCGTGGTTATAGGTCCCCTTCGGGAAGAAACGGTATTTTACACTGGCATAGCGCTGGAAACCGGACCGCTTGGCCAGGGTGTCCAGCACGCCGCGCTGGTAGTCCAGCGACTGATGGGAGTAGGTAAACGTGTAATTGCAGTCCCACCGCTCATAGGGGTAGCCAAGAGTCATTATGCTGTCGGGCTTTAGAATCTCTGACTTTTGGAAGGTCAGCTGGGTTCGGGACCTTTGACGCTTGAGGCGGCTGGTGTAGGAGTTGCGGGGGTCCGTGAGGGATGTGAGGGCGTCCAGTTGCGATGGCAGGAACAATGTATCGGGATGGTAAAGCCAGTCGTGGGCCCGCTCGCCCATGATGTTTACGGTTTCCCATAAATAAATGCGGCTTCCCTTCTTCATCGAGAAGCAATGCATTCCTGTAATGTCCAGTTCCGTGGATGAATGGGAAATGTCATCCGTATTGTACTGGCCGGAAGGAGAGGGCACCTCAAAACTGTATTTCCGCGCCTGTTCCGTTTTGTCCTGCTTGTGGGTCAGGTTGGTCCAGAGCGATGCAACATGCACTTTGCCCACCTTCAGGTTGTTCTCCAGGCCCACATGTCCATTCCATGAATGCCCGTTGCTGATGCCGCCCTCCCGCAAGCGGGTGAGCAGTGTGTCACC
>JAEDIG010000185.1 GCA_016292545.1 Bacteroidaceae bacterium
CAGAACAAACAATCACTGCTGATACACAATTCATTTGAACTTGCGAAAGTTGAATAAAGTATTAATGTTCTCTATGTTGAGGGGATTCATTTTGACTTTAGTTGAGAACAATGTCATAGTAATGGGACTCTTGCGCCTTGCGTCTTAGTTCCTGCCGCCTTCTCATGTCTTCCTGCACCCGTTCCTCCCAAGCAATTTTTCGTGCCTTTGCGGCCTTTACAACGTCGATTATCTGCTGCTTGGTACAGTTCTTCGGGTCTATTTTTTGTTTTGCCATAATTGTTGTATTGGATATTTTGTTGCAAATTTAAGATTTTTCCCCCATTCCGTCAAAAAAACAGGATGATTTTCTGAGTGGAATCGAAAAAAAAGCCCAGCAGAAGGTTTGTGTCCTTTTCCGCTGGGCCTTTATATGCTAGAAACGTATATTAATCAGAAAGAAGATGCTTCAGGAAGGCATCCAAGTCCTCGTCGAGGTCTTTCAGCAAAGCACTGTCCAGGATTATCGTGTCCTCGTTGTCCACATAATAGAGATCCTGCAGCGTTTCGCGGTCCTCGTCCATCAATACAAATGAGAAGGGACGCATCAGACTCATGCCTTCCAGCACTTCATGCTGCTTTTGCAGGAGGTCGTGCAGGATGGGGGCCACCTGCTGGTAGAAATCTTCATCGGTGTTTCCAATCCACTGTTCCACCACCTGGCGGTTCAGCTCCACGTCGTCATCGTTGTATGCCTTCACCTCGCCGTTCTCCTGGTTCACCAGAAGATGGATGTCTGTGAGCATGGGTTCTGCTCCGGCTGGATACTTGGCGGCTATCTTCTTGATGGCCCTTTCCAGCTGCTGAATGGTTTGCTGGTTTGCTTCCATATCTCTTATGATTAAGATGGGTTCTTGGGATTACAGGTTCTTTCCGTGGCAGTTCTTGAACTTAAGTCCGCTGCCACAGGGGCAGGGGTCGTTTCGTCCAGGCAGCTTCTCTGCGCGTATGGGCTGTACGGGCTGACGGTCACGTGTGTCGCGTGCTGCCGCTTGTGCCTGACGTGCGTCGTTCAAATCCTCGTGGCTCTCCTGCAGGCGCGGACGTCGTTCGGGGGCGGGAGCCTCTCTGGGAGCCTCGTTGGTAATCTGTATTTCGGGAATCATGGCACGCATGATGATGCTCACTGTGCGGTCATTGATGCGGTTCACCATGTTGTCGAACAGCTTCACACTCTCCAGTTTGAAGATGAGCAGGGGATCCTTCTGTTCGTAGCTTGCATTGTGTACGCTGTGTTTCAGCTCGTCGAGCAGTCGCAGGTTTTCCTTCCATGCGTCATCGATGATGTGGAGGATGATGGCCTTGTGGAAGGCTGTAACCACCGACTTGGATTCTGTCTCGTATGCCTCTTTCAGGTTGGGAGCAACGTTGTACTGGCGGTTGCCGGCAATCACGGGCACCATGATGTTCTCATACATCTGTCCTTGAGGCGACTCATAGATGAGCTTGATCACCTTGTGGGCGTTTCCGGCCATGATTTCAGTCTTTTGCTTGAATCGCTCCATCACCTTCTGGTAGGCCTGCTCACACAGTTCCTCCCGTGGTGTCTCTTCCAGTTGGGTCTGGTCGAAGGGCACGTCCATGGCCATGATTTCCAGGAACTGCTGCTTGCATCCTTCAAAGTCGTTGTTCTCGATGATGTTGCACACGCGGTCCCATATCATGTCGCTTATGTCCATGCCCAGACGTTCGCCGATGAGGGCATGGCGGCGCTTCTCGTAGATGACCGTGCGCTGCTTGTTCATCACGTCATCATATTCCAGCAGGCGCTTGCGGATGCCGAAGTTGTTTTCTTCCACCTTCTTCTGTGCGTTCTCAATGCTGCGGGTAATCATGGGGTGTTCAATCATTTCACCTTCCTCGAATCCCAGACGGTCCATCACCTTGGCGATGCGTTCGCTGGCAAACAGACGCATGAGCTTGTCTTCGAGTGATACAAAGAATACGCTGCTGCCTGGGTCGCCCTGACGGCCTGAACGTCCGCGCAACTGACGGTCCACGCGGCGGCTTTCGTGGCGTTCTGTGCCAATGATGGCCAGTCCGCCCGCAGCCTTCACCTCGGGCGACAGCTTGATGTCCGTGCCTCGGCCTGCCATGTTGGTGGCGATGGTCACTGTTCCCAGCATGCACTCCTTGGCCTGTCCGTCCACCATCACGGTGCCTTTGGCACTCTGTCCTGCCTGCGCCACAATGTCGGCCTCCTTCTGGTGGAGCTTGGCGTTGAGCACCTGATGAGGAATCTTGCGCATCTGCAGCATCTTGGACAGCATCTCGGAGATTTCCACGCTGGTGGTGCCCACCAGCACGGGGCGTCCGCTGTTGCGCATCTTCTCCACCTCCATGATTACAGCCTTGTATTTCTCGCGCTGGGTCTTGTATACGCGGTCATTCTGGTCGTTGCGCACCACAGGGCGGTTGGTGGGCACTTCCACTACGTCCAGTTTGTAGATGTCCCAGAACTCACCGGCTTCCGTGACGGCCGTACCCGTCATGCCGCTCAGCTTGTGATACATGCGGAAATAGTTCTGCAGTGTGATGGTGGCGTAGGTCTGCGTGGCGGCCTGCACCTTCACGTGCTCTTTGGCCTCTACGGCCTGATGGAGTCCGTCGCTCCAGCGGCGGCCTTCCATGATGCGGCCCGTCTGTTCGTCCACAATCTTGATTTCTCCGTCCTGGATTACATATTCGTCGTTCAGGTTGAACATCGTATATGCCTTGAGGAGCTGCTGGATGGTGTGCACGCGCTCGCTCTTGGTGGCGTAGTCATTGTATGCCTTGTCTTTCTGTTCCAGCTTCTCTTCTTCCGTGGCGTTGCTGTTCTCGATGGCAGCCATGATGGTGGCCATGTCGGGCAGCACAAAGAGTTCGGGGTCGTTCACTTGCTGTGCCAGCCAGTCGTTGCCCTTGTCGGTGAGGTCCACGCTGTTCTGCTTTTCCTCCACCACGAAGAAGAGTGGTTCGGTCACCTCGGGCATGCGGCGGTTGTTGTTCTCCATATAGATTTCCTCTGTGGCCAGCATACCGGCCTTGATGCCGGGCTCGGAGAGGAACTTGATGAGTGGCTTGTTCTTGGGCAGGGCTTTGTGGCTGCGATAGAGTGCCAGAAAGCCTTCGGCGGTCTTGTTCTTGTCGCCGGCCTGT
>JAEDIG010000186.1 GCA_016292545.1 Bacteroidaceae bacterium
ACCGGCTCAGTATGGTGGGCAGAATCTTGTGCTTCTCGGTGGTGGCCAGGATGAAGATGACGTTGGCCGGTGGCTCTTCCAGTGTCTTCAGGAAGGCGTTGAAGGCCGAGGCGCTGAGCATGTGCACCTCGTCGATGATGAACACCTTGTATCGGCCCACTTGTGGCGGAATCTGCACCTGCTTGATCAGTTCGCGGATGTCTTCCACGCTGTTGTTGCTGGCGGCGTCCAGTTCGTGTATCGACATGCTCCTTCCTTCGTCAAAGGCACGGCAGCTTTCACACACGCCGCACGCATCGCCTCCGGCGGTGGGCGAGAGGCAGTTGATGGCCTTTGCAAAGATGCGGGCACAGGTGGTTTTGCCCACTCCGCGGGGGCCGCAGAACAGATAGGCATGCGCCAGTTTCTTGCTGGCTATGGCATTCTTGAGCGTTGTGGTGAGCGCTTTCTGTCCCACAACGGTGTCGAATGTGAGGGGCCGGTATTTTCGTGCCGAAACTAAGAATTCTTCCATTTGGTGTGTATTGCTAGGGGGTTCTGATAGGTAGTATTTCCGTATTTTTCTGCAAATGTAGCAAAAAAAATCATCTTATGTGGTATTTTCACCCGTTTTTTGCTTAACTTTGTGGCAAATTTGCATGCAACGATATGAAAAGTTTGTCCTCGATATGGAAACATCTGCGCCGGCTCAAGTATGTGGTGGTGCTTGCCTTTATCATTCTCATCGATGGTTTCGTGGATGAGAACAGTTTTTGGAATGCGCGTTTGCGCAGGGAACGGATAGCCCTTCTGCAGACGGAACTCCAGGTCCTCCGGCAGAAATATGAAGAAGATACGCGCCGGTATGAGCTGCTCGGCCAACGGCACGAGCTGGAGCGTGTGGCGCGGGAAAGGTATCACATGAAGCGGGCCGACGAGGATGTGTTTGTCATATATGACGCGGAGAAGGCCCGGCAGCCTCAGACAGACAGCACGGCCTACATGCCCATAGAACGATAGCCCATGAAGCAGCTCACAAGGATAGAGAACGCCCTCTTCCGTGCGGGGGCCGTGGTGATGCTGGGCGGAGCGGTCGCATACGCCCTCTCCCCCCTGTGGGGACTGTGGCTCCTGGCTGTGGGGGTTGCCCTCTACAGCCTGATGCAGCTCAGGGCCGAGTATACGGGAACCGATTTCAATGTCAGGCGCCTGCGCCGCCAGCAGCTGTTCAGTCTGGTGGTCTTGTGGGGGGCGGTCCTGTGCATGAGCATGCAGGTGATGCATTGGGGGCCGCTGCGCCGCAATGAGTGGATGGTGTGCCTGGCCGTGGGGGCCATTCTGCAGCTGTATACCGCCTGGCGCATTCCTGCTGAATTATCAAAACCAAAGAAACCTTAATTAGTCCTAATTTTCTTGTCGGTATGGTATTTTCCATGTAACTTTGCGTCATGTAGAAAACGGAAGAATCATGAATAGGATGCAATCTCTCGCATTGGGCCTGATGTGTCTCGCCACTTCATGCGCCAGTCAGTATACAGTCACAGGCTCTTCTTCCCTTCAGCAGCTGGAGGGCAAGATGTTATATCTTAAGGTGTTCAAGGACAACGACATGTGTTCGATCGACTCGGCCCGTGTGGTGCACGGACGTTTTGATTTTCGCGGAGCCATGGATTCTGTGATGATGGCAAACCTCTATCTGGACGACCAGAGCCTGATGCCTGTGGTGCTGGAAGACGGGGTGGTGAGCCTGAAGCTGGCCGAGGTGCTCCAGAGTGCCACGGGCACGCCCCTCAACGACACGCTCCAGAGCTTCGTCACGCGCAAAACGCAGCTCGACGCCCGCCTTGAGGAGCTCACCCATAAGGAGAGCCGCATGGTGATGGACGGCATGGACCACGACGAGGTCCTGCGCCTCCTGGGCAAGGAGGCTGCGGAAATCAGCGAGGAGAACGACCGGCTTGTCACGCGCTTCATCTCGCGCAACTACAACAATGTGCTGGGCCCGGGCATCTTCATGATCCTCACCAGCAACATGCCTTATCCCATCCTCAATCCGCAGATAGAGGCCATTTTCACACAGGCCACCCCCTATTTCCTCAACCATCCTTATGTGAAGGAATTCAAGCGCATTGCTGAGGAGAACATGGCCACGCTCCACGAGAGTTATTGATTCCGCGACATTACATACATATTATTTATATATGGTAAGGTTACTCTATCGCATCTATCAGCTGTGTGTGGCCCTGCCCGTGATGCTGCTGCTCAGCGCGCTCACGGCCATTGTCACCATCATCGGGTGCACCCTTGGACGGGCCCATTTCTGGGGCTACTATCCGGCCATGGTGTGGAGCCGCCTCATGTGCTATGTGTTCCTGCTGCCCGTCAGGGTGGAAGGGCGGCACCATCTCGAAAAGCACCATTCCTATGTGTTCGTGGCCAATCACCAGGGTCCCTTCGACATTTTCCTGGTCTATGGTTTCCTGGGGCGCAATTTCAAGTGGATGATGAAGAAGGCCCTTCGCCGCATGTTCCTCATCGGAAAGGCATGTGAAAGTGCCGGCCATATTTTTGTGGACAAGAGCGGCCCCAAGGCCATCCAGCAGACCTACAGGCAGGGGCGCGAGGTGCTCCGCCATGGCACCAGCCTTGTGGTGTTCCCCGAGGGC
Source organism: Bacteroidaceae bacterium (assembly GCA_016292545.1). Classification (GTDB taxonomy): domain Bacteria; phylum Bacteroidota; class Bacteroidia; order Bacteroidales; family Bacteroidaceae; genus Physcousia. The sequence continues at coordinate 2,646 of JAEDIG010000186.1, forward strand.
GCGCGCACGTTCACGGGCCACATGGGGGTGTTCCGCCGTGGAGCCTTCCAGCTGGCCGACGAACTGCAGTTGACCGTGGTGCCTGTCACCATCGACGGCTCCTTCGACGTGCTGCCCCGCCAGAAGGGGTTCAATTTCCTCACCTGGCATCCTTTGCGGATGGTCATTCATGAACCCATTCCTCCCAGCGGCAAGTCGCCCGAGAATGTGAAACTTTCCATGGAGAAGAGCTATCAGGCCATCATGCAGGGACTTCCCGCCCGGTATCAGGGATTCGTGGAGAACCCCGACCAATAGCCGGCCATGGCCAGACCCCCTCAGTCCCCCTGTTTAGGGGGGAGAAGACCAGAGGACGCGCCCTGAAGGGGGGCGGATTACGATGACACACCACCAAGCCCTGAAAGGTAGGGTGTTCTGCGTCCACACATCCCACCAAGAACGTCCTGAAGGGGCAGCAGCCATCAGCCCAGGGCAGAGCGAAGCGGCACCCTGGGTAATCAAGTCCACACAGAAACC
>JAEDIG010000054.1 GCA_016292545.1 Bacteroidaceae bacterium
TTTGGTAGGGAGCATAGGCTGCGAAGGTAACGGTCTCGCCGGCATCCTGGAAGAAAATGCCCTGGCCTGGGACTGCGTTGAAAGTAGCAGTAGTACCTTGTTCTATGGTTGAATACTCAACATTTTTATAAAGGTCTTTCATACTGCTCGAAGCATTCGTCACCATCACACCGATATGGTCACTATTCCACTTGTCATCCACCGCACGCGTCTGTGCGCCAGCCAGTCCTGCGGTAATCCTGGCCTCTACGGGACCTGTGTATTCGTTCTCGCTGTTGCTGCAGGCTGCGGCACCGAGTGCCAGGGCTGCAAGCATAAAATAAGATTTTGTCTTCATTGTTATTGGGGATTTAATGATTAGTTTGCATCAAAGTTGCCGCCGTTGGCATTCACCCAGGGAGAGATGGTGCAGCCGTTGACGGTGAGGGAAGTCTTGTTGAGCGTTACGCTGATGTTGTACTGGCGGCCGGCCACCCACTCGTTCTTGGCATCGGTGTCGCCTGCATTGGCATTGGCTGCGGTGAAGTCGATACGGGTGGCGAAGCTCTGCATGCCGGTCAGGGAGGCGGTGAAGGGCAGGGTGGCGGCAAACTCCTGCGGGAACACGATGAGGGAGTAGCTCACCGTTTCGGCTGAGTTGTCGGCTGCGGAAGGTGCATTGTAGTCCGGTTTGTCCGTGTTGCCGGCAAACTGCCATTCAACGGCAGTGCCTGTGGCTGCGGTAGTGCCTGTGGTTGCGTCGAAGGTTCCCTCGTAGAGGAAGCCGTTGAGGCTGAGCTTGGCAGCCTGTACTTCACTGAAGGACACGTCGGCTCCCTTCTTCACGGTGATGACCACCTTGGCCATCTTGTGGGCAAAGGTGAAGGCCACATTGGGGCTCGCCTTGCTGCCCGTGGCTTGCGCCCACAGGAAGTCGAAGGTCGTCTGGCCGGCCTGTGCCCGGGTGTCCACCTGCAGGGTGGAGGCAGAGAGGTCGTTCCAGGGATAGTAGGCGGTGAAGGTGACATCCTGCGTGTCCTGATAGTAGATGTCCGTGCCCGCCGTGGCCACGGCAAAGTTGCCGTCACCGTTGGCGGTGGTGTATTTCACGTTGGTGTAGGCCGTGCCGCCCGTAGTGCCCGTGATGCCGATGGCATCGCTGCTTTCCCATGTCTGGTCGTAGGCGCGTGTGTGCTGCTCCTCGCCGATGACGGCGGAGAAGGTGGCCCGGGTTTCCGTGGTGTCCTGCCCCTCATCGCTGGAGCAGGCGGTCATTGTCATGGCGGCTATGGCCATGGAGTAGAATAGAATCTTCTTCATAATCTATATACCGTTGTTGTTTTATTTTATTTTATTTGTTTGTCGACCTTTGCCCCCGCGGGGGGGGGGCGGAATCACTTTGCCTCGTTCTCGTTGCTGTCCGTCGTCTCGTTCCAGGGGAGTATGGTTCCCTCCACCTCGGCGGTGGTGCGGCTGAGCTTCACCTTGGTGTAGTGATACTTCATGCCGCCGTCCAGCGTGCCCTGCATTGTCCAGCGGAAGGGGGCATCGTGGCCGTTGTTGAGGTTGAACTCCAGTTCGCGGTTTTCGGAGGTCGTGGGCAGGAGGATGGCCTCATAGCGGCTGCCGGCGGTGACGGCCTTCATGGCCACGTCGGCCGGCGAGGCAGCATCGGCCAGTGTGCCGTCGGCCAGGTTGTAGGTGGCTGTGGTGTGCTGGCCCTTCACCGTGACGGTGAGCGCAGCAAGGTCGGCTGCCGTGAGGCCGTCGCCGGGCTGCACGTCGAGCACCAGGTTGGAGAGCTGGTGGGCGAAGCCGAGCGTCACGCTGGGCTGTGTCTTGTCCTTATTCGGGGCGGTGGCATACATCAGGTCGATGGCCTCCTGGTCGGTCTGGTCGGCCACGTTGAGCGAGAGCTGGTAGCCGGCGACCGCCTGCTGGGGATAGTAGGCATAGAAGTCCACCGCACCATTGATGGGGAAATAGATGGTGCCGGCCCCCTGGGCGGGAGCGAACTTGCCGTCACCCGCAGTGGTGGTGTAGGCGATGTTGTTCACGCCTTCGCTGATGCCATCATCGGCGAGGGCTGCACCGGCACGGGTCATGAAGATGCCTATGCAGTCGCCGGCCGTCCATGTGGTGCCTGCGGCACGTGTGTCCACACTGATGCTGCTGCTGAACTGCACGGCCACCCTGCCGCCAGGATTGTTGCCGGGATTCTCGATGGGGTTCTCGGTGGGGTCCTCGTTGCTGCTACTGCTGCAAGAGAAGAGCATGCCCGAAAGGAGGGCAAGCATCATGAATCTTGTTCCTTTTTTCATTGTTTTTCCGTTTTTTTTTAATTATCATTCTGGTTATTTAATCTCTATCTCTCTGTCCTTCACCGTCCAGTCCTTGATGACGGCCTCCATGCCCGCCTCCTCGGGGGCTTCCATGCCGCCCGTGATGACCAGCGGTTCCAGGCTCCGGCCGCTGCCGAAGTCCTCCATCATGCGGCTGAGGTCGGTGGTGATGGTCTGGTGGCGGCCGTCGGTGTAGAGGATGTCCAGCGTGAGCTGCTGCGCCTGGCCGTCGATGCCCAAGAGGCCGGCCTTGCCGATGAAGGCTACGGCTGCAGGGCTGTCGCCACCCGTGCGGGTGACCGCTGCCTCCTCCCGGCTGAAGGTGATGCGTATGCGGGCCGGTGTGCCGCCGACCACCTGCTGGCTGCCGAGGTCGAAGGTCTGTGCTATGCCTGCCACCTCTCCCTCCACACGGTCGATGAGCGAGGCATCGCCGCGGGTGACGGGCAGCTCAAAGCGCAGGGCAAAGAGCCGTTGCTGCATGGGCAGAGTGAGGCGCAGGGTGTCGTCCTTGGGAATGGTGATGTCGGCCCTGGCCGTGAACAGCGGTTCGGGCATGGGCTCTATGCTGCCGTCGGCAAGGCGGCACACCTGCATGGTCATGCCCAGACGCTCCATGCCCCAGGGTTCGTTGAAGGCAATGAGTGTGGCGGCTGCGGGTTCGAAATGGTATGGCAGAAGGGCGGGGGCATCGGCGGGGACAGAAAATGTCTGCCCTGCCACCATGGCCTGATAGGCGGAGGGAAGGGGCATGTCGGCCGTGTGGCGGGAAAAGTCGGCCGTGAGCTCCACGGCTCCCTTGCCGCAGAGGAGGCTGTCGGCGAGGTCGTCCTTCACGCCGCCGGCCGTGGCCATAGCGGCCATGAACAGGATGCAGGCGTGTCTGATGGGTCTTTTCATATCCATGGCGGTTTCTCTATTTGAAATTATACACTAGGGTGATGCCCAACGATGTGGGTCCCCACCAGTTCCTGCTGTCGCTGGAGGTGCGGATGCGGTGGCCGCTGTCCACGATGTACTTGTCGTAATCGGCATGGAGGCAGCCCAGGGCCATGCCGAAATCCATGGCCACACGCCGACCCACAGGAAGCACGCAGCCTAAGGTGAGGCCGCCGCCCATGAGGTCGCCCTGCCTGCCCACGTGGCCGAGCTTGTAGTTGAACGAGCCGGCCTTGAACTGTGCACCCACGTATACCTTATTATTAATAATACGGCAGCGCACCTCGGGGGCAATCTCCCAGAGGGCATAACGGCGGTCCTTGCCGCTCCAGCTCCATGAGGTCCACGCACCGCCGAGCAATGCCGACCACCGGTTGCCGAAACGGTATTCCACGCCAAGGTCGGGCGTGAGCGATGCCCAGCGCAGGAGGTTGGCGCGCAGCGACACTTGCGGGACGGGGGATGCGGCGGGACGAGTGTCCTGTGCCGAGGCATGCAGCAGAGGTAGCACCAGCAGGACCGTAAGGCACATCCGTCTTCGTATGGTATCTCGTAGCGTATTCATATCAAAGGGGGTGTGGGGTATAAAACAAAAACAGCGACACACACGCCAAAAGGCCGTGCACATGCCGCCAAAGGGGATTGTATGATAAGAAACGATGGACTGTGTCTTTTCCGAGCCTACTTCGTAGTCCTTCGTAGAGAGGGGGGGGTAATTTGAAGCGTCACAACGCCCGCAGCCAGCCATCGTGTGCTGGTTGCCAGCCCTCTAAGGGGGGTGTCCGATAGGCTCCAAATGTATTGTAGTTGCATATACAGAAGCAGATAATCCGCGGCAAAGTTACAAAATAAATCCGAAGGGGGAAGCCGCAGAAGCCCGAAAAACATCTTTCATACCATATTTTTGCATCATTTAACAAAGCGAGCCCCCCCCCCCTCGGTCCCCTGCTTAGGGGGAAGAAAAACGCCCTGGAAGGGCAACCTGCTCGCAGCCCAGGGCAGAATGGAGCGAAGCGAAATGGCACCCTGGGGTTAAAAAGCACAACAAAAGAAGACGCCCTACAGGGGCAAAAGAACCACCCACACATTGGCGAAACGACATTTGTACCCTTTACTGATAGTCCTGCTTTTGCCCCTGTAGGGCGTTATCCGATTATCCGTTTTGATACCCAGGGTGCCGCTTCGCTCTGCCCTGGGCTGGTAGCTTTTGCCCCTCTGGGGCGTTCCGGTCGCTGACGACCTTTTGCTGCCCTTTCAGGGCGAACATTCACGGAGGGCGTTGATACCCAGGGCGTTATCTGCGAATGATGGAGATGGAAGGATTGCGCAGGCCCTTCGCCTTGTTGAGAAATGCCTTGGCGGTGCCGAACTTCAGGAAAAGGTCGAGCCGCACGGGCGTGTGGTTGTCGTCGTCGGTGATGTAGAAGGTGATGATTTCCTTTTCCTTCTTTTTCTCGTATTCCACAAAGGAGAACACAAGGCAACGATAGGTGGTGTCCGACTCCTCCATCCTGAAATTCTTCTTTCCCCTGTAGATAAGCGTGGTGGGTTCAATCTTGCGGCCGTCGGCCATGGGGAACACCAGCTTCTCGCCCTCCTTGAAGCGCGTGGCATCATACGACCGGGAACTGAGCATCATGCTGAGCATGTCGTATACACATTCCACGCTCACATTGGAGGTGTCGCGCCCTATGCCGCGACGGTTCAGATAGTGCTGCCGCAGGTGGGTCTGGCCGTTCTTGTAGTCATACCACACCTCATCCACATAGTACTTGCCGCCCTCATTGGCCGCCTTCTTGTAGTAATAGGGCACAAGGTCGTGCCCCACGATGCTCACCAGCGTGTCGCGCATGGCAAAGAACTTGTCGAGCCGTTTGTTGGTGCGCGTAATCAGGTGGCTCTTGAAGCATGGCACTCCGTTCCATGTGGTGGACCGGGTGGTGAGGGTGGCCGTGCCGGCCTTCACCCAGATGAACTTCCAGTTGAAATGGAGGGTATACTCCAGCGTTTCGCCCGACTGGAAGGCCTTGTTTTCCATCCTGCACTGTGCGTGCGCCGTGCCCGTCATGCCCAGGAGCATCAGGCCGACGAGGGTGAGAATCATTCTTGTTTTCATAGTCGTGTTATGTTTGAACCAGTGGTTTGTTTATTGCCGGATTTACCGGATTTGCCCTTGCGCAGTTCCTCCTCGCGCTCCTTGTTGCGCGACCTCACGTCCTTCTTCTTGTCGGCCTTCTGCTTGACAAGGACAGAAGGCTTCTGTTTCTCGGTGGGGATGGAACGCAGGTTCCAGTCCTGCTCAATGTCCCATTTGGCCTTCACAGTGATGGGCTTCGGGAAATAGAACACCTCCTCGGGATGGAGCTGCTGCGCATAGCTGCCGGTGTCCCACTTGCCGTTCCCGTTGCGGTCGATGAAGCAGCGGAGGAAATACTCGCCTGGCTTCAGATAAAAGAAATCGGCCTGGCCGGAGGCGTCGGCCACGATTTCCCTCACGGGCTTGTCGCTGCGGTTGATGAGCTGCACCACGATGTTGCTGTCGGAGGGTGCCACCACATGCACGAACAGCGACCCGAACTCATCGAGGCTCTTCACCTTGAGCTCCTGCTTCACCGGCCTGGACACATGGCCAAGCACACCACGGAAGGCCGTGGAGTCGGCCTCAAAGCGGTATTGCTCCTGCGGTTTCCATTCGGCATAGAGCACGTATGCCTTCCGGTCGAGCTCGTGAGGCTCAAACAGGAAAGGTTCGGGCACCCAGAGCGTGTCCTTCTTGATGAAGAACCTCACCATCGAGGTGTCTACGCTGGCTATGGGTTCGCCAGCCAGCAGGGTGAGGTTCTGGTTCGGGTCGATGGAGCCCGTCGGGCGGGGCGTAATGGTGAGGAAGGTTTTCAGAAAAGGGTTCTCTTCGGGCGGAAGAGGTGTCTTGGAGCGTTTGGCACGCTTGGCACGGTCCTTTTCCCAGTCCTCTATCTTCTTGTACAGATCCTTCAGCTGCTTGGCACGCGTTTCCTTGGGCGACAGGTCGAGCGTGTCGGTGCGGGGTACCAGCTGGCCCAGCGTATCGGTTTCGAGATAAGTGATGGCAAAGGTGAGGGTGTCCTGCATGTAGCTGTAGGTGGTGTCGGTGACCCAATAGGTGAGCGTATCGTTCTTGAGCGAACGCTCCACCACCAGGCAGCTGTCGTTGAAGTTCAGCCCCCTGATGACGGGAAGCGTGTCGAGCGGAGCGGTGAAATAGAGCTTGAAGTAGTCGGGCACAGGCCTCTCCTGCTTGAGCAGATGCACATCCTGCCCCTCTTCCTTGAAGGCACGCAACACGATGTTGTCGGGGTAATAGTGGGTGTAGGGCACCACCCGGATGGAGTCGTAGTGGGTGGAGTCGCGCCAGATGGTGTCCATCCTGATGTCGGGGCGGCACGAGGTGGACACCACCGTAGTGTCCCATGCCACCATCTCGCTCTTCTGGTTGAAGATGAAGTTGCCGTCGGCATCCTGGAGGGCAAAGGTGCGGTAGCGTCCCGGCTTCACGCCCTTGATGGTGAAGCGCCCGCTTCCGTTGGTGCGCGACACGCGGCGCAGGGGGACGGTGGTGAAGAGTGTGTCGTGGAAGGTGGAGTCGGCAGGATACAGGCCCACCATCATGCCCTTTACAGGCTCCAGGTTCTCGGCATTAAGCACAGTGCCCGACACCTCCATGGTGTCGATGACCTCGCCCGTGCTGAACGAATAGGTGTACTGTCCCATGGGGTTTCCCTCGTTGTTGTCCTCGATGGCATCGCTGAAGTCGATGGTGTAGGTGGTGTTGGCCTGCAGCGAGTCGAAGAGGTCCACCTTCACGCGCTTGCCCTCGGCCCTCACGTTGGCCGTCTCTATCTGCGGCGGCGAAATCACCACCTTCTCGTTGGCGCTCTCCAGCTTCACGTATTCATTGAAGAGGATGCTCACCTTCTTCTTGGTCACTCCCACGGCCTTGTCGGCAGGCATGCACGACACCACCACGGGCGGTTCTTCGTCGTAGCGTCCGCCGTCGGGATTTCCGATGCTGGCACATGCCACGGCAAGCATGGCCGCCAACAGGGGGAACAGGGTGCGTGGTGAGGGTCTCATACGTTCAGTGCAAGTATTTCTTCAATGATGGTACGCTGGTTGTTCAGGCGGGGCACCTTGTGCTGTCCGCCCAGCTTGCCCTTCTGGCGGAGCCAGTCGTCAAAGACTCCCCTGCGTGCCACCACCAGCTGGAGCGGCTGCAGGGTGATGTCCTTGTAGCGCTTGGCCTCATAGTCGGAATTGAGCTGCTGCAGCGACTGGTCGAGGATGCGGGCAAAGGCATCCACATCGGCAGGCATCACGGAAAACTCCACCACCCACTGGTGGCTGCATTTGCCGTGGCTGTCCATGAACACCGGGGCGGCCGTGTATTCGAGCACCTGTGCGCCCGTGGCCTTGCAGGCCATCTGCAGCCCCTTTTCGGCATTGTCCACAATCAGCTCCTCGCCAAAGGCATTGATGAAGGATTTGGTGCGCCCGGTGATGTAGAACTTGTAAGGGTTCGTGTGGGTGAAGCACACGGTGTCGCCGATCATGTAGCGCCACAGGCCGCTGCTGGTGGAGATGACCATGGCATAGTTGCGCCCCGTCTCCACTCCCCACAGGGGCACCGTGCGGGGATTCTCGCGGCCGATTTCCTCCATGGGGATGAATTCGAAGAACACACCGTAGTCCACCATCAGGCTCATGGAGGAGTCGGCGGGGTCGTCCTGCAGGCCGAAGAAGCCCTCGGAGGCATTGTACGTCTCCATGTAGTGCATCTGGCCGGAAGGAAGGATGCGGCGGTACTGTTCCCTGTAGGGGGCAAAGGCCACTCCGCCATGGAAGAACACCTCCAGATGGGGCCACACCTCCAAGAGGTTGTCGGTGCCGGCCAGCTCCATCACCCGACTCAGCACGGAGAGCATCCAGCTGGGCACACCGCTCAGGTTGGTGACATTGCGCCCCATCACTTCGTGTGCGATGCGGTCGCGCTTCTCCTCAAAATCGCTCAGCAGGGCAGTGGCCTTGCAGGGCACCCTCACCAGATTGACCATCGGGTTGATGTTTTCGATAAGGATGGCGCTGAGGTCGCCCACCAGGCTGTGGGGGCGGTTGTAGTTGGGCGCATGGCTTCCGCCGAGGATGAGTGCCTTTCCGTCGAAAAGGCGGCTGCAAGGGTGGTTGCGCAGATACCACACCACGGCGTCGGTTCCGCCCCGGTAGTGGGTGTCGCGCAGTCCGTCCTTGCTCACGGGGATGAACTTGCTCTTGTCGCTGGTGGTGCCGCTGCTTTTGGCATACCACTCCACGGCTCCCGGCCAAAGCACGTCGGCCTCTCCCTGGCGCATCCGCTCGATATAGCCCTTCAGTTGCTCATAGGTGTTTACGGGATGCGCATCCGCAAACTGTTCGTAGTGCTGGATTTGTCCATACTGGTGCATACGCCCCCATTGTGTGTGTGCCCCCTTGCGGAGCAGCCACAGGAGCGTCTTCATCTGCAGGGCTTCCGCTTCGTCCGCATAGCGGTCGAGCGTTTTCAGTCGCGGAAGCAGCAGTGGACGTATGATGCTGGTTATGCTCATGTATCTTTTTTTGCAATCAGCTGCAAAATTAGCGCAAACTTTTGATATAATCGCAAAATATACAGAATTTAACCTGCTTCAACGATAGAATCATGTTTCTCCCCCTCTTCGGCAGCCTCATGGGTAGCCTTCCGTTCCTCGCATGCCCGGGCGATTTTCTGCCGCAGTTCCTTGTCGCGATGGATGAGCGACAAGGCCTTCTGGCTGGCCTTCTGCTGGCTTTCCTTCTTGGAGAAGCCTTTTCCTGTGCCGCATTCCAGACCCTCCACCCGCACACGGCTATAGAACACGGGCGACCCGTTCTCGCCCAGTTCCTGGCGCACCAGTTCATATTCCACCGTGCATTTCCGCTTCTGCGACCATTCCAGCAGGCGGCTCTTGAAGTTCACCTCGCTGTGGGCCACCTTGTTGATGTCGATGAGGTGGCGCAGCACCCTGCGTTCGATAAAGAACATGCAGTAGTCGTAGCCGCGGTCCAGATAGACGGCTCCTATCAGAGCCTCAAAGGCATTCCCCTCCATATAGCTGTTGTGGTTCTTGTTGGTGCCCACATGGCTCACGATGAGCTTGTCGAGCCCGGTTTCCACAGCCAGCCTTCCCAGCGTTTCGCGCTGCACCAGCTTGCTGCGTGTGGTGGTGAGGAACCCCTCGTCCTTTCCCTGGAACTGGCGGTATACGATGTCGCCCACCACGGCATCGAGCACGGCATCGCCCAAGAATTCCAGCCGCTCGTTGTGCATCATCTTGTCCCCGTCGTGCTTGCCGATGCACGACTTGTGGATGAGTGCCTGCCGATAGAGGGAGATGCGGTGGGGATAGAATCCCAGAATGGCATAAAAAGCGCGATAAAGCTGCCTTCTCTTGCAGAAAGGCACCCTTATCGCGTCGATAATGTTGATGAGCGATACCTTCACTCTCATGTAGGATGAGGTACGCACTTTTCTAGTCGGTGTATTTCTTGAATACCACACAGGCATTGTGTCCGCCAAAACCGAAGGTGTTGCTCATGGCAGCACGCACGGTACGCTGTTGCGCCTTGTTGAAGGTGAAGTTCATGCGATAGTCGATCTCCTCGTCGCAGTCGTCCTCTTCGTGGTTGATGGTGGGAGGCACGATGTCGTTCTTCACTGCCAGCACGCTGGCCATGGCCTCGATGGCACCGGCTGCGCCCAGCAGGTGTCCGGTCATGCTCTTGGTGGAGCTGATGTTCAGCTCATAGGCATGGTCGCCGAAGAGATTCTTGATGGCCTTGGCCTCGGAGATGTCGCCCACATGAGTGGATGTGCCGTGCACATTGATGTAGTCGATGTCCTCCGGATTCAGTTCGGCATCCTCCAGCGCATTCTTCATCACCAGCATGGCGCCCAGTCCCTCGGGATGGGTGGCAGTGAGGTGGTGAGCATCTGCACTCATGCCCGCGCCGACCATTTCGGCATAAATCTTTGCACCGCGTGCCTTGGCGTGCTCCAGTTCTTCCAGCACCAGGCAGGCACTGCCCTCTGCCATCACGAAACCGTCGCGGCTGGCACTGAAGGGACGGCTGGCCTTCTGGGGCTCGTCGTTGCGTGTGCTCAGCGCGTGCATGGCGTTGAAGCCGCCCACGCCACTGGGTACAATGGCTGCCTCTGCACCACCGCTCACAATCATGTCGGCCTTGCCCAGGCGGATGAGGTTGAATGCCTCGGCCAGCGCATTGGAAGAAGAAGCGCAGGCAGATGAGGTGATGAAGTTGGGGCCGTGGAATCCATACATAATGGAAATCTGGCCGGCACAGATGTCGGCAATCATCTTGGGGATGAAGAAGGGGCCGAACTTGGGACCCAGTGTGGCACCGGTCTTTGTCCAGTTGCCCACCTCTTCCTCAAAGGTGTTCATGCCGCCAATGCCCACGCCATACACCACTCCGATGCGGTTCTTGTCGGCTGTATCCAAATCGATGCCGCAGTCCTTGATGCCCTGGATGGCACCAGCCAGCGCATACTGGCAGTAGAGGTCCATCTTGCGGGCTTCCTTGCGGTCGATTCCGAAGTCGGCGGGTTTGAAATTCTTTACCTCGCAGGCAAACTGGGTCTTGAACTGCGAGGCATCGAAATGCGTAATAGGACCGGCACCACTCACTCCGTCCACGAGATTCTGCCAAGTTTCCTCAACAGAATTACCGAGTGGAGTAATGGCACCAAGACCTGTTACAACAACTCTTTTCAGTTCCATTATTGAAAATAAAAGAGAATGTTACTTCTGGTTTGCCTCGATGTAGGCGATGGCATCGGCAACAGTGGAAATCTTCTCTGCCTTGTCATCGGGAATGGTCACTTCGAATGCCTTCTCAAACTCCATAATCAACTCTACGGTGTCCAGAGAATCTGCACCCAGATCGTTGGTGAAAGATGCTTCGGGAGTTACGTCTGCTTCATCAACACCCAACTTGTCTACGATAATCTCTTTTACTTTTGCTTCAATTTCAGACATTGTTCAAATGATTTAAAGATGGATAATTATGTTTCTTCTTTATTTTCTGGGTGCAAAATAACGACTTTTTGCGCATATATGCAAGAGTTAAGGCAGAAAAACTGCTATTTTTGTGCACATTTTCACAATTTATGTGCATTTTCTGCGAATAAAGCCTGTTTTTCTGCCCTATAAAGCATAAACAGCAAAGTTTTCCAGCGCGACAGCCATGCAAACAGACAGTAGCGGAATGTGTAGCCTTTGAGGGGCAGCGGATAGAAGCCCTCCTGCCTCAAAAGCTCCACCCTGCGGAGGAATTCGTCGTAGGGGAGGCGGAGCCGGAGCATGTCGGCCAGCAGGTCCATGCTCAGCTGGGCGATGCGCCGGCAGAGGGCCGCACGCTCATGGGCGGGCAGGGTGACGGCCAGCCGGGAAAGCCGCACCAGCACCTGCTGCTTGCTGTCGAGCCGACGGGCCACACGGGGGGCACGAGTGTCGGAAGTGATGGATTGTGGAACAGGGCGATAGTAATAGGCGGCTATGGGGAGGTCGCACACGGTGCGGGCTGCCAGAAACAGGCGGGGCGTGAAGTCCTCGTCCTCGTGGAGCAGGCCAGACGGGAAGCGCAAGCCGCCGAGGATGTCCTTGCGGAACAGATAGCCGCAGGCCGATGCGCGCAGGTTGTGGTGCAGCATATAGTCGGTGCCCGACGGCAGCGAGGCAGGCACAGCAAGTGGCACGGAGGGAGCAGAGGGTTTACAGGAGCGGGTAAGGCGGAAGCACACGATGTCGGGACGCATGGCCTGCAATGCGCGGATGCAATGGGCATAGGCATGAGGCAGCAGGCAGTCATCGGCATCCACAAACTGGATGTATGCGGCACTGGCCAGCTGGATGCCCCGGTTGCGTGCCTCGCTGAGCCCCCTGTTGGGCTGGCGCACACAGCACACACCGGCCCCCAGCGACTCAAGCTGAGGAGCTACGGGTTCCCGGCTGCCGTCGTCCACCACAATGATTTCGCGCATGGAGGCCTCCAGCGGAAGGGCCAGGATGCTGCGGATGCAGGCCTCCAGCCAGCGGGGCGGCACATTATAGACCGGCACCACAAAGGATATCAGCGGTGGCGCACAAGACGATGGAGTTTGCATAGGCATTGTATTCCCAGGATGTTGGCAAGAAGAATCTTTATGCAGCCCAGTGCACCGCAGCGGTTCATGCCCCGGGGCAGAAGGGCGGGCAGCTGGGGAGGCGCGGCCGTGAGGCGGCACACGTCGATCTGGATATTGAGCAACCGGGCATAGAAGCGGGCATCCAGAGAGGGATCCCAGTGGGTGAGATGGGCCGTGAGCAGCGACTGGAGCTGTTTCCCTGTGGCACGGGCGGTGATGCCGCCAGGGTTGCTATAATAGAGGTAGCAACCCTTGTCGGTAGTGGCCACCCGTCGCACGCGGGAGAGTATCAAGGGCAGGGTGTGGGCATCCTCAAACACCAGCCCCTCGGGAAAGCGCACCTCGCGGAAGAGGCTCCGGCGGTACACCTTGTTCCATGCATACGTGTGGGCATAGGCCTGCGACTGCCACCAGTAGCTGCGGCCATCCGCATAGGTGCGGCAGGGAAAGGAGAGCAACCGCGGATGCGGACCCTGCCAGCCACACAGCACCGGATATTCCACCATGTCCACCTCGCCGCTGAGCAGGGGCACCACCTGGGCATAGGTGGAGCGGTCCACCGCATCGTCGGCATCCACAAAGGTGACGGCCTCGCCCCGAGCTATGGCCAGCCCGGCGTTGCGTGCCATGCTGAGCCCCTGATTGGCCTGATGGACCACCTTCACCTGCGGATGGCGCTGGGCCCAGCGGTCGCATGCAGATCCGCTCCCGTCGGTGGAACCGTCGTCGACCAGGATAATCTCCAGCTGGGGAAAATCCTGGTCGACAAGGCTCTGCAGACAGCGGTCAACCAGACTGCCTGCGTTGTATACGGGTACAATCACACTCAGTGTCATGGCCCGGGAGGGGATGCGGGTGTCAGACAAGGTGACGGATGATTTCCTCCCTTTCGCCCGGCAGATAGTCGATGACGGGAATCTCAATCATCGTGTAGGCACCGGGCTGCTGCTTCATCGAGGCACGCGCCACGTTCACCAGCACCTGTGCGGTGAGTGCAGGGTTGTTGATACGCATGTTGAACTCGAAAAGCTGGTTGTGGGTGGTTCCACTCACGCCCTTGCGCACCAGGTTCACGCCATGGCCCACATCGTTCACATCGGCCACACAAGGAACCTGCTGCACGTGGGTCTCGTCGTTCACAAAATAGGGGTCGGCCTTCACGGCAGCCTCCACCTGCTTGAAGTCGGCACCTTCCTCCAGCTCCACATACACCATGCGGCGATGGATGCCTGTGCCCAGCGGGATGGTGACGCTCAATGCATCGCGCACACCGTTGATAGCCTTCACGGCCACGCTGTGGCCCATGCTGCGGCCCGGGCCGAAGTTGGTGTAGCTGATGCCCTTGGGGGCAAGGCTCTCCATGAGCGTGCGCACTACGCTGTCCGACCCCGGATCCCATCCGGCACTGATGATGCTCACGGCTCCGTGCTTCTTGGCCGCTGCATCCAGCGAACGGCGGAGGTCCACAATCTGGGTGTGGATGTCGAAACTGTCCACGGTGTTGATGCCCAAGGCCAGTGCCTCAAGGGCAAACTTCTCCACGCTGCGGGTGGGGGTTGCCAGAATGGCCACATCCACCTTGTCCAGTTCGCTGAGGTTCTTCACCACCTTGTAGGGGGCCAGCTCTGCCGGGCAGTCCTCGGCACCCCTGCGGCGCACAATGCCGGCCACTTCCATGTCGGGAGCCGCCTGCAATGCCTGCAGCGCATATTGTCCAATGTTGCCATAGCCGACGATGGCAACGCTAATCTTCTTTTCCATGTTGATTGTTTCTTTTTTATTAATTAATATAGGTAAGGGGGGAGTCCCCCCTCCCCTACTTCACTTCCCAGATGTCGTTTGTCTCCAGCAGTTCTGCAAATGAGTGATAGGGCTTCTTGGCCTTCACCTCCTCTATCTGGGCCGTCACGGCCTCATCGTAGGTGGGAGCCTCCACATCGCGGATCACGCCCAGCGCAATGGGGAATCCGTCGCCGTCGCCCATCAGGGCCAGCTTCAACTGCAGGGTATTGTCGGCACAATGGGCATCGTGCACGAGGATGTCCTCCAGTGTCACCCCGTCCTTGCCAATCTCCACCACCTTGAGGCCGAATCCCTCCTGCACCAGTCCGAACTCATTGTTCTCGCCAAACACCAGAGGTTTTCCATGCTCCACATAGATGGCATTGCGCGCGCGCCCTTCCTTGGTGTAGACACTCTCGTGGGTGCCGTTGTTGAAGATGACGCAGTTCTGCAGGATTTCGCACACCGAAGCGCCCCGGTGGGCATAGGCAGCCTTGAGCACCTCCACGGTGCCAGGAGCGTCGGTGGCCACCGCACGGGCAAAGAAATGACCGCGTGCGCCAAAACACAGTTCAGCCGGACGGAAGGGGTCCTCCACCGTGCCGTAGGGCGACGACTTGCTCACGAAGCCGCGGGGCGAGGTGGGGCTGTACTGCCCCTTGGTGAGCCCATAGATGCGGTTATTGAGCAGAATCATGTTCAGGTCGATGTTCCTGCGGTTGGCATGGATGAAGTGGTTGCCGCCGATGGCCAGACCGTCGCCGTCGCCACTCACCTGCCACACGGTGAGGCCGGGATTGGCCACCTTAGCGCCGGTGGCAATGGCCGCCGCACGGCCGTGGATGGTGTTCATGCCATAGGTGGCCATGTAGTGGGGCAGACGGCTGCTGCACCCGATACCGCTGATTACGGCAATGTCCTTCGGAGCCACGCCAATCTCGGCCATGGCCTTGTGTAAACTTGCCAAGAAGAAGTGGTCGCCGCATCCGGGGCACCATCTTGGCTGTCCTTTCTTGTATTGTTGTGCTGTGTACATGATTCTTAGTCCTCCATTTCCTTTTTCACGAATTCCACAATCTCACTCACTACAAAGGGCTGGCCCTTCACCTCGTTGTACTGCACGGGCACGAAGCCACCCACCTTCATGCGCAGCCATGCAGCCAGCTGGCCCATGTTCTGCTCGGCCACCACCACCTTGGGGTACTTGGTGAGCACCTCTGCCGTGTTGGCCGGCAGGGGGTTGATGTAGCGCAGCTGCACCATAGCCACCTTGCGTCCGCTGGCGCGCAGTTCCTCCATGGCCGCACGCAGGTGGCCATAGGTGCCGCCGAAGCCCACGATGAGCAGTTCGGCATCGTCCTTGTCGCCCAGCACCTCCAGGTCGGGCACAGGGATGTTGGCCACTTTCTGGGCGCGCTTGCGCGTCATCAGGTCGTGGTTTTCGGGATTGGTGCTGATGGCACCCGTCTTGTCGTCCTTCTCCAGTCCGCCCAGGATGTGCTCAAAGCCCTCGCGTCCGGGCACGGCCCAATAGCGTGTGCCGTTCTCAGCACGCATGTAGGGGGTCCATGTGCCCTTCAGTTCCTCGGGCACATAGGGCGGGTTGATGGCGGGGTATTGAGCCAGATCGGGCAGCTTGAAGGCTCCCGAACCGTTGGCAATGAAGGCATCGGTGAGCAGCACCACAGGTGTCATGTGCTCCAGGGCTATCTTGGAAGCCTCGTAAGCGGCATCAAAGCAATCGGTGGGGCTCAGGGCGGCCATCACGGGCATGGGGCTTTCACCGTTGCGCCCGAAAAGTACCTGCAGCAGGTCGGTCTGCTCGCTCTTGGTGGGCAGTCCCGTGGCGGGTCCGCCGCGCTGCACGTCGAGCACCACCAGCGGCAGCTCCATGATTACGGCCAGGTTCATGGCCTCGCTCTTGAGACAGATGCCGGGGCCGGAGGTGGAGGTCATTGCCAGTGCGCCGGCAAACGATGCGCCCACGCTGGATGCGCAACCGGCAATCTCA
>JAEDIG010000187.1 GCA_016292545.1 Bacteroidaceae bacterium
AAGTGGGGAACATAGCAGAACTCGTGCGCATGACACCCGATGAACTGAAGCAGTATAACATCAGCATCGACTCCTATCGCACCAACCTCTCAGTCATGAAGAACGAGCGAGCGGAAGGAATAGCCGAAGGAATGGCCAAAGGAATGGCCAAAGGAATGGCCAAAGGAATGGCCAAAGGAATGGCCAAAGCAGCTAAAGGGATGCTGGATATCGGGATACCTGTTGAGCAGATTTCCGTAGTCACGGGGCTTTCAATCAACGAGGTTATGGCTTTGAAGCAATGACTACAAACAGTCCTTTCCAGCAGCAATATGAATCGAATAATCCTCATTGCCCTATTACTGTTGCCAGTGCTACGCTTAGCAGGCAGCGAAAAGCAGTCGCCCAACCAAGCACTTATTGACAAGGCTACTGAACATCTCAATAGCGGCAACCTCAACGAAGCCCTGACGATTGACCTTGGATTGGTTGACAAGCTCAAGACTCAATCTGAGCGTATTCTACCGACTTCTGTTTTAGACGCTTAACCCAAGTTTGGCCTCAAATTTCCTCATTAATGAGGATTGCAGGGTATGGAAAGAAGCGGTAACTTTGCACCGCAAAATGAACAGAAGCTATCTCATATACCCCATACTGGCAGTGGCTGTGCTCCATGCAGCCCACACGCAGGCCGCCACAGAAGAAGAAGGCGACAGCCTTCGGCAGGCCGTATACATGCCACAGATTGTGGTGGAAGCACCGCTCAGCCGCGGTTCGTCGGCCAGCGACCTGGCTCCCATCGCCCACACGGTGGTGGACGGAAAGGAGGCCGAGAAGCTGCGCATCACCGACATCAAGGAAATGTCGGCATGGGCTCCCAATCTCTACATCCCCGACTACGGGGCACGCATGACCTCCTCGGTGTATGTGCGCGGTCTGGGCTCACGCATCGACCAGCCTGCCATGGGGCTCTATGTGGACGGCATTCCCTATCTCAACAAGAACACCTACGACTTCACGCTCTGCGACATCAGCAGGGTGGCTGTGCTGCGCGGACCGCAGAACACACTCTACGGACGAAATGCCATGGGAGGCGTGATGGACATAAAGACGCTCTCCCCCCTGGAGTTCCAGGGCGTGCGGGCAGCCCTGGAAGGAAGAAACGGCGGCTATGCCAAGGCAAGGGCATCGGTGTACAGACGGAAGAATGAACACTTCGGGCTCTCGCTGGCTCTCCACGGTTCACGAACAGACGGATTCTACACCAACGTCTGCAAACAAGCCTCCTGCGACTGGAGCAACATGGCAGGAGCAAGCCTCAGAATGGAGGGACACACACGGCCGGGACTGCCACACAATCTGCACTGGCTCTCCACCACGGCCGTGGACTGGGTGAACCAAGGCGGATTCCCCTACCAGCAGATAGACGAAACAGACGGCCACATGCTGCCCATCTCCTATGACGACCGCTGTGCCTACAACCGGCTGATGGTGAGGCAAGGAGTCACCATCGACTGCAAAGCGGGATCGGCAAGGCTTTCCTCGGCCACTTCCTACACCTATGTGAGCGACCACATGTACATGGACCAGGATTTTACGGCCGTGCCCGTATTCACCCTCCAGCAGCAGCAACACGACCACACCCTGGGGCAGGACTTCACCCTGAAGCCCTGGCACACGGGCAAACGATGGCAGCCGCTCACGGGAGCAAGCATCTGGTGGCGCAGCCTGCACACCAACGCCCCCGTGGTGTTCAGGCGCACAGGCATAGAACAGCTCATTCTGAAGCCAGCCAACAAAGGCATACAGATGATGTGCCCCAACGACACACTGTCCATGCCAGCCAGTGAACTGCCCATAGGCAGCAGCTTCAGGCAGCAATACTATGGCGTTGCCGCATTCCACAACAGCCGGCTGGACCTGTCACACGGGTGGACGCTCTCGCTGGGCGGCCGACTGGAATATGAGGGGCAGCAGTTCCGCTACGACAGCCATTCCCAACTGACCTACCACATCTCCTCGCCCGACGGCGACATAGACAAGGCCTTCCCGGCAAGCATAGCCGGCCACACCACCGCCAACTACCTGCAATGGGCGCCCTCGGCAGGCATTACCTACCGGAAGGGCATCCTCACCTGGCATTCCTCGCTCTCCCGCGGATACAAAGCCGGCGGATTCAACACCCAGCTCTTCTCCGAACTGGTGCGCCAGCAGATGAGCGACGAGGTGATACGCAACTACCTGTCACTGCCCGACAAGTCGCCCGAGGTGCGCAAGACCACGCGCTACAAGCCCGAGTTCAGCTGGAACGCAGAAACAGGCATACAGGCGGAACATGGACGGGACAGGGCTGCACTGACCTTTTTCTACACCGACTGCCGCCATCAGCAACTCACCGTCTTCCCCGAAGGGCTCCAGACAGGACGCATGATGACCAATGCAGGCCACTCGCGCATCTGGGGACTGGAGGCCGAAGCCTCGAAACAGCTGGGCAAGCTGTGGGTGAACTGCTCCTACGGATTCACCCATGCCACCTTCCTGGATTTCCCCGACGGCACCGTCAACCACCGCGGCAAGCGCATCCCCTACGTGCCTGCCCACACACTGGCGGCCGGAGCCGACTACCACATTGCCCTGCCCCACCCCGAATGGCTCATCACCCTGCATGCCGACGTGCGATGCACAGGCCCCATCTGGTGGAACGAGGACAACAGCGAACGCCAGGCCTTCTATGCCCTGCCCGGTGCATCGCTCCGCGTGGCCTATCGCGACTACAGCCTGACAGTGTGGGGGCGAAACCTGTCCTCCACCCGCTACAGCACCTTCTACTTCGAGTCCGTAGGCAACCGTTTCGTGCAGCGCGGCAAGCCGCTGCAATGGGGTGCCACCCTCGCACTGACCATCTAACAACATCAAACAAACAACTAATACAATTCTCACAATGAAAGCAAGACATCTCATCATGGCCACCCCCCTGGCACTGGCCATCACCTTCCTCGCCGCCTGCGGCGACGACAACGACGACATCAAGCCCGACACGGAAAAGCCCGAAAGCGTGTATGGCACCTACAGCGGACAGTTCACCGCCTACATGGAAGACGGCAGCCTGAGCATGAAAGGCGAATCGCAGGCAGCACGGTTGGTGAAGGGCGAAGGGTCGGAC
>JAEDIG010000188.1 GCA_016292545.1 Bacteroidaceae bacterium
ACCGTGAACCCACGGCTCAGGGCACAAGTGGCCCGCACCACGCTCAAGAACCTGGGCTATTTCAACGCCTCGGTGGCCTTCAGGGTAGACAAGGACGAAAAGGACCCCCGGCAGGCCAGTGTGTCGTATCAGGTGGTGCCCGGTCCGATCTACCACATCGACCACATCGAGTATCTGCATTTTCCGGGACATGCCGACAGCCTGATGTACAAGAGCCGCCACAAGTCGGTGCTGGCAAGCGGCCTACCGTTCAGCGCACGCGACCTGGACGCCGAACGCACCCGTCTGAGCACCCTACTCCGCAACAACGGCTATTACTTCTTCACACCCGAATACATTGCCTTCCGTGCCGACACAATCCAGAAGCCACTCAACGTGCAGCTGCAGGTGAGGCCGTCGGAACGCATGCCACAATACGCACTCAGGCCCTACCACATGGGCCAGACCCACATCACGCTCCTCCAATACGACAAACGGGAAATCAACGACACCATCAGCTTCCGCGATGTGACAATGCGATTTGCAGGAAAACCCGGGAGGCCGCCTCTGAAGACCGGTGTCATCCGCAGATACATGTTCTATCGCAAGGGGGACCTCTACAACCAGGAGCTGCTGCAGGCCGGCAAGGACAAGTTGTCCGAACTGGGCATCTTTTCGCAGGTGCAGGTGAGCTATATCCCGCGCGACTCCACAGGCGTGAGCGATACGCTCGACGTGGAGGTGCTGGCCATTCTGGACAAGCCCTATGATTCGGAATTCGAAGGGAAGGTCACCAGCAAGAGCAACGGACAGGTGGGCCCCGGACTGCGTTTCGCCATGACCAAGAGCAATGTGTTCCGCGGAGCCGATGTGCTGGGAGTGGAGGCCAACGGGTCGTATGAATGGCAGACAGGAGCCGATCTCCACGGCTCCCGCTCGCTCATCAATTCCTATGAATACGGACTGGGGGCAAGCCTCACCTTCCCGCGCATCCTGCTGGGTTCGCTGGGCAAGAAGATAACCCGAAGGGCACTGGCCTCCACACAATTCCAGCTGAACGCCAAATGGCTGAACAGGGCCAATTACTTCGGGCGCGTATCGTTCAGTTTCAAGATGAACTATGCCTACCAGAAGAAACGCAACGTGAAACACACCTTCACCCCCGTCCGGCTGGATTACGACATGCAGCTCCACACCACGGCCCGCTTCGACTCTATCATGAACGACAACCAGGCCCTTTATGTGAGCATGCGCGACCAGTTTGTGCCCAGCATGGAATACACCTACACATGGGCCAGCCTCCACCATGCACCGCGCACAGTGACGGTCAACGTGAAGGAAGCCGGAAACGTAACCTCGCTCGTCTACCAGGCACTGGGCAAGAGCCTGACCGAACGTAACAAGCGACTCTTCAACGTGCCCTTTGCACAATACCTCAAGGCCAGCGCACAATACACCCACCTGTTCCGCATCACTCCCCGCAGCGGCATTGCCACCCGCATTTTCGGCGGAGCCATCCTCAGCTACGGAAACAGCAAGACGGCCCCCTACAACGACCTGTTCAATGTGGGTGGTGCCAACAGCATCAGGGCCTTTGCAGTAAGGAGCATCGGTCCCGGCAGATACCATCCCGCAAAAAGCGACTACAGCTATATCGACCAGAACGGCGACCTCAAGCTGGAGGCCAACGTGGAGTACCGCTTCCCCATCGTGGGCAACCTGTATGGCGCAACCTTCCTGGATGCAGGCAACGTGTGGCTGATGCAGGCCGACGAGAACCGCCCTGAGGGGCATTTCAAGTTGAGCCGGCTAGGACGCGACCTGGCACTGGGCACCGGTGTGGGCCTGCGCTACGACCTGGACTTTATCGTGGTGCGATTCGACCTGGGCATCGGACTCCATGCTCCCTACGACACGGGACACAGCGGATACTACAATATGCCCAAGTTCGGCAAGACTTTGGGTTACCATTTGGCCATCGGCTACCCATTCTGACCCCAATAAATGCAGATTATGAAAAAAAAGATGCACGAAGAGGCCGCTGTTTCAAATAAAATCACTACATTTGCACACAGAATCGTTAACTTTAAAGGGAAACATAACAAAAATGAAACCTACATTATTTCTTTTGGCAGCTGGCATGGGCAGCCGCTACGGCGGTCTCAAGCAGCTCGACACATTGGGTCCTCAGGGACAGAGCATCATGGACTACAGCATCTACGATGCCATTCAGGCCGGGTTCGGCAAGATTGTATGGGTGATCCGTCGTGACTTTGAACAGCAGTTCCGCGACCAGATTCTGAGCAAGTACCAGGGTCATGTACCCTGCGAGCTCTGCTTCCAGGCACTGGATGCACTGCCCGAAGGATTCACCGTGCCCGAAGGCCGCCAGAAGCCCTGGGGTACCAACCATGCCGTCATGATGGGTGCCGATGTGATCAAGGAGCCGTTTGCCGTGCTCAACTGCGACGACTTCTATGACAGAGACGCATTCAAGGTGATGGCCAAGTTCCTCTCTGAACTGCCCGAAGGCAGCACCGGCAAGTATGCCATGGTGGGCTTCCGCGTAGACAACACCCTGTCGGAAAGCGGCACCGTGAGCCGAGGCATCTGTGAGAACGACGAGAAGACCCACTATCTGACCAGCGTTGTGGAGCGCACGAAGATTGAGCGCAGAGACGGTGTGGTGCAGTATCTCAGCGAGGACGGAACCACCTGGGTAAGCATTCCCGACACCACCCCCGTGAGCATGAACTTCTGGGGCTTCACTCCCGACTACTTCCAGTATTCCAAGGAATATTTCGTGGAGTTCCTCTCCGACCCCAAGAACATCGAGAACCTCAAGAGCGAGTTCTTCATCCCTCTGATGGTAGACCACCTCATCAAGACCGGAAAGGCCACCTGCGAGGTGCTCGACACCACCTCTAAGTGGTTTGGCGTAACCTATCCCGAGGACCGCCCCGAGGTAGTGGCCAAGCTGGCCAAGCTGCATGCCGACGGCCAGTATCCCGACAAGATGTTCTAATTCCCCCCATCGAATCACGTACATAAGGAAAGAATCGAGTAGGAGGTAAACGCTAATCGTAGGCGTTTATCTCCTACTTTCACGTT
>JAEDIG010000189.1 GCA_016292545.1 Bacteroidaceae bacterium
ATTCGGTGGATTTCGATGTGGTGCGTTCGTTTGACCGCCCATTGCTTTCTGCCGACTTCCTCAACAAAATGGCCGACACCATCCTGCAGTCGGAGCTCGACTTCTATCTCTATCAGTTGCAACGCCGCTATCTCGACTATCAGGTGAACCTGAGCAACCGTATGGTGGAGCTCTTCACCCGACAGGATCCCGATGCCACCCGTAAGGTGCAGGAAATAGCACGGGAGAAGACTCATTTCCAGGACATAGTGGACGATTTGTTCAAGGATACGGGCAAGACCATTGTGCGTGACAGAAACGAGATTTACTTCCACTCCTTGGGCGAGGTCATAGAGCCCTACAAACTGTCGAGCGGCGAAAAGCAGATGATTATCATCCTGCTCACCGTGCTGGTGCAGAACCATCGCCCTAGCGTCTTGTTCATGGACGAGCCCGAGGTGAGCCTGCATGTGGAATGGCAGGAACGGCTGATAGCGCTGGTGCGCGACCTCAATCCCAACTGCCAGGTGATTCTCACCACCCACAGCCCTGCCGTCATCATGAACGGATGGAGCGATTGTGTGACCGATGTGGATGACATAATCTCGTAGGCCATGGGCAAACGACTGCGCGACAACCTTACCTCGGCCTATATCGCTTCGGCCAATGTGTTGAAGCCCAAGAACAAGCGTAAGCGCATCGTGGCCTATGTGGAAAGCTACGATGATGTGTTCTTTTGGCGTAACATCCTTCAGGAGTTTGAAAACGAACAGGTCTATTTCGAGGTGATGCTGCCCAGCCGCACCTCGTTGGGAAAGGGCAAGAAAACGGCCATGATGAACATGCTGGGGAAGGGACTGGGCGAATACATGATTGCGTGTGTGGATGCCGACTACGACTGGCTCATGCAGGGATGCACGCCCATGAGCAAGATGCTGTGCGAGAATCCCTATGTCATGCACACCTATGCCTATGCCATCGAAAACTACCAGTGCTATGCACCCAATCTCCACACCGTGTGTGTGATGAGCACGCTCAACGACCGTAAGATTGTTGACTTCGAGCAGTTCATCCGCCAGTTCAGCGTTATCGTGTGGCCTCTGCTGGTGTGGAATGTATGGTGCTACCGGTATGGTTTCCACACGCGTTTCAGCATCACGGATTTCTGCGACATCGTGTCGCTGCGCACCCTCAATCCGTTCAATCCGCACTCGTCGCTCGAGGCCATCAGAAGCCGTGTGAACCGGAAGATTGCATGGATGCAGTCCCATTTCCCCCAAGGAAAGAAAACATTGAAACCGCTCAGGGAGGAACTGCTGGCCATGGGGCTCACGCCCGAAACGTCCTATCTCTACATGCAGGGCCACACCCTGTTTGAGCATGTGATAATACCCTTGCTCCAGCCCGTGTGTACGATTCTGCGCAAGGAAAGGGAAAAGGAAATATCACGCCTGGCCGAGCATGAGGTGCAGCGGCAGAACGAACTTTCCTGCTACCAGCACAGCCAGGCCCCTGTGGAGGAAATGCTCAGGAAGACAACGAGTTTCAAGAGATGCCCCACCTATGAGAGGGTGAGGGCCGACATAACCCGGTTGATTACCGAGGTGGGCTTGCAGAAATAGCGGTCCATCTTCTTGATGAGTGAGCTCAGGCAGAACACCACCACGCTGTCGCCCGGCTGGATGCGTGTGTTACCATCGATGCTGAATCCTATGCCGTTGCGCACCAGTCCGCCCAGGTTCACGCCCGCAGGCAGTTTCAGTTCTCTCACGGGCACTGTGGTGGCAAAGCTTCCCTCTCCGGCAATGAATTCGGCCACATCGGCCTTTGCAATCGTCAGGCACTTCACGTTGGCCACGTCCGTGTCCAGCATCATCTGGTAGATGTGGCTGGCAGCAATCATCTTCTTGTTGATGATGGTGCCTATGTCAAGGCTTTCGGCCATAGACACATAGTCGATGTTCTCCACCAGGGCCACGGTTTTTCTCACACCCAGCCTCTTGGCTGCCAGGCACGAAAGGATATTGGTTTCCGTGTCGGGCGTAAGGGCCACAAAAGCCTGCGTCTCACGGATGCCTTCCTCTATGAGCTGGCTTGTGTCACGTCCGTCGCCGTTGACCACCATGATGTCGTCATCCTCCAGCAGTTCGTTCAGCCTTTCGCAGCGCTCTCTGCTTTGCTCGATGATTTTCATGTTCATGTAGTCGGGCTTGTCGTGTGCCACATGCACGCATATGCGTCCGCCGCCCATCACCATCAGGTTCTTCACGTCCTCATAGTCCTCTTTCCCCACCAGTTTGCGGATGAGCTGTATGTGTTTCTTGGTGGTCATGAAATAGGCTATGTCGCCCAGTTTCAGTATGTCGTTTCCTCGTGGGATGATGGTTTGCTCGTTGCGTTTGATCACTACGATATGGTAGGGGGAATTGGGCGGGCAAAGCTGGTAGAGCGGCTTGTTCAGGATAGCCTCCGAGCTTTCCCTCAGCTTGATGCCCAGCATGATGAGCGCGCCATCGTGGATTTCCCAGTATTGTCTCACCCACGACCGCTTCACGCCCTCCACAATCTCCTTTGAGGCCAGCATTTCGGGATAGATGAGCGAATCGATGCCCATGTTCTTGAAGAATTCCAGCGACTGCGGCAGCATGTATTCCGAGTTGTCCACGCGTGCCACTGTCTTTTTTGCCCCCAATGTGTGGGCCAGCATGCAGCAGGTGATGTTGCGTGCCTCGTCGGGGGTTACGGCTATGAACAGGTCGGCATGCTGCACACCGGCTTCTTTCTGTGTGCGGATGCTGTTGGGCGACATGTTCATCGTCATGAGGTCGAAGTCGCCTGCATTGGACAGGCGTGCGGTCTTTTCGGGATTCTCGTCGATGAGGACGATGTCCTGGTTTTCCTTCGATAGCAATTCTGCCAGATGGGTGCCCACGGCACCTGCACCTGCGATGATTATTTTCATGATTCTTGAGTGGAGTGGTTGTTAGTGCTTTATCTCGCTTCGTATCTTCTCGGCGATGGCCTCCTTGTTGAGTCCTATCAGGTGGTAGAGTTCGGCGGGGGTAC
>JAEDIG010000055.1 GCA_016292545.1 Bacteroidaceae bacterium
TTGTTATAAAATGTGTCTACCTATATCAGTACAAGACAATGGGATGATGCCATCCTTTCACGATGAACAGTTACTCGCCCGAAAACATTCGTAAAATATATAAAAAAAAAGAGGGTGTTTCAACTTGAACACCCATCTTTCACATTTTAATTGCATCACATGCATCCATACCCTCACGGGCTTCGGATCATGCAGGGCCAAATTCAATAACAATCTTTTTGGCCTCACAAACTAACACCATGAAAAACCAATGCAAAATTACCCACTTTCCTTACAATCA
The DNA here is from genome assembly GCA_016292545.1 of Bacteroidaceae bacterium. Classification (GTDB taxonomy): domain Bacteria; phylum Bacteroidota; class Bacteroidia; order Bacteroidales; family Bacteroidaceae; genus Physcousia. Next base: position 281 of record JAEDIG010000055.1, read on the forward strand.
GAAACTTTCCAGGCGGTTTTCCTGCAATTTAATAAGATTTATTGATTTATGTCAACCTAGAGGTGCGGAATACAGCTTTTTTTTGTAACTTTGCACCCGATTTCATACGAACACACGAAATGGACAATAACACTAAACCATATGTTCCCACGGAACTGGGAACGGAAGACGTCAGGAAACTGCTTGCAAGGTATGCCTTGCCATCCATCATTGCCATGGTGGCTTCCTCTACCTATAATATTATAGACAGCATCTTTGTGGGACAAGGCGTGGGCGATATGGCCATCAGCGGCATGGCCGTGGCCTATCCGTTCATGAACCTGTCTACAGCGCTGGGCGCAATGGTGGGCGTGGGGGCGAGCACGGTCATCAGCGTAAGGCTGGGACAGGGGAAATATGATGTGGCCCAGCATATCCTGGGCAACACGCTGTCGCTGAATGTGCTGATCGGATTCATTTTCACGGTGGTGTGTGTATATTTCATGGACCCCATCCTGGGCATATTCGGTGCCACAGGCGCCACCCTGCCCTATGCCCACGAATATATGCTGATTATCCTGCTGGGCAACATCATCACCCATTGCTATTTCGGGCTGAACGCGGTGCTGCGAAGCGCAGGACACCCCAAGGCGGCCATGAACCTGACTTTCCTCACCATCATCGTCAACACCATACTGGACCCCCTGTTCATCTTCGGGTTCGGATGGGGCATTGCGGGTGCGGCATGGGCAACCATCCTGGCACAGGCCATCTCTCTGGCTGTGCAGCTTCGCCTGTTCAGCAGGAAAAGCGAACTGCTCCACCTGCGCCGGGGCACCTACCGGCTGCATGCCGGCATCGTGAGGCAGATACTGGCCATAGGCCTGAGTCCGTTTCTGATGAATGCCTGCGCCTGCCTGGTGGTGCTTGTGTGCAACAACCGGCTGCTGCAATACGGAGGCGACCTGGCCATCGGGGCCTATGGCATCGTGAACCGGGTGCTGTTCGTGTTCGTGACCATCGTCTTTGGCCTGATACAGGGTATGCAGCCCATCGTGGGCTACAACTGGGGCGCAAGGCTCGACCACAGGGTGTGGCTGGTGCTACGCTACAGCATGATAGCTGCCACTGTGGTCACCACCACTGCCTTCCTGGTGGGCGAACTGCTGCCCGAGGTTGTCATCCAGGCCTTCGGTGCAGGACCTGAACTCACCCGCATCGCCACCCACGGCTATCGCACGACGGCGGCCATGTTCCCACTGGTGGGCATGCAGATGGTGATAGGCAATTTCTTCCAGAGCATCGGCCATGCGGCCAAGAGCATTTTCCTGAGCCTTACCCGACAGCTGATTTTCCTGGTGCCACTGCTCATTTTCCTGCCAAGATGGTGGGGGCTGGACGGTGTGTGGTGGAGCATGCCCATCTCGGACGGCATCAGTTTTCTGGTGGCATCCGCCATGCTGACATGGCAAATGAAACGCCTGAAACGCAAACACAGTACGATGGCATGAGACGCATAGGACTGCTCAGCGACACCCACGGTTACTGGGACGAGCGATACAGGAAATACTTTGCCGGATGCGACGAGATATGGCATGCGGGCGACATAGGGTCGATGGAAGTGGTGGAAGAGCTGCAAAGCATCGCCCTGCTCAGGGCTGTGTGTGGCAACATTGACGGGGGAGACGTGAGGAGGATGTTCCCCACGGTGCTGAGATGGAAATGTGAGGAAGCGGAAATCATGATGACGCACATCGGCGGCTATCCCGGACACTATGATGCACGCATACGGAAGAACCTGTTCTCGCATCCGCCCCACCTTTTCATCAGCGGGCACAGCCACATCCTGAAAGTGCTCTACGACGATGCGCTGGGCACCCTCCACATCAACCCCGGAGCCGCAGGTCTGCAAGGCTGGCAACAGGTGCGCACGCTGGTGCGCTTCACTGTTGACAACCTTGTATTTCGCGACCTTGAGGTGATAGAGCTATAGAGCCGGTAGGTGAGTTTGTGTGTTTTATGTAGTTTAAAAGTCTTCTTCTATAGTAATGTATCCAGCCGCAGCCTATCTTGTGAGCGAGAACTTCATGCTCAGGCCGAAATCCTGCGTGATGGTGGGATAGGCGCTGCTGGAGAGCAGGGGCTGGCTGCGCTGCCGGTCGTAGTACATGCTCAGCGACACCATCTTGCTGAGCGAGTATTCTATGCTGGCACTGGTCTTGAATGCCTTGCTGCCCGAGGTGGCCTCCGACAGGCTCGTCTGCAGGTCTCTGCGGTAAGCACTCTGGTTGCGCAGGCTGAAGTCGAAGCGCAGGTTCAGGTCGTGGGCAAAGGTGTTCTTCTGCGTAGTGGTCCTGTTGGTGCCGGCTGCGGGTTCCTTTCCCTTGTCCTTGGCCGAGGCCTTGCGCTGGTTGCTGCGGGTCTGGCGCTGGCTGGCCTTCTTGCCTCCGAAGATGGAAGAAAGTTTGAAGTCGTTTATCTTGTAACCCCAGCCAATCACCATGTCCTTGGAACTGGTCTCGTTCACCTGTGCGCTGGTGACGCTCAGCGTGGCCACACGGGTGCTCTTGTATTCCATCTTCAGGGTCATGTTGTTGGTGAAGGTGAGATTGAGGCCCAGCAAGGGCGAGAAGCTCTCGTTGAGGCTGACCGTGGAAATGTCGTACATCGAGGAAGGCTGATACTGGCCTGAGGTTGTGCCCATCACATAGCCCAGCGATCCGCCGCTGCCCATGGCCTCTATCCATGCGCTGTAGCTGTTGTAGGAGCCGATGGTGTATACACTCTTGTAGGCGTGGGTAAGCGTGACGCTCTTGAAATGGTCGCGCACCCAGGGCAGATTGCTCAGACCCTTGTAGGTGAGGCTCCAGTTGGGCAGCATCTTGGCCAGCGAGGGGAAGAGGTCGAGACTACCTTTATGGGCATCTCCTCCAGTATAGGCCGCCAGGAAGGCCGGAATCATCACGTCTGCGCTGTATTTGTCCACCGTTCCGTTGGCCGGGTCAAAATCGCCCTTCATGCCCGTTGCCGCAGGATATTGGGTGCCGATGTAGCGGTTCTCCACACGCTGCTGGAAGATGTCGAGATAGTGTTGCAGGTCGGAGAACGTCTTGCTGCGATAGCCGTTCCCGGCATTTCCCTGGCTTCGGAAAGCCGTCTTGATGGAGATGGTGGTCATGTTGAAGGAGCCGCTCTCGGTGGTGGGATTGCCCATATACATATATTGTATGCTCTTGTTGCTGTTGGTGGTCCGGCTCATGTTGAGGTCAATCTTGAGGTCGGTGAGCGGTTCCAGAGTGGCCTTTATCTGCACATCTTCCGTGCGGGCGGTAGTGGCCGGCGTGCTCACACTGTCGGCACACAGCAGCCAGCCTCTGTCCTTGGCCCGCTCGATATAGGAGTCGCCCACCAGACCGAAGCCGAAATCCAGGCCTGGGGAGAACACATGGTCGGCTCCCTTGCGCTGGCCCAGCATGTCGCCCACATTAGGCATGAAACCGGGGAGCGACAGATTGTAGGTGTTCCGGTAGCTCACGCTCACATTCCTCACCATCATCAGCAGGCGGGCACCGGCCTGTGCCCATGTGTACCACTTGGTCTCTTCACGCTTGGGCAGCGCGATAATGTTGAGGCGCAGTTTGGTGGTGTCGGCCGGATTGTTCTTGATGCGCAGGGTGGTTTCGTCCACACGCTTGTAGCGGATCTTCACGGGATGGCCCGTGCTGTCGAGAGCCGACACACGCAGACGGTTGCTCTTCTGGTCGTGCTTCACCAGCAGTTGCGAGTCGGGGAAGAGGATGATTTCCTTCACAAACCCCTTCACCTTGCGGGCAGGCACCTTCTGGTTGCTCACACCCTTGGCATTGGTCTGCTGGCCACGCGCCAGGATGCTGTCGAGGGGCACACCCGTCTTCTCGCTCTCCTCCTTGGCCTTCTGCAATGCCTCGGCTTCGGCCTCCTTCTGTTTGCGCTTGAGCTCGTCATCGCGCTTCTTCTCCTGCACCTTCTTGTTGGCCTCGCTCTTGGCGTTCGAGGCCGAGAAGCGTTTGTTGGCCTCCTTCAGGAAGGCGGAGTGGTTGTAGAGTGTCTCCAGTGCCAGCTTGCCGTTGAGATTGATGTTGCGCTGGGAATTGATGTTGTTGCCCAGGGTGCGGCCGCCCTCCAACTCGGCACCACGCTTCCACGTGTAGTTGGCCGTATAGGCAGCATCGGCCGTCACCCAGTCGAAGATGGGGATGCGGTTGATGGGTATCTTGTAGCTGAGCTGCGCCTGCTGGCTGTAGTCGAGCGGACGGCCGAAGTGGCGCAGGCTGTGGCGCACGCTGTCCTTCCATGCATCATAGCGGTCGGGGTAGAGGTCTTTGTTCACCTGCATATAGGGTTCCTCCACCTCGGCGCGGGTGGAGCTCTGGAAGGTGAAATGGAGGGCCTTGAAAATGTCCCAACGGAGCTGGAAGCTGCGGTTCCACAGGAAGCTCTGGCTGAAGCTCACGGGCAGCTGGGTGGGCGACTGCAGATTTTCCAGGTCGCGCTCCTGCAGCTCGTAATAGTTGCGGATGAGGTCGGTGCTGAACGTGAGGCTCTGCGGGGCAAAGGAAAGGTTCTGGTCCTTCACTATCTGCAGCCACTTGCTCTTCGACTTCAGGTTCTTGAAGGGCTCCCATGCCTTCCAGTTGGGCGACCAGCTGTAGTTCATGCCGCCCTTCCAGGTCTTCTCGTGCTCATACACGGTGGTCTCTCCCTCCACACTACGGCTGGAGTGGCTGTAGTTGAAGGTGAAGTTGCGGGGATCATAGGGCATGGGATGTTTCTTTGTGCCCACGTTCACACGAATGCCGCTGAAGGAGAGGTTCTTGCTGTTCTCGCGATGGGTGGTGAGCGATTCCAGCGAGTCCTTTTCGGCCTTGGTGGTGAGGGCATCGAGCGCATCCTGCAGGAGCATGTCGGTGTCGAAGGGGTTGTACTTGGGCTTGACGGTCTCGCGCGAATAACTATAATATAAAGGTACACTCACCTTGGCCTTCTCGGGCAAAAGCCGGCCCAGGTCGATGCTCGTGGTGACGGCATAGTTCACGTTGTTCTCGTCGCTACGGTCGGCCACACTCTGCTCTATGCCTCCAAAGCCAGCAGTCTCCACCTGGGCCGTCACGTTGACATTACCTATGTCGCTCAGCTGAACGCCCAGGTTCCCCTGTGCGGCCCAACCGCCTTCGTTGGAGAATTCCTGCAGGCGCAGTTCGTTGGCCCACACTTCCACGCTCTTCACCGTCCGGCCGTTGTTGCGCACACCCACCATGATGGTCTTCACCTCTCCCAGCGTGGGGTTACCCATGATGGTGACCTTGTTGTTGGGGCGGTTGGAATCATAGTCGGAGAAGGGGGCATTGAAGCTGGCCATGCCCAGGCTCTGCTGGGTGTTGCGTGCCTTCTTCAGGGTAGTGAAGATGTCGAAGTCGATGTCTATCATGTTCTCTTCGGGCCACACCGTCCGCTGGTCGGCGGGCGAATAGCGGTTATACTTGCTGCTGGGGGCTGTCAGCTGCAGGGGCACCTCATATTCATAGTAATTGCTCTTGTAGTCCGAGCCCAGACGGATGAACACGCTGGTTTCGCCATCCATGGTCTGGGTGGTGTTCTGCGCCAATGCGTTGGCATGCACGAACATCTGCAGGTGCTTGTACTGGCGCATGTTGTAGTTGCAGTTCTTGTAGACGGCCCGGGCATCGCCTGGTGCCAGGTTCTCCACCGTGATGGCCATGGACTGCTCGTTGTTCTCCACCAGCTGCGTCTGGCTGGGGTCGGTGATGGTGCTGATGCCCGGTGGCAACACATAGTTGACAGGCTCCTTGTTGTTGTTTTCCTCTATGTTCACGGTGCTCACGGTGATGGTGCCATCGGTGGTGGGAGCCTCGGCATAGAGGGGCTGGCTATAGGTGCGCCAGTCGCCGTGCACAAGGTCGAGCGTGGCAAAACGCAGGATGACCTCCTCGCTGAAATGGGTCATGAACATACGCATGAAGCGGATGCTGGTGAAATCGGATATGCCGCCCACCTTGCTCTCATAGTCCGCAATGGGTACTCTGAAAAGGTACCACGTGCATTCTTCCGTCGTGCCGTTGCGCAACGACACGCTGGCCACACGCTTGTCGGCAATGTAGTTGCGGCCCACCACCATGTCCTCGGGACGGATGCTGATGCGGTACTGGAAATACTTCTCATATTCGTTGAGCGTATAGTCCTGGTTCAGGTCCTCCAGGTCGGGTGTGCTCTTCCATGCCGTCTCATACGACTCGGGGTTGGTGTCGCTGTCGGCGCTGTTCCCCTGAGGCATGTTGATGCGTTTGTAACGGTCGAGGATGGAAGTCTGCAAGCGGTCGAAATCGCTTCCGCGATAATAGTGGTAGTTGTCGTTGGCAGGGTCGGCCATCAGGCTGTCGTATACCTGGGCGTTGACGCGTCCCTGCATCTGGCCAAGATATTCCTGATAGGTGGAGAAGCTGCGTTCCTCCTCGTCGTTGAGTCCGTTGAGTCCGATGTCCTGCCGGGCACGCGAACCGGCCTCGTTGTTGAAGGCATAGGTGACACTGCTGGTGTTGGGCACACGTCCCCAAATGGTTTCGGTGTAATACTGGCTGTTGCCGTCCACAGGCATACCGCTCTCAAAGTACTTCTTACCGTCTTTCAGGATGTCCTCGCTCACCTCACCCAGATTGATATAGAGGTCACCGCCGTGTTCGCCCGGCAGGTTTTTCTTGTAGATGAAGGGATCCATCATCCAGAACTCCACATACTGGATGTTCTGTGCCTCAAAGTCGGTGTTGTCCATGCGCCTCATCATGCCGCCCCACTTTTCCTGAGGCTGCGACATGCGCCCCTGCTGGTCCACGTCCAGGGTCAGGTTGTAGGGTCCACGTTCCGTGGGGTAGAAAGCCATGTTGAGCACACTCAGGCTGGTGGCGCTGCTGTAGCTGTTCTGTGCCTTCTGGGGGAAGAGTTCGCGCTCGAACACCTCGCGCACATAGTGGTTGGAGAGTTGTTGCAGGTCGCTCTTGATATGGCTGGGGGTGAGGGTGCTGCTGCGGCGCGTGAAAAGCGGGTCCACATAATACCATGCCAGCAAGGCACGGTTGAAGCCATAGCGGGTGTCGTTGGTGAGTTTGCTCTCTGCAAACATCGAGGGTGTGCTGGAGATGGTCCAATAGGTGGGTTGCGAAAGGCTGGTCTTCTGGCTGCTGCTTTCAAAGTCGTCGAGATAGGAGGCACCGCCCTGTATGCGGTTGTTCTGTCCGGCCACCAGCTGGGCGAACTCTCCGCTGAAGGTGATAAGGCTGGGCTGGCTGCACGAAACCAAGGGGAGCTTGTCCACCATGTTGGTGAGCCACTGGCTCTCCTTCTTCCAGTTGATATGGGCACCCCAAAGGGTGTTCTTGAGGGGCTCGCTGCCAATGTTCACCTTGGTGGTGAGCGGCTGTTCGTTCAGGAACATCAGCGTACCGCCGATGGTCAGGTTCTTGCTGGCCTCATAGTCGAGGTTCACGCCCAGCATGGTCTTGCGCTGCATACCGTAGTTGTCGTTGCTCTCCACACTGGCGTTCACCTTGGTGCCGGCATCCAGAATGCTCTGGTTGATGATGGTCACGCGCCCCATGCTGTAGTCCACCAGATAGTCGGAGTTCTCGGTCAGCGTCACACCGCCCGCAGTCACCACCACCGACCCCGGGGCGATATTGGTGACACCCAGGTCTATCTCGCTGCTGTTGCTGCCCGTATACTGGCCGGTGAGCAGGAACTTGTCGTGCTCCGCTATCTGACGTGCCACGGTCTTGGTACTGTCATACAGCTCCTGGAAACAATACTTGTCGGCCAGTGCGTCATTGCCAATCCAATTGCGCAGATGGGCTCCGAATGGCTCGGCCACGGGGAAGATGATGCGTCCCTTGTAGATAGTATAGCCCTCCACATAGTCAAAGAGTCCGTTGCTGTTGATGTTGTTGTTGGCATCCAGGCGGTCCAGGTTCATGGCCTTGAGCAGGATGGTGTTCTTCAGTTTTTCTTCGGGCAGATAGGTGAGGTACACGCCACTGCTGTCGCTCTGGTACTTGATGTCCAGACGGAACTTTTCCTTCGACAGGGTGGAGGCACCCAGGTTGTACACGTTTTTCATCATCAGCCGCCAATAGGGCGACTTGGGGCTTCCCGTGGTGCCCTTGAGCAGTTTCACGTAGAGCGCATCCGTATTGCTGGATATGTCGGCCGCAAACTCACCCACCTGATAGGTCACGCCCCCATACGTGTATTCATAGGCCACGGCCAGCACATCATCGGTCTGGAGCGTGGTGTTGAGGCTTACATACCCCAGGGCGCTGTTCACGTTATACTCGCTGCTCGACAGCAGGCGGGCACTCTGCAGCTTTTCATAGTCCACCGAGCCCTCAAAGCCATTGATGCCGTCGAGCACACTGGTGGCCTTGCTGATGTCGCGGGCCTCGGGATAGTTGTTCACCAGCATGGCATACAGGGAGTTGGCCCTGTTGGCCGGTGCCCGGTATTCTCCGCTCACCGTCCACAGTTCATTGCTCAGGTTGCTGATTTCGCCCAGGTCGGACAAGGCTATGATATTGCGGTTGTTGGTGGTGCTGGCTGTTTTGTTGGTGACCCATATCTCCACGCGCTTGATGGTGATGCCGCTGGCTATGTTGGGCAGCGACTGCATGTTCTTGTCATACTGTTCCCTGAAGAAGTGATTGAGGAAGAAGTGCCTGTTCTCCTCATACTCGGTGGCGCTGAACTCAAAGGGATGCGTCTGGGCACCGCCCTTGCTGCTCACGCTCTTGCTGGCGCTCTTCTTCTGGCTCACCACGGTCTGCATCCTCAGCTTTCCGAATTGCAGGTCCGTGCGAAGGCCGAACAGGCTGCTCACGCCCGTCACCAGTCCCATATTGCTGGGAAACGACACGTTTCCGGCCTCTATGAGCTTGATGATGTCATCTTCCTTGCCGTCATATTTTAGCTTGAGGTTCTGCGCGTCATAGTCGAAGGTTGACTCGGTGTTGTAGTTCAGGTTCATGTTCACCTTGTCGCCCACCTTTCCCGTCAGCGTGAAATTGATTTTCTCGTCAAAGTCGAAGCCGAAGGTCTTGCGGCGGTTGGCAGCCAGCGCGGGGTTGTTCACGTTCTTCATGTTGGCCCCCATCTTCAGTTCTGCACTTCCCTGTGTCTTGATTTGCACTCCACCAGGACCAAAGATTTTCTCTGCCGGACCAAGGTCGAACTTCATGTCGGTAAAGTCAAACTTGTCCTTCCCTTCCGTTTCAAAGGCTTCGGCATTCTTCTGCCGGTAATATCTGCGCATGCTCTCGCGGATGCTCCACTGCTGATATTCTTCGGGGGTCATCAGCAAGGGGGCGTTGAGGTAAGAGAGCGACATGCCTGCCTGATAGCCCAGCGGATTGGTCCCCAATATGCTTCCCATGGGGGTGAAGGATGTTCCCTGGCCGCTCTTGCCCTGGCTCGTAGTGGAGGTGGAGGGGCGCGCAGGCTGGCCACCGCCCTTGCCTCCCTTGGTGTCGGTCTGTCCGCCAAGGGTTGTGCCGATGGTATAGGTATTGTCCTTTTCGTCGTAGGTGACTTCGGTCTTCAGGTTCTCCGGGTCGCGCAAGTCTGCGGTCTTCTGCTTCACATCCTTCTGGCTGTCTGTTCCCGTGCGCTTCACCGTATAGCGGGGTTTCTTTGCCTTCACCGTGTCGGCAGGAACAGCAAAAGCCGGATTCTCTGGGGCATAGGAATCCGACATACTGACAGCTGCCTGCAAAAGACCCACACTCACTGTCAGCATCACCATGGCGATGATTTTACGCATGCTCATATTTATATAACGTAAATGGTGTACTTTTATTTTGCAGATGCCTGTTTTTTTTAAGAATGCCCCCGTCGCACCCTCGAAAATGTAGGCATCATAAGTTTTATCATCCTATCCGACCCAAAATTCGAGTTTTTTGCGTAAATTTGCAGACCCAATAATATATTTACAATGATTGAATACCTACACGGACAACTTACTGAAGTCACGCCTGCGCTGGCCATCATAGAATGCGGAGGCGTGGGCTACGGAGTGAACATCTCGCTCAACACATACAGTGCCATACAGCAGCAGAAAGAAGTGAAGCTGTGGATTACCGAAATGATAAGGGAAGACTCCCACCAACTATGGGGTTTTGCAAGCCGCATCGAACGTTCGCTCTTTCTCCTGCTCACCAGCGTGAGCGGCATAGGAGCAGGCATTGCACGCCTGGTGCTGAATGCCATGACGCCCGCCGACCTGTGCAACATCATCAGCGAGGGGAACGACAAGATGCTGAAGCAAGTGAAGGGCATCGGCCCCAAGGCCGCCCAACGCATCATTGTGGACCTGAAGGACAAGATTGGCTCATTGGGCATTGAGGCGTCCCAGCAGCAGCCTGCTTCCGGCAAGCCCATGGACATCAACCGAGAAGTGCTCGACGAAGCCGTGTCTGCCCTCACCATGCTGGGATTTGCGCCGGCAGCCTCCCATAAGGTGGCCGTCCAGTTGCTGCGCGAACATCCCGAGGCTCCCGTGGAGCAGGTCATCAAGTGGGCGCTGAAAATACTGTGATTCCCATGTCGCGTTCATTGCTCTTTACAGTATGGTGGCTCTGCATGGCCTGCCATTGTCTGGCCACGGATTCCGGCCTCTGGCAAAAGGGAGGCATGCGCGTGCAGCAGATGCGCAGCAGGCGTGGGTTCCGCATCACGGCGGGCGACCCCACACATCCCCGCCTGCTGGCCTATTCGCCGGAAGGCAACTGGGAGAAAGCCCTGCAGAACCCCGCCTTCCAATGGATAATGAAACAGTATGCCCACATGCAGCGCACACCTGCACCCGTCCTGCGCATGGCCGGATGCCCCGAACGGGTAGAGCCCCTGCTCACCGACCTCTGGCATCAGTTTGAGCCCTACAACAGCCTCACACCCATGATTGACGGACAGCACTGCGCCACCGGCTGTGTGGCACATGCCATGGCCGAGGTGATACGCTACCATCGCTACGCAGCCTGTGAGGGCAGCCACACCTACACAGACTCGCTGGGATGCGGACAGACGCTCTCCACCACCTTTCCCACCAAGGGATATGACTTTGACCACATCCTCGACGAATACGTGGAGGGTGGCTACACCTCTCAGGAGCTCGAAGCCGTGAGCCGGCTGCTGAGCGACTGCGGCATTGCTGTGGACATGACCTACAGAGTGGCCTCCAGCAGTGCCCAGAGCGCCTTGCAGCCCATGGCGCTCTCCACCTATTTCGGCTACGACAAAGGAATGCAGTTCCTCTATCGCGACTATTACCGGACAGCAGAATGGGAGGACATGCTCAGGAAGGAACTGGCTGCAGGACGGCCGGTGCTCATGAGTGCCCACTCGCCTTCGCTCGGCCATGCGTTCTGCTGCGACGGCTACGACGAGAACGGCCTCTTTCACCTCAATCTGGGCATGGCCGGGGATGCCGACGGTTATTACTATCTGCCCTACCTCACCCCCAAACAGCCGGAATGGTATGACCCTGATGAGGCAGAGGGCGGCCTCAACGTGTTGCAATATATGACCATCGGCATACAGCCAGCCCACAGTTCCAGTCCGCTTCCCCAACGTCATGCCCTTGCGCTCTCACAGCTGGAAGCCCTGAGCGACTCCTGTGGGACGGGGGATGTGAGAGTGGCAGTCCACCATCTCACCAATGTAGGATGGAACCACTATGAGGGCACGGTAGCCTTGTGGCTCGAACAGACCGGCAAAATCCTTTCGCCTGTGGCCAGCTATCCCATGAACCTTTCTCCCACACACATCTGTGACACGGTTTTCTCCGACACCCTCCGGCTGGACATTCCTGCTTCCCTGCCAGAAGGCCACTACAGGCTGGTGCCCTGTTTCCAAGAAAGCGATGGGGAGTGGTACGAGGTGCGCACCAGCATCGGCACCCCCAACTATCTGCTCATGGAGGCACAGGCCGGTGCCATCCGGCTCAGGACCGACACGGCTGCATGGGCCGTAATCTCTCTGGAGGACTATCTTTTCCCCGACACGATTGCGACGGGCACACGTCCGTCGTTCTCCTTCACCCTTCACAATGGGCAGACTCCTTTCTGCGGAAGGTTCTATGTGGTGCTGCAATCCCAGGAGAATCCAGAAAAACTCCATTGCATCCAATACCAAGGCCTGTATATGGAGCCGGGAGAGGTAACCACCCGGAACTTCCAGCGCACACGTGTACCCATCCCCTCCGGCCGCTACAACCTGAGGCTGGGCTACGAGGCCACCCTGCTCACCGACACCATCCTATGGATGACACAGGAACCCGTCAAGGAAGTGGAGGTGACGTCTGCCGCCAGCCATATCCAGCCCGTACCCGAGTCACAATCGCCTGAAGATGCCTGCTACGACCTGTCCGGAAAACGCATTCCACTCCATAGCCGTTCGGCTGGTATCTACCTGAAGCGCAAGGACGGCCGCTACAAGAAAACAATCAGAAAAACAGAATAAACATGAACACCACCCAATTATTACACACTGCGCTATTGGCCGCCATTCATGCCGGCGCAGACATCATGCACATCTACACAGACCCCGCCCAGGATTTCGGCATCGAAAAGAAGGCCGACAACAGCCCGCTCACACTGGCCGACAAGGCTGCACACACACGCATCATGTCATACCTTTCCCCCACACATATCCCCATTCTGAGCGAGGAGGGAAAACATCTGCCCTACTCCGACCGCCAGTCATGGACACAGCTGTGGATTGTGGACCCGCTGGACGGCACCAAGGAATTTATCAAGAAGAACGGGGAATTCACGGTCAACATCGCACTGGTGGAAAACCATACACCCGTAATGGGAGTCATCTACGTGCCAGCCCTGGGCGACCTCTACTGGGGCTCTGCAGAGGGTGCCTTCAAGACCCATCATCCCTATGAACAGCCTCTGCCCGACCCCGAGACACTGGTGGCCAGTGCCTCATCACTCCCCTTGGCCGACAGCCAGCACGACGACTATGTGGTGGTGGCCTCGCGTTCACATCTCACCCCCGAAACCCAGCTCTACATTGATGAGATGCAGAAGCAGCATCCCCGCGTACGCACCGTAAGCAGCGGCAGCAGCATCAAAATCTGCATGGTAGCCGAGGGTACAGCCGACTCCTACCCCCGCTTTGCACCCACCATGGAATGGGACACTGCTGCCGGTGATGCCATTGCACGCTCCGCAGGACGCAACGTCACGGATGCCAACACGGGCAAACCACTGACATACAACAAAGAGAACCTGCTCAATCCCTGGTTCCTGGTAGACTAGGACAGGAACGGACCGCCCCTTCGGTTCCCATCTCTCATCTACGCAATTTTCTGGCCTTCACGCCTGTGAAAGTCATTTTCACGGGCTTGATGGTGCCATCTGCATTGAATTCCAGACGGTCGATACAGGTGACGCGGCTGTTGCCGTCGGTCTCGCTCAGCGGACGACGGTGATAGATGATATAGTACTCATCCTTGCCGGGAACCTGAATCACAGAGTGGTGTCCGGCACCTGTGGCCACCTCGGGGTCCTGCTGCAGAATCTTGCCAATGCGGCGGAAAGGACCCTTGGGACTATCGGCAATGGCATAGGCCACACAATAATCAGGACCCGTCCAGCCTCCTTCGCTCCACATGAAATAATACTTGCCTCCGCGCTTCATCATGAACGGCCCTTCCACATAGCTCTCGCTGGGTGTCACCTCATGGAATTTCTGCCCGTCCTCCCAAGGCACGATGCTCAGGAGGTCGTCGCTCAGCTTGCACATGTTGCAATGGCGCCAGCCTCCGTAATACATATAGTACTGTCCGTCATCGTCGCGGAACACGAACTGGTCGATGGGCTGCGCGCCGTTTACAATCTCGCCGATGAGCGGACGACCCAGCGCATCTTTGTAGGGGCCTTCGGGCTTGTCGCTCACAGCCACGCCTATGCCGCCAATCTCTCCCTCATGCACATCGTTGGCACCGAAGAACAGATAGTATCGGCCATCCTTTTCCAGAATGGCAGGAGCCCACAGCGCCTGTCGCAACCAGGAGATGTTCTTCTGTTCCAACACACGCTCATGCTTGGTCCATGTCACCAGGTCGCGGCTCGAAAAGGCATCAAAGAACAGCTGGTCCTTGAAGGGAGCACTATAGGTGGGGAAAACCCAATAGCGGCCGTCCATCACGGTTCCCTCGGGGTCGGCATACCAGCCCGGGAAAATGGGATTCCCGCTTTCTTTCTTTTTCTTGGCCTGCGCCTGACCGCCCATACACAGGAAGGCGGTCAGGGCAAGCATACAGGTTATACGTCTGTTCATTAGTTCTTGAAGCTATGAATGGGAGCAGGAATGCGTCCCTTTCGGTTAATAAAAGCCTCGCAGCTGTACTTGTTGACGGGCATCACAGGTGCATAGCCCAGCAGGCCGCCAAACTCTACCGTGTCGCCCACGGTCTTTCCGATGACGGGGATGATGCGCACGGCTGTGGTCTTCTGGTTCACCATGCCGATGGCTGCCTCGTCGGCAATGATGCCGCTGATGGTAGTAGCAGGCGTGTCGCCGGGGATGGCAATCATATCCAGACCCACGGAGCATACACAAGTCATGGCCTCCAGTTTCTCCAGCGTCAGGGCTCCGCACTCCACTGCATCAATCATGCCCTGGTCTTCGCTCACGGGGATGAAGGCGCCACTCAGGCCGCCCACGTAGCTGCTGGCCATCACGCCACCCTTCTTCACTTGGTCGTTGAGCAGGGCCAAAGCAGCCGTGGTGCCTGGTGCACCTGCACGCTCCAGACCAATCTCGCAAAGGATGTCGGCCACAGAGTCACCCACAGCAGGCGTGGGAGCCAGACTGAGGTCGATGATGCCGAACGGTATGCCCAGACGACGGCTGGCTTCCTGTGCCACATACTGGCCCACGCGGGTAATCTTGAAGGCTGTCTTTTTGATGGTCTCGCAGAGCACCTCGAAGCTTTCGCCGCGAATGCTCTTGAGCACATGGTGAACCACACCAGGGCCGCTCACGCCCACATTGATGATGGCATCGGCCTCGCTCACTCCATGGAAAGCACCGGCCATGAAGGGATTGTCATCGGGTGCATTGCACAGCACCACCAGCTTGCCGCAACCCAGAGAATCGTTGTCGCGGGTAGCCTCTGCAGTTTCCTTGATAATCTCTC
>JAEDIG010000056.1 GCA_016292545.1 Bacteroidaceae bacterium
AAGACTATTTGGCGACATTGCAAAATAAATGGAGGGAAAACATCTTTCCCCTTGCCCGTCCTGCGCAATGTGATGCAAAATGTGTGTACCTCCGTGGGTGTAGTGATATTCCACGAGGTCGCTGATACTGTTGTTGGCAAACTACGGCCACGGCTGGATTCATCCTCATAAGGAAGGTGTCCCATGAACCGGTAGTAGGGGAAACCCTTGTGGCCGGATCGATGGGACACCTTCTGTTTTCTTGAGGGAATGTCCTTTGGTGGGAGAGGGAAGGGCTAGAACAGCGTGTTCTCGATAATCTTACCCATCTGCCATACGCAACGGACGTTGAGGTTGGAGTCGAGAATCATGATGTCGGCATCCTTGCCACGCGAGAGGGAGCCCTTTCGGTCGTAGCAGTTCATGATGTGGGCGGGCGTCTCGCTGCACATGCGGACAGCGTCCTCCAGAGGAATCTCGGCCTGCTGCACGGCTACGCGGATAAGACGGTCGGTGGTGGCAATGGAGCCTGCCAGGGCCGAACGGTCGCTGAGCTTGCACACGCCATCCTCGATGACCACGCGTGCATCAAAGGCCTGCGCGTTGTCGTCGGCTGCAGCCACGGCCAAGGCATCGGTGATGAGTGCCATGCGCTCCACACCCTTGATCTTATAGGCCATGCGCAGGATGGTGGGCGGCACATGTATGCCATCAGCCACGCATTCGATGGTCATGTCGTCGATGAGATAGACGCTCTCCACGGTGCCTTCGTACTTGTATTCGCGCTTGTTGTGGAAACCAGGCATAGCATTGTAGAAATGCGTGACATGAGTGAATCCGGCATCGAAGGCGGCACACACATCGCTGTATTCGGCACATGTGTGGGCGATGCTGGGCAGAATGCCCTTGCTGGCACAGTACTTGCCGAACTGCAGGGCACCGGGCAACTCGGGGGCAGCATCCCAGCGGGCCAGGCACTTGCTGTTCTCCACGATGGGGATGTATTCGTTGGGATCGGGGTTCTTGATCCATTCGGGCATCTGGGCACCGGCCTTGTTGCGGTTGAGATAGTGTCCTTCCAGATGGAGGCCCAGGATGGGCGAATTGGGCTCGGCCATCAGTTTCTCGCAGGTGGCAATGGCCTTCTCGATCATGGGCACGGTGCTGCTGCTCAGGGTGGGGTAGATGCTGGTGGTTCCATGCTTGGCATGGGCGGCCACTGCGGTGCGGAAGGCTTCTTCCTCGCCTTCCTGGAAATCGCGGCCTCCACCGCCGTGTACGTGCATCTCTATGCCGCCAGGCACCACGGCCATGCCCTTGGCATCGATAATTTCTGCCCCTATCACGGCCAGGTCACAGTTGGTGACCTCCAGTATCTTGTTGTCGCGTATGATGACACTGCCATCCTTCAGCCATCCTTGGGGGGTGAGCACGCGCGCATTAATTATTTGTGTAAGCATATCGTTGTTGTTAGGATTGTTTGTCGGTCACACATTTATTTGGCCATGGAGTACACCACTTCCATGATGTCCTTGCCCAACTGGTCGGCGGCTTCCATGGTGGCAGCTTCGCTGTAGACACGGATGATGGGCTCGGTGTTGCTCTTGCGCAGGTGGACCCACTTGTCGGGGAAGTCAATCTTCACACCGTCGATGTCGTTGACCTCCTGCTCCTTGTAGAGTTCCTTCACCTTGGCGAGAATGGCATCCACGTCGGTGTCGGGCGTGAGGTCGATGCGGTTCTTGGCGATGCAGTAGGGAGGATAGGTGGCACGCAACTGGCTGGTCTTGAGCCCGGTCTTTGCCAGATAGGTGAGGATGAGGGCAATGCCCACGAGGGCATCGCGTCCGTAGTGGGCGGCGGGATAGATGACTCCACCGTTGCCTTCGCCGCCAATCACGGCTCCCACTTCCTTCATCTTGGTGACCACGTTCACTTCGCCAACGGCAGAGGCTGCATATTCCTGGCCGTACTTGCGGGTGACGTCGCGCAGGGCACGGGTGCTGCTGAGGTTGCTGACAGTGTTGCCGGGGGTGTGCTGCAGAATGTAGTCGGCCACGGTGACGAGGGTATATTCCTCGCCATACATGGTGCCGTCTTCACAGAAAAGGGCCAGACGGTCCACGTCGGGATCCACCACAAAAGCGATGTCGTGGCCTCCCTCCTGCATGAGCGCCTTTATGTCGCCCAGGTTCTTCTCCAGAGGTTCGGGGTTGTGCTGGAAGTCTCCCGTGGGCTCCGTGAAGAGTCCTGTCACGGTTTTCACACCCAGCTGTTCCAGCAGTTTGGGCAGGATGACGCCACCCACACTGTTCACGCTGTCGAAGGCTACACGGAAATTGGCCTTGCTGATGGCGTCCACGTCGACCAGCTCCAGCGCCTTCACCATGTCGATATGCTTCTGGTCGTAGCTGTTGTCCTCCACGTATTTGCCCAGATGGTCCACATCGGCATAGATGAAATCCTCTGCCTCGGCAATGCGGAGCACTTCATTGCCCTCTTCCTTGTTGAGGAACTCGCCCTTCTCATTGAGCAGCTTCAGGGCATTCCACATGCGTGGGTTGTGACTGGCTGTGATGATGATGCCGCCGCAAGCACCTTCCATGGTGACGGCAATCTCGGTGGTGGGAGTTGTGGCCAGGCCGATGTTCACTACATCGAATCCCATGCCCATGAGGGTTCCGCACACAACATTCTTCACCATCTCGCCGCTGATACGCGCATCGCGCCCCACTACAATCTTGTTGCTTTCCACCTTGGTGGTCTTGCGGATGAGTGTGGCGTAGGCCGAAGTGAATTTAACAATATCCAGTGGGTTCAAGGTGTCGCCTGCGGGGCCGCCGATTGTGCCACGGATGCCGGAAATAGATTTGATAAGTGTCATAAGTATCTCGTTTTAACGGTTTATATTTTCCACAAAATTAAGCAAAAGTTGGCTATCTGCAAAGAAAATCCACTTTTATTTGCATCAAAATGCAAGTTTTGTGGGTGTTTTTGGAAAAATGTGTGTAACTTTGTGAGGTAGGAACCTAAAAACGCTAACAATTATCCTTAAATTCGGTATGAGATTCAAATACATTTTGGCAATGCTGGCGATGAGTGCATGGACAAGCACCTTTGCACAGCGAAGTGAGACACTCCTGCAGCAAGGGTGGAAGTTCTGCAAGGGAGAGTGTGGAAATGCATCGGAGACAGCCTTTGATGACAGCAAGTGGGAACCGGTGACTGTGCCCCACGACTGGGCCATCAAGGGCCCCTTCAGCAGGGACAACGACCTTCAGGTGACCGCCATTACGCAGAACGGCGAGAACACAGCCGTGGAGCATACGGCCCGTTCGGGTGGTTTGCCGTATATGGGAGTGGGATGGTATCGCACCCATTTCAAGTCGCCTTCTTCGGGACGCACCACATTGGTGTTTGACGGAGCCATGAGCGAGGCGCGTGTGTATGTCAACGGCAAGGAAGCCATATTCTGGCCTTTTGGCTATAATTCGTTCTTTGTGGACGTGACCTCCCTGCTGAATGCCGATGGGGCGGACAATGTGTTGGCCGTGAGGCTCCAGAACCGCACGCAAAGCAGCCGCTGGTATCCGGGCGCCGGCCTTTACCGCAATGTGAGGCTGGTGAACACCGATGACACGCATGTGGAGGTGTGGGGCACCCAGGTGACCACACCCCATGTGGAGAAGGCATACGCCACGGTGACCATCAAGACCCGTGTGGCACACAAGGAGGGCACCCCCTTGCGCATGGTCACCCGCATCACCGACGGCTCGGGCCGTGAGGTGGCGCTGAAGGACCAGACCATGACACTCCATCATGGCTCCACCTTCGACCAGCATCTCAATGTGGGCAATCCGCAACTGTGGTCGCCCGAGCAGCCCCCTCTCTACACAGCGTCCTCGCGCCTGTATGTGGACGGACGGCAGGTGGATGAATACCAGACCGTCTTTGGCATACGCACCGTGGAGTTTGTTCCCGACAAGGGGTTCTTCCTCAACGGAAGGCTGCGCAAGTTCCAGGGCGTGTGTCTTCACCATGACCTGGGTCCTCTGGGGACCGCTGTCAACGAGAGTGCCATCCGCCACCAGCTGACAATGCTCAAGGACATGGGCTGCGATGCCATCCGCACCAGCCACAATATGCCCACACCCGAACTGGTGGAACTGTGCGACGAGATGGGCTTCATGATGATGCTGGAACCGTTTGACGAGTGGGATGTGGCCAAGTGTGACAGCGGCTACCACCGCTTCTTCCATGAGTGGGCCGAGCGCGACATGGTGAACATGCTCCGCCAGTATCGCAACCATCCCAGCGTGGTGATGTGGAGCATCGGAAACGAGGTGCCCACCCAGGGCTCGCCCGGCGGCTACAAGGTGGCCTCCATGCTTCAGGACATCTGCCATCGCGAGGATCCCACCCGTCTGTGTACCTGCGGAATGGACCAGGTGGCCACCGTGCTGGGCAACGGATTTGCCGCCCTCATCGATGTGCCCGGCTTCAACTACCGCACGTTCATGTATGAGGAAGGCTACAGCAAACTGCCGCAGAACATGATACTGGGCTCCGAAACATCGAGCGTCACCAGCAGCCGTGGGGTGTACACTTTCCCCTTGCAGGTGGGCTTGCCCCAGCTGCGCGACGACCACCAGGCAACCTCCTACGATGTGGAGGCGGGCGGATGGTGCAACACGCCCGATGTGGACTTCGCGCTGGCCGACGACCATCACTGGACCCTGGGCCAGTTCGTGTGGACAGGCTTCGACTATCTGGGCGAACCGTACCCCTATGACACAGACGGCTGGCCCAGCCACAGCAGCTACTTCGGCATCATTGATCTGGCTTCCATCCCCAAGGACAGATACTACCTGTATCGCAGCGTGTGGAACAAGCGGGAAGCCACACTCCATATCCTTCCTCACTGGACCTGGCCAGGACGCGAGGGCGAGGTGACACCGGTGATGGTGTATACCAACAGCCCTGAGGCAGAACTCTTTGTCAACGGGAAAAGCCAGGGACGTGTGCGTAAACTCACCAGGGAAGAATCCCTGAAACGGAAGGAGGAGGGCGATGCACTGTGGCTGCAACGCCGTTACCGCCTGATATGGGACAAGGTGACGTATGAGCCCGGTGAACTGAAGGTGGTGGCATACGATTCCGAGGGGAAGGCTTGTGGCGAACAGACCGTTCGCACGGCCGGCAAGCCCCACCATCTGCTGCTGGAGTGCGACCGTCAGACCTTGGATGCCAATGGCAATGACCTGGCCTATGTGACGGTGAGCGTGGTGGACAAGGACGGCAACATTTGCCCCCATGGGGGCAGCAAGGTGGAGCTGAAGGTGGAAGGCAACGGCACATTCCGGGCCGCAGCCAATGGCGATGCCGCCAATCTGGACCTTTTCCACTTGCCGCAGCATCATTTCTTTGGCGGCAGAATGACTGCCATCGTGCAGAGCGGAACCACTGCGGGCGGTGTGAAACTGACTGCCACGTCGGGGGGCATGAAAGGCAGCATCGAGTGGATGTGCAGATGATAGAGGGACGAAAAACCTGTAAAATCATTAATATCGCGGGCCTGAGTGGGATTTTTATGCCATTCAGGCCTGCTAATTGATAGAAAATTTGTAACTTTGCAACCTCTATTCATAAGCATGCAAAAGCAAAAACTATACGACAATGGCAGAAAACAAGAAAATCAAGCGCGCATTGGTGTCGGTGTTCCACAAGGACGGACTCGACGAAATCCTGCGCACATTGCATCAGCAGGGGGTTGAACTATTATCTACAGGCGGCACCCAGTCCTTCATCGAATCATTGGGCATCCCCTGTTCCAAGGTGGAGGACGTGACCTCCTATCCCAGCATTCTGGGCGGTCGTGTGAAGACACTCCATCCCAAAATCTTCGGAGGCATTCTTGGCCGCCGCAGTCTGGCCGGCGACCAGCAGCAGATGGAGCAGTATGAGATTCCTGCAATCGACTTGGTGATTGTGGACCTGTATCCCTTTGAGGACACGGTGCGCAGCGGTGCTTCCGAGGCAGACATCATCGAGAAGATTGACATAGGCGGCATCAGCCTTATCCGTGCGGGTGCAAAGAATTTCAATGATGTGGTGATTGTTCCCTCCAAGGCAGAATATCCCGCTTTGCTGAAGATGCTGCAGGAGAAGGGCGCATCGTCCGACATTGAGGACCGCAAGTGGTTCGCTGCCCAGGCGTTTGGCGTGAGCAGCCATTACGACACCGCCATCCATGGCTGGTTTGAAGCTAATTGAAACCCATCCCATCCAAAAAAAACTAAAGAAGATAACGGATTTGTATGAAGTGGTTTTCGTTTAACAAGGAAATAGCAATGGACCTTGGCACCGCCAATACCATCATCATCAGTGATGGAAAGATTGTGGTGGACGAGCCAAGTGTGGTGGCGCTCGACAGACATACCGAGCGCATGATAGCGGTGGGCGGAAAGGCCAAGATGATGTATGAGAAAACCAGCCCGAAGATTCGCACCATCCGTCCGCTGAGGGATGGAGTGATTGCCGACTTTAACGCTTGCGAGCAGATGATGAGAGGGCTCATCAAGATGGTGCCCACGGGCAGCCGCCTGTTCGCTCCCAGCCTGAAAATGGTGATTGGCGTGCCCAGCGGCAGTACGGAAGTGGAACTCCGTGCCGTGCGCGACAGTGCCGAACATGCAGGCGGACGCGAGGTGTACCTCATCTATGAGCCCATGGCCGCTGCCATCGGCGTAGGCATCGACGTGCTGGCTGCCGAGGGTAACATGATTGTGGACATCGGTGGTGGCAGCACGGAGATTGCAGTCATCTCGCTGGGAGGCATCGTGGCCGACAAGAGCCTCCGTGTGGCAGGCGACGAACTGACGGCCGACATACAGGAATACATGAGCCGCCAGCACAATGTGAAGGTGAGCGAGCGCATGGCTGAGCGCATCAAGATAAACGTGGGGTCCGCCCTTACCGACCTGGGCGATGAGGCTCCCGAGGACTATGTGGTTCACGGCCCCAACAAGATTACCGCCCTGCCGATGGAGGTGCCCGTATGCTATCAGGAGATTGCACATTGTCTGGAAAAGACCATCGCCAAGATAGAGGCGGCCGTATTGAGTGCCCTGGAGGAGACTCCCCCCGAAATCTATGCCGACATCGTGCACAACGGCATCTACCTGACTGGCGGTGGTGCCCTGTTGCGCGGACTGTCCAAACGCCTGCAGGACAAAATCAACATCCCCTTCCATGTGGATGAGGACCCCTTGCACAGCGTGGCCAAGGGCACGGGAGTGGCACTGAAGAACATTCAGGACTATACGTTCCTGATGTAGTCAACAAGAAAACCATAACAGCAGAAACCGGAAACCTTGAGAACAATTCTCAATCGTCTTATAGCAAATGCCCACTGGGTGCTTTTCGTCATACTGGAAGCATTCAGTGGGTGGATGCTTTTTAACTTCAACGACTACCAGGGAAGCGTGTGGTTTACACAGGCCAACGCACTGGCGGGCTATCTGCTTGAGAAAGAAGCGGACTTCCTGAAGTATGTGCGTATGGATGCGGTCAATCAGGAGCTCACACAGAAGAACCTGCTCTTGCAGTACAACAACGAAGTGCTGCGCCGCCAGCTGTTTGCACTCACCAAGGACAGCAGTTTCACGGAACAGGTGCAGGCAAGGCTCCTGGACGGAATCCGTTCGATTCCTGCCCATGTGATTACCAACAGCATCCGCCAGAAGGACAACTACCTGACCCTCGACAAGGGACGGCTGCAGGGTGTGCGCCCAGAGATGGGCGTGGTCAACGGCACGGGCATTGTGGGCATTGTCTATCTTGTGAGCGACCACTATTCGCTGGTGTTGCCTATTCTCAACAGCAAGTCGAGCATCAGTTGCCGTCTGCGAGGCACCAACTATTTTGGTTCGCTGCGATGGAAGGGGGGCAATCCGTTGTTGGCCACGCTCGACGATGTACCCCGCCATGCACGATGCCATGTGGGCGATGTGGTGGAGACCAGCGGGTTCAGCAATGTTTTCCCCGAAGGCATTTTTGTGGGGAAGGTGGTGGACATCCACAACTCCAGCGATGGCTTGTCGTATCAGTTGCATGTGCAGTTGGGTATGGACTTGGCCAATGTGCGGGATGTGTGCGTAATCGTGGATGAACATCAGCAGGAACTGGATTCGCTGGAGAGCATGCGCATCCCCGATGCTGGCGGCCAGACTGTGAGGAAGTGACAGAAACAACCTATATTATTGTGAACGCATGATACAGAGAGAACTGGAGAACTTGGTGAGGATGCTTGTGTGGGTTGCCTTTCAGGTGTTTGTATGCAACAAGATACACCTGATGGGGTATGCCACGCCGATTGTGTATGTGGCTTTTGTCGCCTATTTCCGATTCGGGTATCCTCGGGTGGGCATTCTGATGTGGTGCTTTGTGTGCGGGCTGCTGGTGGACATCTTCACGAATACGCCTGGTGTGGCATCGGGCTCCATCACACTGGTGGCATTGCTGCAGCCCATGCTGCTGAAGGCCATAGCCCCCAAGGATGCGGTCGAGAACATGTCACCCTCACTGCTCAGCCTGGGCTATATGACGTTTATGCGTTACCTGTTCCTGCTCGTTGTCGTTCATCATCTGGCTTTCTTTGCCCTGGACACATTCTCCTATTTCGATATACGTCATGCGGCCATCTCCTGCGGAGGGAGCATCGTGCTCAGTTTCTTGATATTGTGGGGCGTGGAACATCTTCGTACGCGTAATCGGAAAACTTCATGAAAGACAACCAGAAGAACTATCAGTTGAAGAAACGCAAATATGTGATTGGCGGCATTGCCGTTGCCATCATATTGGTGTATATCGCCCGGCTGTTCTTCCTGCAACTCATGAGCGAGGACTTCAAACAGAACGCCGACTCGAACGCGTTTCTCAAACGGGTGCAGTTTCCTGCGCGTGGGACCATTGTGGACCGCAACGGCAAACTGCTCGTCTACAACCAGCCAGCCTATGACATCATGGTGGTAATGGCCGAGCAGGTGGGGATAGACACGGCCGACATCTGCAGGACCCTGGGCATTACGCCCGTGCAGTATGAGCGGCGCATGGCGGAGATAAAGGACAAACGCCGCAACCCGGGCTACAGTTCCTACACACAGCAGCTTTTCATGAACCAGCTATCGGCCGACGAAATCAGCTCATTCCAGGAAAAGATGTTCCTTTTCCCGGGCTTCTATGTGCAGAAACGCACCATCCGGCAATACCAATATCCCTATGCTGCGCATGTGCTGGGCGATGTGGGAGAGGTGGGGCCTGAGGACCTGGAATGCGATGACTATTACCGTAGGGGTGACTACATCGGCACACAGGGTGTGGAGCGAAGCTATGAAACGGCCTTACGAGGGGTGAAGGGTACGGAAATCATGCTGCGTGATGCGCGTGGACGCATTAAAGGACACTATCAGAACGGCAAGTTCGACCAGCCTCCCGTGCCGGGACGCAACCTCACACTGAGCCTTGATGTGGAACTGCAGGCGTTGGGCGAAAGACTGATGACAGGCAAGAAGGGCAGCATCGTGGCCATAGAACCTGCCACGGGTGAGGTGCTTTGCATGGTGTCTTCCCCCACCTATGACCCGCGTATGACCGTGGGCCGACAGCGGGGCAAGAACCATCTGCTCCTGAGCCGGGATGCCAACAAACCCCTGCTCAACCGTGCCATCATGGGGCAATATCCCCCCGGCTCCACCTTCAAGACCAGCCAGGCACTCACTTTCCTGCAGGAAGGCATTATCACCCCGGCCACAGCCTATCCTTGTAGCCATGGCTTCCATTACCGTGGACTCACCGTGGGATGCCACGGCCATGGTTCCCCGCTTCCGCTGATTCCTGCCATCGGAACTTCCTGCAACGGCTATTTCTGCTGGGGACTCTACAACATGTTTGGAAACCGCAAGAAGTACCCGACCGTGGGCGATGCCATGACACGATGGAAGGACTATATGGTGAGCATGGGATTTGGGTACAGGCTGGGCATCGACCTGCCCGGAGAAAAGCGCGGACTCATACCGAACGCGGCATTCTATGACAATGCCTACAGAGGTTCATGGAATGCCCTCACTATTATCTCCATCTCCATCGGACAGGGCGAGGTGAACCTTACTCCCCTGCAGATAGCCAATCTGGGTGCCACTATAGCCAATCGTGGCTACTATATCGTGCCGCATGTGGTGAAGGACATTCAGGGTGAACAGCTCGATACGCTCTATACGAAAAAACACCGGACAATGGTGGATCCGAAGAACTATGAGGTGGTGGTGCAGGGCATGCGCAAGGCGGTGCTCGACGGCACATGCCGCAGGGCCAATACATCGATGTATGAGGTGTGCGGAAAGACAGGTACCGCCCAGAACCCTCATGGCCAGGACCACAGTGTGTTCATGGGCTTTGCCCCGATGGAGCATCCCCAGATAGCCATCTGTGTGTATGTGGAGAACGGGCTTTGGGGTGCCACGTATGGCGTGCCCATCGGTGCCCTCATGATGGAGCAGTTCATCAATGGAAAACTGAGTCCCGAGTCGGAAGAACAGGCCAAAATATATTCCAACAAATATCTGATAACCCCCATTCACTATGTCGCAAACCCCAACATCCAATAGCAAGAGCGTATGGCGTTCGCTCGACTGGTTCACAATCCTGCTCTATGGTGCCCTTCTGGCTATGGGCTGGATGAGTGTGTGCGGTGCAAGCTATGACTTCGATCAGGCCGGAAACTTTTTTGATTTCGGCACGCGGTCCGGCATGCAGATTGTATGGATTGGCACTTCACTGGTGCTGGCCTCCGTCATCCTTGCCACCGACGACCGGCTGATAGAGTCGTTTTCCTACCTTATATATATAGGCTTCCTGGTGGTGCTGTTCATCACGCCTTTCCTGGCCCACGACATCAAGGGGTCGCTATCCTGGATAAAGGTGGGTCCGTTTAGCATACAGCCGGCCGAGTTCGCCAAATTCGGCACGGCCTTGTGTGTGGCCAAGGTCATTGCCACCTTCGACTTGCGCATGGACCGGATCCGGGATTTCATCGTGTGTTCGGCGCTGGTGATTACACCAATGGTTCTCATTGTCTTGCAGAAGGAAACAGGGTCGGCCTTGGTGTATTTGAGCTTCTTCCTGATGATGTATCGCTACGGCATGCCCGGCAGTTTCCTTTTCACGGCAGTGGCGGCTGTCATCTATTTTGTGGTGGGCATCCGCTATGCCGATGTGCCCTTGTGGGAGGACACTCCCACGCGATTGGGGGAATGCTGTGTGCTGTTGCTCATCCATCTGTTTTCCGTGGGCATGATGCTGGTGTATACCCCCCTGCGCATGCCGGCTTTCAAGGTGTTTGCCTATGGCCTGTTGGCTCTCCTGCTGGCAATGGGGGCCGACCGTTATGCACTGCCTTTCGACATTTCCTTTGTGCAATGGGGCGTAATGGGGTGCATGGTCTTGTATCTCCTTTATCTGGCGCTGCGTGAGCGGATGCTCCGCTATCTCTACATAGCCTTCTTTGCCATTGGTTCGGCGGGCTTTTTCTATTCGGCCAACCATGTGCTTACAGATGTGCTGGAGGAACACCAGCAGATGAGAATCCGGGTGCTGCTGGGCCTGGAAGATGACCCTCGTGGTGCCGGCTATAATGTGATTCAGGCAAAGATAGCCATTGGGTCGGGTGGTCTGGAGGGCAAGGGGTTCCTGAACGGCACCCAGACGAAACTGAAATATGTGCCCGAACAGGACACGGACTTCATCTTCTGTACGGTGGGTGAGGAAGAGGGCTTTATTGGCAGCGCCACCGTGTTGCTGCTGTTCCTGTCCCTCATCTTGCGGCTCATTCATGTGGCGGAGCGTCAGCCCCACACATTTGGCCGTGTGTATGGATATTGCGTGATGAGCATCTTCCTGTTTCATGTGTTCATCAATGTGGGCATGGTGCTTGGGCTTACGCCGGTCATTGGCATCCCTCTGCCCTTCTTCAGCTATGGTGGCTCGTCGCTCTGGGGATTCACCATTCTGCTGTTCATCCTGCTTCGCATTGATGCCAGTCGGGGACGGCTGTCGCGGTAGAGGAGGGCGGTTTAGAGTTGGGTCTCGCCTTCTACATAGTTCTCCAGAAACAGGTTTTCTCCGTCATATACGGCATAGGTGCATTGCGAAATCCAGTCGCCCAGTATCAGGATACGGGTGTTACGGCTGAGCATGAGGTCCAGTTCGATGTGCCTGTGGCCGAAAAGAAAGAAGTTGATGTCGGGATGCTCCTTCATGTATTGTTTGGCAAACACCACAAGGTTTTCATTGTCCTCGCCCTTGTAGGGAGGGTCGCCCCCTTGTCTGGCATGTTTCAGCCGGCTGTGGCGTGCCCATTTCTTGCCAAAGTCCACAGCCCATCGCGGGTGGAGGGTGGCAAACAGGAAGCGGCAGACGGTGCTGTGGAAAATCATCCGCAGGATGGTGAATTTCCAGTCCTTGTCGGCCAGCCCGTCGCCATGGCTCAGATAGAAGACCTTGTCGGCCAGTTCGATGGTGAGGGGACCCTTGTGCAGGATTACTCCGCACTCCTTTTCCAGATAGTCGGTACACCACAGGTCGTGGTTGCCTGTGAAGAAATGCACTTCCACACCCATGTCGGTGAGTTCGCTCACCTTTCCCAGGAAGCGCGTAAAGCCGCGTGGCACCACGGTGCGGTATTCAAACCAGAAGTCGAACATGTCGCCCAGCATGTACACGGCACTTGCCTTGTGCTTGATTCCGTCCAGAAAGCGCACGATTCTTCGCTCATGTTGTCTGGGGTGTTCCAGCGCCAGACACCCCAGATGGGCATCGCTGATAAAATAGATGTTCTTCATCACATAAATCCCATTTCCACCTTGGCTTCCTCGCTCATCATGTCCTTTGTCCATTCGGGCTCGAACACAAGGTTCACGTCCACATGGGAGAGACCTTGGATGGCCTCCAGTTTCTGGCGTACGTCTTCCACGATGAAGTCGGCAGCCGGACAGTTGGGCGCGGTCAAGGTCATGTCCACACTCAGTTCGGTATTGTTGTTCTCCAGCTCAATGCGGTAGATGAGCCCCAGGTCGTAGATGTTTACGGGAATCTCAGGGTCGTATACCGTCTTGAGCACGTCTATCACTCTTTCTTGCATTTCCAGTTGTTCCATTGTCTTTTTTCCTTTTTTTTTCTTGTTACAGGGATGCCAGCCCGTGTTCGTTGAAGCTGTAATAGCTGCTGGCCGACACGATGATGTGGTCGATGAGTTTGATGTCCATCAGGTCGCAGGCCTTTTTCAGTCGCAGTGTCAGGGATTCGTCATGCTTGCTGGGTTTGGTGCAGCCGCTGGGATGGTTGTGGCAGAGCACGATTGCAGCTGCACTCTTCAGCAGAGCCTGTTCCAGAATGATGCGAATGTCCACACTGGTTCCGGCCAGTCCTCCGCGCCCCACTAGTACTGTGTCGATGACGCTCAGGTTCTGGCGGAGCAGGATGACGTGGCATTCCTCATGGTTGAGTTCTCCCAGCTTCAGCCGGTAATAGTCGGCAATGTCCTGCCCGCATTTCACCACGGTCTGTGCCACTTTCTCCATCATCCGTCGGCGCCCCAGCTCGCAGGCGGCAATGATGGTGATGGCCTTGGCTTCGCCCACACCTTTGTATGCCATGAGTTCCTCCACTTTCTTGCGTCCCAGCTGCTGGAGGCTATGGTCGCAGTCTTTCAGGATATGCTGCATCAGCGCCACCGCCGACATGTCCTTGTAGCCGCTGCCGATGAGTATGGCCAGCAGTTCGCTGTCAGAGAGGGCTTCCACACCTTTGGACAGGAGCTTTTCGCGTGGGCGGTCTGCTTCTGCCCATTGCTTGATTTTGAGCGGGCCTTCCATGTATGCTATTTATAGAAGTTGTTCTTGAATGCTTGCAGCTCCTCGTTTCTCCCGCATACACACCTGAGCCACCAGGCCCGCAGGAATCCCGTGCCGTAGCCGATGAGCTGGATGAAGCTGGCCTTTACGGAGAGTGCCCCTATGTGCAGGCTCTTGTTGCGCAGGCTGCTGTCTGTGAGGATAATCAGGGAGAATGCTGCCAGTGGAGCCAGGGAAAGGGCTGTGCCCAGCATGCCTAGATAAATCAGGCACATGGGACCCGTGGCACATCCGGGCTTCGGCATGGAGGAGAGGGCAAGACTGCCCAGAACGGCACATGTGAGACTCAACAGTGTGATGAGCAGCAGAAGCATGGTGGCCACTGTAAACAGGGCAGGCAATAGGTGCACCAGCTTGAGGCTGCCGGGGTGGCGCTTCATCAGGTTGATGCGTGCAATGCCGCTGTTATGGACCTGCTTGAAGAACTTCTTCAGGTCGGTGCGCCGCTTGTGCCATACCCATGCTTCAGGGAAGAGCCTGCAGCGTGCGCCGCTCTCATAGATGCGTATGCTGAAGTCAATGTCTTCGCCGAAGCGCATTTCGGAGAACCCGTCCAGCTGGCGATAGAGGCTGGCGCGTATGCCCATGTTGAACGAGCGCGGATAGAATTTCTTGTCCATCTGCTTTCTGCCGCCACGGATGCCGCCGGTGGTGAAGAACGAGGTCATGCTGTAGTTGATGGCTTTCTGCACGGGCGTGAAGGAGGCATGGGCACGGTCGGGGCCGCCAAAGGCGTCGCAGGGTGCCTTTTGCAGTTCTTCATCCACTGCTGCCAGATAGCCCGGTGGCAGCACAACGTCGCTGTCCAGTATGATAAGGAATTCTCCCTGACTGTGGGCCGCTCCGTAGTTGCGTGATGGGCCTGGGCCGGAGTTGGGCTTCTTGAAGTATTTGACGTCCAGTTTTCTGGCATATCGTTTCACCACATCCTCGCATGGGATGGACGAACCGTCTTCCACCACCACAACCTCCATGTCGGTGAAGGTTTGCAGGGTGAGGCTCTGCAGCAGTTCTTCCACCTCGTCGGGGCGGTTAAACACGGGGATTATCAATGAATATTTCATCGCACTTGTACATATTTTATGCAAATTTACAACAAAAAACTGAGAATGAGGGCAGAATGGTGAAAAAACTGTCTTGCGCCCCTTGGGGGGCACCTGGAACTCCTAATACATCATCCCGAACATCCACAGAGGTATCACGTTCAGGGCTCCATATTCGATGTCGTCCTTCACCACAAAGGCATTCTCCACCCCACGAATCTGCTTCTGTTTCTTGCTGCGGCCACCCACCTCGAAAGTGCGGTCGCCCACCATGAAGTCCGAAACGGGAGAGGTCACGGGATCGTCCGCCACACGCAGCTGATTCATGAAGAACGTCTCGCGCACATTGCCCATCTCCGCATTGTCGGCCTTTGCCAGCGCATAGATCAGGTTCGTATTCTCCAGATACACCTTGTCCACCTTCCCCAGCGAACGCACACCAGTCGTCCGGTCACGGAGCTGGGTGATCAGACCCGCCTCCTCGATGTACAACAGATAGTCA
>JAEDIG010000057.1 GCA_016292545.1 Bacteroidaceae bacterium
AAGAAGGGACTCATGGATGAGTTGTCCAAGATTAAGCGTGTGATGCAGAAACTGATGCCCGATGCCCCCCACGACGTGATGCTTGTGCTCGACGGAAGCACTGGGCAGAATGCCTATGAACAGGCCAAGCAGTTCTCTGCTGCCACCCAGGTGACCAGCATGGCCATCACCAAGCTCGACGGGTCGGCCAAGGGAGGAGTGGTGCTGGGTATCAGCGACCAGTTCAAGATACCTGTACGCTATATCGGCTTGGGCGAAGGCATGGAAGACCTGCAGCCTTTCAACCGTCGCGAGTTTGTGGACTCTTTGTTTGGAGACAATCAATAATGCAAAAGAAATATTCGATAGACCTGTTTACGCTCGGTTGCAGCAAGAACTTGGTGGACAGCGAAAAGCTTATCCGCCAGCTGGAACTGCAAGGCTGTGGAGTGAATCATGATCCCGCATGTTCCAGAGGCGATGTGGCCATTGTGAACACGTGCGGTTTCATCGGGGATGCCAAGGAAGAGAGTATCAATATGATTCTGGAACTGGGCAAGCGCAAGCAGGAGGGCTCTCTGAAACAGTTGTATGTGATGGGTTGTCTTTCGGAACGTTATCTGCGCGAGCTGAAGGAAGAACTGCCCGAGGTGGACCGTTTCTTCGGAAAGTTTGACTGGAACGGTATTCTGGAACAGCTGGGATCCGCCTTCCAGCCGCAGTACGCCAATGAGCGGAGAATTACCACGCCATCGCATTATGCCTATTTGAAGATATCTGAGGGATGCAACCGCCATTGCTCGTATTGTGCCATACCTATTATCACCGGCCACCATGTGAGCCGTCCCATGGAGGACATCCTGGAGGAGGTGAGGAGGCTGGTGGCCCAGGGCGTGAAGGAGTTCCAGGTGATAGCCCAGGAGCTTACCTATTATGGAATGGACCTATACAAGGAACGTCGCATTGCCCAGCTGGTGGAGGCTATGGCCGATATTCCCGGTGTGGAATGGATAAGGCTTCATTATGCCTATCCTGTGGATTTCCCGATGGACCTGCTGCGGGTGATGCGCGAGAAGCAGAACGTGTGCAAGTATATGGATGTGGCCTTGCAGCATATTGCCAATCCTGTACTGGATGCCATGCATCGCCATATCAACAGGGAGCAGACCTATGAATTCATCACCGAACTTCGCCGTCAGGTGCCGGGCATTCATTTGCGGACCACCCTGATGGTGGGGCATCCGGGAGAGACGGAAGAAGGCTTCAACCAATTGATTGAATTTGTGAAGTGGGCACGCTTTGAGCGAATGGGAGCGTTTGCCTATAGTGAGGAGGAAGGCACATATAGTGCCGAGCATTATGCCGACGATATTCCCGAGGATGTGAAGCAGGTGCGCCTGTCCAAACTTATGCGTGTGCAGCAGGCCATTTCCACCGATGTGCAGCAGCAGAAGGTGGGGCAGCAGATGCGCGTGATAGTGGACCGACGTGAGGGTGACTACTATGTGGGACGCACGGAGTTCGACTCTCCAGAAGTGGACCCGGAGGTACTCATTGCATTCGATGCGCAGGCCCCACTGGAAACGGGCACATTCTATGATGTCCATATAGATTCCTCCGACGAGTTTGACCTGTATGGCCATGTGGTGGCCTCTGCACCAATGAAATCAACCAAACAATCTATATAAGCTATGAGCAACAAGGAATTTATTGCCGCGCTGTCACGCGAAATGAAATATACCACGAAAGAAACCACGGTATACGTGAATGCCCTGGTTCAGGAAATGGGTGCCCAGCTGGAGGAAGGCAACCAACTTACAGTCTCTGGTTTTGGCTCGTTTGACGTGAAAAAGAAACTGGAGC
Organism: Bacteroidaceae bacterium; assembly: GCA_016292545.1. Taxonomy (GTDB): domain Bacteria; phylum Bacteroidota; class Bacteroidia; order Bacteroidales; family Bacteroidaceae; genus Physcousia. Next base: position 1,843 of record JAEDIG010000057.1, read on the forward strand.
GTGTGCTTATCAATCCCTCCACCAAGCAACGCATGCTGGTGCCGCCCAAGATGTCGATTAGCTTTAAGCCTGCCCCAATACTCAAGGAAAAGGCTAATGCGAAGTAAACAAAGACCCTCTATATTAATTATTGTATACCTATATAATGTAACCCTATTTGAATCATGGATGTAAAATACAATCTTCAAGACTTGTCCAGTATGCTGGCTAAGAGACTTCATATCGCGTATAATGAGTCGGAAGACTTTGTGCGTGCGTTTTTTGATGTCATAAGCCGTTCTCTGATTCAGGAAAAGATTGTAAAGGTCAAAGGGTTTGGCACATTCAAGTTGATTGATGTGCAGGACCGCGAGAGCATCAATGTGAATACGGGAGAGCGTATTGTCATTGGTGGACATGTGAAGGTTACATTTACTCCTGACGCTGCCTTGCGCGACCAAGTGAACAAGCCTTTCATTGATTTTGAGACAGTCATCATCAATGAAGGTACAGATATATCTGCCATGGAGGATTTGGGAGATGCCGATAACGAGGATGCGCCAGTGGCGGAAGAGGAGGATGTGGAGCCGGAGGGGCTGGGTGAACGAGATAATCGAGATGCTCAAGATGTTCGAGACGCTCTAGAGGCCCGAAAAGATGGGACTGGTCCAGATGATGTGGTGGTGGTAGAAATTTCCGAGCCACTGGAGCCTGCTGCAGAGCCGGAATCAGTAACGCAGGAGAACATTCAGCCGGAACCGCTTGAAGAACCGCTTGAAGAACCGCTTGAAGAACCGCTTGAAGAACCGCTTGAAGAGACAGAAAAAAAAACGGATGATTGTCTGACTCCGGTAGGACAAGAACCTTCGGTTTCATCGGGGGAGAATGGTGATAATCATGATCAAAAGAAACGGAAAACGTGGACTTGGTTATTGATTACCTTCGTTTTGATGACAACGAGTTATTATGCGGGCTATTACCGAATCTTATGCCCGTGCCAATGGGACAATGCAGATGAGGCTGAGCATGCAGACACATTGGCGAATCTTTCAGCATCGTCAGTTGTGGAAGCATCTTCCGATACGGTGCAGGCAGAAGTGAAGGATACGCTGAAGGTCACTGCTCCTGTTGTGCCCGACTCGCTGCCCAGTGCCGACAAGCCTTCCGCGCCAGTGGCTTCATCCCAGCAGATAGAACGGTATCCGCAGGTGCCTGGCGGCAAATATCTTATCGTGGGCCAGAAAACTGTTCATTCGATGAAGGTGGGTGACAACCTGTACAAGATTTCTCGCAAGTATTATGGTCATTACGATGGGGTGAAGTATATCAACCTCTTCAATAATTTCACCAATCCGGATGTAATTCAGCCTGGCTATAAGATTAAGATTCCAAGGCTGGAAAAGGTGCAATAATGGCGATTTAACTTATTTAAACAGACCAATAACCATTTTTAGGCATAATTCTTGCTGTAATCTCTCCGAAATATGCTAATTTTGTGCGATTTTGAAACAAAATATATTACAACATATCGATTATGGCAGATTCTATTGATATCCGTGAGTTGAATGAACGGATTGAACGTCAGAGTGCATTTGTCACCAATCTGGTGACAGGCATGAACCAAGTGATTGTAGGTCAGAAACATCTGATTGAGTCGTTGCTCATTGGCCTCCTCAGTGATGGCCATGTACTTCTGGAAGGTGTGCCGGGTTTGGCAAAGACCAAGGCCATCAAGACCCTTTCAAAACTGGTGGACTCAAAATTCAGCCGTATCCAGTTTACACCCGACTTGTTGCCAGCTGATGTGATAGGCACGATGATTTATAGCCAAAAGGAAGAAAGCTTCCAGGTGGAAAAGGGGCCTGTGTTTGCCAACTTCGTTTTGGCAGATGAAATCAACCGTGCCCCGGCCAAGGTGCAGAGTGCATTGCTCGAAGCCATGCAGGAGCGGCAGGTGACCATTGGCAAGCACACCTTTGAATTGCCCTCTCCTTTTCTGGTGCTTGCCACCCAGAACCCCATTGAGCAGGAAGGAACCTATCCTTTGCCAGAGGCACAGGTGGACCGTTTTATGCTCAAGGTGATTATCGACTATCCTCGTCTTGAGGAAGAAAAACTGATTATCCGCCAGCAGATTAACGGGGACGAACCGAATGTACGTCCCGTCATGAGTACTCAGGAGATTATCGAAGCCCGCAAGGTGGTGAAACAGGTGTATATCGACGAGAAGATTGAACAGTATATTGCCGATGTGGTGTTCTCCACCCGTTATCCCGAGAAATATGGCCTGAAAGAAATCAAGGAATATATAGAGATTGGCGGTTCACCACGTGCCAGCATCAACTTGGCTTTGGCTGCCCGTGCATACGCGTTTATCAAGCGTCGTGGTTATGTGATTCCTGAGGATGTGAGAGCTGTGGCACACGATGTGCTGCGTCATCGCATCGGTCTCACCTATGAAGCAGAGGCTAATAATGTGACTAGCGACGAGATTGTGAACAATGTGCTCAACAAAGTAGAAGTACCCTGATAGGCCATGCAAATGGAATCGTCTGATTTATTGAAGCGTGTCCGTCGGATTGAAATCAAGTCGAAAGGCCTGAGCACCAATATATTCGCTGGCGAATACCACAGTGCTTTCAAAGGCCGTGGCATGGTATTCTCTGAAGTGAGGGAGTACCAGTATGGCGACGACATACGCGACATAGAATGGAATGTGACGGCACGTTTCAACAAGCCTTATATTAAGGTGTTTGAGGAAGAACGTGAACTGACCGTCATGCTGCTTGTGGATGTGAGCGGAAGTCTCAACTATGGCACTGTCAGACAGATGAAGCGCGACATGGTGACAGAAATCGCTGCCACTCTGGCTTTCTCGGCCATTCAGAACAATGACAAGATTGGCGTGATATTCTTTTCTGATCATGTGGAAAAGTTCATCCCCCCCAAGAAGGGACGAAAACATATCCTGTATATCATACGTGAATTGTTGGAGTTCAAGCCCCAAAGCAATGTCACAGACATCGGATATGCCTTGCAGTATCTTACACAGGCCATCAAACGCCGCTGCACGGCTTTCATCATGAGTGATTTCATTGACAGCCATAACTATCAGCAGGCACTCACCATTGCCAACCGCAAACACGATGTGGTGGCCATTCAGGTGTATGACCGAAGGGTTGCAGAGTTGCCTGATGTGGGTTTGCTGAAGATGAGGGATGCCGAGGACGGAACCACAAAGATCGTAGACACCAGCAGTGCATCGGTGAGAAAGGCCCACGCGCAGTGGTGGCAACAGCATGTCAGACGGCTGCATGATATTTTCAACCGCAGCAATGTGGATGCGGTGAGCATCCGCACGGACCACGATTATGTGGTGGCGCTGATGAGCTTGTTTGCCAAACGAAATTAAATGAATCAATAATTTACGTATGAAAAGAGTTTCTGTTTTTACACTGGTTATGATGCTGTTCGCCTGTGCGGCCTTGGCGCAGGTGCAGGTTGACGCCTCGATAGACAGTGTGCAGATGTTTATAGGCGAGCAGACATACGCCACACTGAAGGTGACGCTCGATGCCAAGCAGAAGGTGGAGATGCCCGACATAAAGAAAGGACAGATGCTGGTGCCCGATGTGGAGGTGCTCGACATCATGCATGCCGACACATCTTATCTGAACGAAGGTCAGCGGATGGAGGTGGTTCAGCGCTATCTGATTACGGCATGGGACTCGTCGCTCTATTATTTGCCGCCTTTTGAGGTGAAGGTGGATGGCAAGAGCTACTCTTCGCCACGCCTTGCCCTGAAGGTGTACACGATGGATGTGGACACTCTTCATACCGACCGTTTCTATCCTCCGCGAGGCGTGATGAAGCCGCCTTTCGACTGGAACGACTGGAATGCAATCTTCTGGGTGTCTTTTGCACTCATTTTCATGTTGCTGTCTTCGCATGTGCTGTCTGTACGTATGCGTACGGGGAAGCCTTTTGTACGCATCATACGCAGAAAGAAAAAACTGCCGCCCCACCAGGTTGCCATGCAGGAGATTGAACGGATCAAGCAGACCAAGAACCTGACGCAGGAAGAAGGTAAGGCTTATTACACCCAGCTGACCGATGCCTTGCGCACTTATATCCGTGAACGTTATGGATTCAATGCTTTGGAGATGACTTCCGGCCAGATTATTGAACGTCTGCTGCAGGAAAACGATGAGGAAGCACTCGGGGAACTGCGTGAGATTTTCCGCACGGCCGATCTTGTGAAGTTTGCCAAATACATTGCGCAGGACAACGAGAACGATGCAAATCTGGTGGCAGCGGTGGAATATATCAACCAGACAAAGGTTGAGCCTGACCCGAATGCCAAGCCTGAGCCGGAAATCGTGAAGGAAACCGATCATCATCGTCAGAACCAAGTGATTGCCATGCGTGTAGTCATTTTGGTCTTCTCCTGCCTGTCGGTGGCTGCGCTGCTATGGATATTGTGGCGCGTGTGTGACTTAATAATTTGATTGTTATGACATTTGCAAATTACGAATATCTATTTTTGCTCCTGCTGATACCCGTCTATATCATCTGGCATTTCTTTTATCAGCAGCGTTCCACCCCTGCCATGCGCGTGAGCACATTGCGCTCTTTCGGGAGGGTGAAAAAGTCGTGGCGTCAGCATCTTCAGCCCATCCCATTCGTGTGCCGTGTGGTGTGCCTGGTGGCTGCCGTACTGGCGCTAGCCCGTCCGCATACCACCAATAGCTGGAGCAACAAAAGCATGGAGGGCATTGACATCATGCTGTGTATGGATGTGAGTACGAGCATGCTGGCCGAGGACCTCAAACCTAACCGCATTGAGGCGGCCAAGAAAGTGGCCGTGGAATTTATCAATGGCAGACCGAACGACAACATCGGACTCACACTCTTTGCAGGCGAGGCTTATACGCAGTGCCCCATGACGGTGGATCATGCCGTGTTGCTGAATATGTTGCACAACATGCGTGTAGACATGGCTCAGCGTGGACTCATTGATGACGGTACGGCCATAGGCATGGGTATTGCCAATGCCGTAACCCGTCTGAAGGACAGCAAGGCCAAGAGCAAAGTGATAATTCTGCTCACCGATGGTACGAACAACCGTGGACAAATCAGTCCGGCTATGGCCGCAGAGATTGCCCACACTTTTGGCATTCGTGTGTACACCATCGGTGTGGGTACCAACGGTACGGCACCTTATCCTGTGCCTGTGGCTGGAGGAGTGGAATACATCAATGTGCCCGTGGAAATTGATTCCAAGACATTGGCCACTATTGCAGCCACTACGCAAGGTGAGTTTTATAGGGCCACCAATACGGATAAGTTGCGTGAGGTGTATCACAATATCGACCAGTTGGAAAAGACAAAGATGAATGTGAAGCAGTATTCGAAGCGAAACGAGGCATTCATGCCTTTCATCTTGGTGGCTGTGATAGCCCTTGCTCTGGAGTTGTTCCTCAACAACTCGATACTCAGGCGGCTGCCCTAGACTCAACAATGTAGAATCCCTTTACAAAATTTCGTGAGTATGTTTAGATTTGAGAATCCACAATATCTATATTTCATCGCGGTGCTGGTGGTGCTGGTGGCAGTGCGCTACTACACATCCTACCGGCGCAAGATAAAGATACGCAGGTATGGCGATCCCGCATTGGTGTATGAACTGTTTGAGGATGTATCGCGTGTGCGTCCGGAACTGAAGTTCTGGCTGGCCATAATGGCATTGCTTTCCTTCATCATTGCCCTTGCCCGTCCGCAGTATGGCACCCGGGTGGAAAAACAGGAACGCCAGGGTATCGAATGCATCATTGCCCTGGACGTGAGCAACTCCATGCTGGCAGAGGATGTAAAGCCCAACCGACTGGAGAAGGCCAAGATGCTCGTGAGCAACATGGTGGACGAGATGAGCGATGACAAAGTGGGCCTGATTGTGTTTGCCGGACAGGCATTCACCCAGTTGCCCATTACCAGCGACTATGTGAGTGCCAAGATGTTTCTGGAAACCATATCGCCCAGCATGATGAGTGTGCAGGGTACCGACATAGCCACTGCCATCGACTTGGCCACCAAGAGCTTCACACAGCAAAAGAATGTCAGCCGAGCCGTGTTTGTCATTACCGATGGAGAAGACAACGAGGGCGGAGCAGAAGAAGCCGCCAAGGCTGCAGCCGAGATGGGTATTCACGTGTATATGTTAGGTGTGGGTAATCCGGCGGGTGCGCCCATCCCTGTGCCTGGCACCACTGACTATATAGTGGATGAGGACGGGCAGACCGTGATGTCGCGTCTCAATGAGGAAATGTGCCAGCAGATTGCCCAAAAGGGTAACGGTGCCTATATCTATGTGGACAACAGCAGTTCGGCTCAGAACAAGCTGTCGCAACAGCTTGAGAAATTGTCCAAGAGTGTGCTGGAGAGCCAGTCGTTCAGTGCTTACGACGAGCAGTTCCAGGGTTTCATTATCGTGGGTTTGCTCTTGCTGGCTTTGGACTTGTGTATCATTGCCCGCAGGAATTCCCCTACCAATTTCATACGTAAATTCATTAAGCTGATTACAGGATGAAACATATTTATCTTCTACCATTGCTTATGGTGGGCTTTGTGCTGACCGCATCTGCCCAGACCGACCGCGACCATATCCGTCATGGGAACCGTCTGTTGCGCGACAGTATGTTTACGGATGCACAGGTGAAGTACCAGAAGGCTATTGAGGTGGACAATACCAGTGCCATTGCCCACTACAACCTGGGCTATACGCTGATGATGCAGGGAAAGGCCGAGGATGCAATGAAAGAGTATGAGCAGGCAGCCCGGCTGGAAAAGAACAAGCAGCGTTTGTCGCAGATTTACCATAATATGGGAGTCATCAGCCAGGCTTCGCAAAAGTATGACCAGGCTGTGGCTTGTTACCGGCAGGCACTTCGGAACGACCCTACTCAGGACGACACCCGCTACAATTATGCACTGAGCCTGTATCTGCTCAAGAAGAACCAGAACGGCCAGGACCAGCAAAACCAGCAGGAAGACGAGAACGGCCAGGACGAGAAGAACAAAAAGGACGAACAGCAACAACAAAAGCAAGACCAGCAAAATGAGGAACAGGAGCAGCAGAAAGAGCAACCTGATCCCAACAAGATGAGCAAGGAGAATGCTGAGCAGATGCTAAATGCTGCAATGCAGGACGAAAAAAACACTCAGGACAAGGTACACCAGGCCCAGCAACAACCCCAGCAGAAGCGACTCAGAAAACAGTGGTAGTCTTTAATCATATTGTGTATATATAATAATATATGTATAGATATCTAATTATATTACTCAGTCTTGTTTCCCTCTGTGTAAGGGGACAAGTGACCGTGCGCCTGCAGGCGCCTGCCCAGACGGAGGTGGGAAACCAGATACGTGTAAGTTATGTGGTGAACACCAGCGATGTGGATGATTTCAAGGTGGACAAGTTCCAGGGATTTGATGAACTGTATGGCCCCAGCACGAGCAAGCAGAGCAATTTCCAGATGGTGAACGGAAAAACCACCTCGTCGAGCAGCCTCACCTTTACGTATGTGCTGATGGCTACGGAAGAAGGCACGTTCAAGCTGCCAGTTGCCAGCGTGCGGGTGGGAGGAAACACATATAGGAGCAAGGCACAGTCGATAGAGGTTTTGCCTGCATCTTCCCAGAACACCCAAGGTTCCCAGCAGGGACAGCAGGGCCGTATTCATCAGCCTCAGCAGCAGAGTCCCGTAAAGGCTTCGGAAGAGCTTTACATTACGGCCACTGCCTCTAAGACCCAAATCTATGAGCAGGAAGCCGTGCTGCTCACCTATAAACTCTACACACTGGTAAACATACAGCAGTTGGCGGGCGAGATGCCGCAACTGGACGGATTCCATGTGCAGGAGATTGATTCAAAGGCACAGATGAGCCTCAAGTATGAGCGTGTGAACGGGCGCAACTATGGCACCACCGTATGGCGTCAGTATGTAATCTTCCCGCAGCGTTCAGGCAAGCTCACGATACCGTCTATTTCCTTTGAGGCACAAGTGGAGGTGCACAATGCCAGCATGGATCCCTTTGATGTGTTCTTTGGTGGAGGTTCTCTCACCCAGCTGGTAAAGCGCACCATCAAGGCTCCTGCATTGGAGATAGACGTGAAGCCGTTGCCGCAGCCCAAACCCGCCAACTTTAACGGGGCAGTGGGCGACTATACACTCAGCGGGTCGCTCACGCCTTCCGACATCAAGGCCAACGATGCAGCCACTCTGCGACTGGTGGTGAGCGGATATGGAAACATGAAACTGATGAAGGCACCCAAGGTGGATCTGCCCAAGGACTTTGAGGTGTACGACCCGAAGGTGGATGACAAGACCTCCTATACGGCTCAGGGAGCGAAGGGAAATGTGGTGTATGATTATATCATCGTGCCTCGTCATGGGGGGGACTTTGCAGTACAGCCCGTAGAGTTCTGCTATTTCGACCCGCAGAAAGGTGACTACAAGACCCTGCATACCGACTCTTTCCATGTGCATGTGCAGAAGGTGCAAGGCGTCAGCTCGCATGCGGTTGTGGATCGTGAGGACTTGCAGGTGCTCGATAGCGACATCCATTTCATCAAGATGGGAAAGGCCGGAATCCGCCAATCAAACAGTCATTTTTGGGGCAGTATGCAGTGTGTTGTCTCATACGTGACTATATTTCTCATCTTCAGCGTATTGACACTGGCGTTCAGGCGTTATGCCAAACAAAATGCCAATCTGGCCTTCCAGCGTAACAAGAAAGCCAGCAAGGAGGCCGCTCGAAGGCTGAAGAATGCAGCTCGTCTGCTTAAGGCTGGTGAGGCAGGCCCCTTCTACGACGAGGTGTCGCGTGCACTGCTGGGCTATGCAGGAGACAAACTCAATCTGCACATGGCCGATCTTACACGTGAGAATGTGAAACAGGCACTCACTGAGCGTGGTGTGGACGGAGAGTTGGTGGATTGTTATATCAATGTGGTGAACGAGTGTGAATTTGCCCGTTATGCACCCGGTGACCCCGTGGCAAATATGGAGAAAATATACAAGGAGGCATCTGATGCCCTCAATCGCCTCAATGGCGCGATAAAGAAATGACAATTATACAAGCTATGTTAAGAAGAATATTATTCCTCACGCTCTGCCTCATCTCGGCTTTTGCTCAGGCAGAGGTGTCTACCGACAGTATAAAGGCCCAGGCCGACAGTGCCTATACCCATGAGCAGTACGATCAGGCGATTGCGCTCTACAGCCAACTGGCCGAACAGGGAGAGAGTGCCGTTGTATATTATAACCTTGGATGCGCGTATTATCGCAAGGGTGACATTGCTCACAGCATACTGTGGCATGAGCGTGCCACATTGCTCGATCCGGGCAATGCCGATATCGCTTACAACCTGCAGTTGCTGCGCGACAAGACGATAGACCGCATTGAACCCATCCATGAATTCTTCTTGTTCCAGCTTTGGCATGATGTGGTGAATCTCATGTCCACCGACACTTGGGCCATTATGGCATTGGTTTGTTTTGGCCTGGCCTTGGCTACGCTGGCCTGGTTCTTGTTCTCAAGCCGCATGTCGGTTCGTAGGATGGGACTTTATTCCTGCATCATATTCTTCCTGCTGACAGTCTTGGGCAATGTGTGTGCCTATCAGCAGCATGAAAAGGTGAAGAACCGCACTTCTGGTGTGATTGTAGCTTCGTCTGTCACTGTCAAGAGCACGCCCTCGGACAGCGGAAACGATCTGTTCGTGATTCATGAGGGAACACGGCTGGATGTGCAGGACGACAGCATGAAGGAGTGGGCCGAGATACGTATCTCTGACGGCAAGGTGGGCTGGGTGCCCAAGAAATCTTTTGAACGTATCTAACGCAAACGGATGAACGAGATGATGGATTATCTGTATCAACTGGATGTAGAGGTGCTGCAATGTATCAACAATGCAGGCAATGCGGTGGCGAGCGAGTTTATGTGGTATGTAACCAAGACTGCGCCCTGGATTCCCTTCTTTGCTTCGTTGCTGATGTGTCTGGCCGACAAGCGTTCGGTGAGGTGTTTCGGACTGGCTCTTCTCCTGCTGATTTTGCTGGTTACAATCACCGACCAGACTGCCAGCGGCCTGTGCAAGCCGTTGTTCCATCGTCTGCGACCCACCCATGAGCCCTGTCTCAGCCACATCGTGGTGCCTATCCATGACTATCGGGGAGGCATGTATGGTTTTTTTTCCAGTCATGCAGCCAATACTTTCGGTGTAGCCACCTTCCTTTCCCTGCTTTTCCGTAGGCGCATCTTTGCGGTCACGCTTTTTGCATGGGCCATCCTGTGTAGCCTTTCGCGTGTGTATCTGGGTGTGCATTACCCCAGCGACATCCTTGTGGGTATGCTGTTCGGCATGTTTGCAGGCAAGTTGCTCTATCGCTTTTTCCAGCGGGCGTGCGTTAGGTATGCCTTCTTTAGGGAGGAACGGCCCTCGTTTCCGGCCATTCCTTTCCCTTGGCTGCCTGCAGTTGTTTTTGTGTGCACATGCATCCTTGCATGGCTTTTGGCGTTCATAGAATATGGGAGCAGGTGAGTATTCATTCGTTCGAAGACTTCTTGGATGGATGTGCCTGCTCGGCCTGCTTTTGTGGGGAGCCTGCAGTCCGCCCCCTTCAAACCCTGAGGTGGATGCCTGGAACCATCACTCGTTTCGTCTGCGCTATACCGACATAGATTCATCGCTCCACTATGCAAAGCTGGCATATAGCCATGCCCAGGCCCATTCTTCAGCCTGGGCTTTCGCACTTAATAACATGGCGTATGTAGATTATCAACAGATGCGCTATACGGATGCGGTGCGTGTGCTTGATAAGATTTACGAGTACAGCCGCGACCAGATAGAACTGCTCTGTGCCGATGTGATGTATATGAAGGTGGCACAGCGTACAGACCAGGGCATGCTGTTTTTCCTCCATCGGAATGCGGCACAGATGCGTTTCGACCGTCTTGCCGAAGATGACGTGCAACTCACCGACCAGCAGTTTGCCCGCCTTACATACGCCCGTTCCGAGTTTCATATCGTATCCAGTACCTATTATTATTATTACGGGCAAACCAATCAGGCCATTACGGAAATCAACCTCACCTCGCTCGATCCAGCCTTGCAGGCCGATACGTTGCAGTGGATTTATTACCAGTATATGTTGGGCAGTGGCGGCCTGATAAACGGAAGCCGCGAGGAAGTGGCCTTGCAGGAATTTGACTATTTGTTTAGGGCATATAACCGTGCGCAAGTGGTGAATTCGGTGTATTTTCACGCCAATTCGCTTCAGGCATTGGCATCTCTTCTTGATGCACCATCGGCAGACAGCCTCATACGTGTGCAACGGCCGAAGTCATATACCTATCTTTCCCGACAGTACGAACATTGGCATCCCCTGTTCCATACGGATGCCGATACTGTCCTTTCTTTCCGGCTGGCCGATCATGCGGTGCATCTGTTTGCCTCTTACAAGGATTTGTTCCAATTGGCTTGTGCCTACCGCACATTGGGTGAGATTTGTTTCTCCCACCAGAAGTATGCCGAGGCCCTTCAGCATTTCACGCATGCCCTGTCTTTGGTGGAAGACCAGAAGAAACGCAGCGCATGGGATGTACCGTTCTGGATTGCAGGTATTCGCGAGCGTTTGAGCATGACATACAGTGCATTGGGCGACAAGGAACAGAGCCAATATAACCGTTCGGCCTATCTGGAACTGCTCGGACGCTTCACGCAGGACTTTGAACTGGAGAACCGAAGGATGAAGCTGGAACGTGAGGTGAGTCATACCCATCGGAGTCTGGCGGTTCTTGTCTTGCTTGTGGCTGTGGTATCTGTGCTTTTGTGGTTGCTTATCCGCCGCATCCATCGCCAGTCGCGCAGGACAACCTTCAATCTGGAGCATGCGCATGAGTCGGCTGCATACAGGCAGCTGGAGCATGCTTTTGGCAATGCGCGGGAGGTGCTGGCCCAACAGTTGGAAGGACTGGATGAGGAAATGGGAGTGAGTGCGCATCATGTGAGCCAGTATAAGCAGGGTCATGTGGACCGCAAGGCCAAAGTGTCTATGGTGTACTCCATTTTTCCGTTGCTTGACCGTATGATAGCAGAGGTGGACCGTATGCAGGCCGATGGGCAGACAGACTCTATGCGGCTGGAGTATGTAGACGAACTGGCACAGGAGATTATGCGTATCAACAGTGCGCTCACCCACTGGATTCAGATGCGCCAAGGGCAGTTGCGATTGAACATCACGTCGTTCAGCCTGCAACCACTGTTCCAGATTATCCAGTCCTCACAGCCAGCGTTTGTGCAGCACGGAATCACACTCAGCGTGCTGCCCACCGATGCTGTGGTGAAGGCCGACAAGGCACTCACACTTTTCATGATCAACACCCTCATGGAGAATGCCCGCAAGTTCACGATGGCGGGGGGAATGGTGCGCCTGTATGCCGATGTCACTGACACGTATGTGGAAATCTCCATTTCCGACACGGGTGTAGGGCTGTCGGCCCAGGATATGTCGCAACTCATGGAAAGCAAGTACTACGATCCCATGCGTATAGGTTCTTCCAAACTGGGTAAGGGCTTTGGCTTTGGCATCATGAACTGCAAAGGTATCATAGCCAAGTACCGAAAGACATCCGATCGATTCCAGACATGCGACTTTGGTGTGCAAAGCACAGAAGGAAAGGGATCGCGTTTCTGGTTCCGCCTGCCCAGAATGCTGGCCGTGTTGTGTATGGTGTGCGGTTTTCTGCAGGCCTCGGCCTTTATGGGACGTGGAAAAACGTTTGCACAGTCTGATAGTATCAGTCGTGCCAGTGCGGAGAACCGCTATCAGGATGTGTATGACTATGCACGGAAGGAACTCACGTGCATGCCGGTTCCCGTCGACACCTCGTATGCCATTTACCTGCTCAACCAGATGGCCATTTCCTCTTTGGCCATGAGGCAGTGGGACAACTACCGGCGCAGCAATGCCGAATGTGTGCGGCTCCATCAGCTTTATACAGCTGATGATTCCCTTCCGGCTTATTGCAAGCAGATGGAGCGTTTGCAGAGCAATACAGTTTTCATCTATGCCCTGTCGGTTTTCTTCTCCATCGTGTTGCTGTTGCTTTTTTTCCAACTGGTGGTGTGGAAGAAGATTCATGGCGATTCCAATGCGCAGCAGCTCTATCTGCAGCTTATGTCCGCGATGGAGCAGGGCAGCAGGCTCATGTCTTCGTATGGCGACGGTGAAGAGTTCCCGGCATGGCAGCCCATGCTGCAGAGCCTCCGGGAGGACATCGGTTCCATGCAGGGTAGTGCTTCCCTGATGGCCACTTGCAGACGAGTGGCAGACCTTGTGGAGCAGATGTTCCGGGATTGCGACACGATGCAGGAGACGGTGAACGAACGCATCGAGACACTTCATCGTATGCGCTTTGAGGAGGATAGGCTTTATGTGATGA
>JAEDIG010000058.1 GCA_016292545.1 Bacteroidaceae bacterium
GGTGCCGCTTCGCTCTGCCCTGGGCTGATGGCTTTTGCCCCTTCGGGGCGTGGAAAACAGGAGAATATTGATTGCCAAAATGGCCTTGTCTGAAACAGATATTTTGAACACCCTACCTTTCAGAACAAACAATCACTGCTGATACACAATTCATTTGAACTTGCGAAAGTTGAATTATTTACAGTCCCTAAGTGATGATAAAAAAATGTGTGACTGTTGTAACTGTTCGATGTATGACCTGTGGAGTTTGGAAAGTAAATCATAGTCTATTTCCAGAGAAGATATACTTCATCGGCAAAGTAAGTACTACTGCTCCGGCAAGGTAAGTATATCTTCTCCAGAAAAGGGGTTCCGTTAGCTGTGCCGCCAATAGCGAGCGAACAGGGCGATGCTGCATGCTGCGCTTAAAAGGCCGGCAGCCGAAACGACAACTGCACTTCCTATGCCATCGGTGAGCGTTGCATCCATTCCGAAGGCGAATGCCGTGAAGGTGGCCACCGAATTATTGAGGACGTGGAGGGCGGTGGCAAGCACGATGTTGCCGGCCTTGTAATAGATGATGCCCAGGATGATGCCCATCAGCCCTGCACCCACTATCTGAACGGGATTGACATGAATCAGCCCGAACAAGACAGCCGACACGAGGATGGCTATCCATGGTTTCACACCATTCCTCAGCAGGCCGCCCATGACGGCCTCACGAAAACACAGTTCCTCCACAACCGGAGCAACAAGACAGATTGTGAGGATGCCCACGGTGGAATGCATCATGCCGGCAAATTCGTTTTCTAGCCAATTGGCCAGTTGCAGCTGTTCTTCAAGGACATTGATGGCAAAGATGCCTAGGACCGCAGCCACAGTCGGAAGCCACACAGCGGAAGCCTTTCGCCGGTCCCACCGGAAGGCTGTCGGCCAGCTGATGAGCTTCATGGAAGAGGCCACGATGAGCGAAAGGATGCCCGCCGCAATGGTTGCAGCCGCCGTCCATTCCACAGGCATGGCACCCATTGCGCCTTCCTGGGAGCCCGAGAGTGCGGCCTCCTTGAAGTCGGGGTTCACACAAAGGAGGATACCTCCCATCACAATCCCTGCCAGGCCCTGCATCACAAGGAAGACTACGGCAAGGAGAATCGGTTTGAAATACCTTTTCATGTTCTTGTCAATTTTCTTTTAAAAATTATTTGTCGTCTGATAGTTCGCTGATCTGGCGGATGAGCTCGTCGTTGGTGCGCTGCATCTTGCGGTAAATGTGGATTGCAGCGAACAATGCCAGGGGGATGCTCAGAAAGAAGCCCCAGAAGCCGCCGCAGGCCACACTCCCGACGAGGTCTTCACCGCCGCCCCGGCAGGCCGGATTCATCCACATCTCCATGCCCGTCCACACGATCCATACCACAAGGAAGGGCATCATGATGCAGAAGGAACGGGCGCGCATCCGTTTCATCCGTGCAAGGCTGTGGAGCGTGTCCATCAGGTTCGCGTCCTCCATCCTCTCTATCCTGAGCGATGCCACATTGATGCGGTAGTCCCAAACGGCATCTGCAACGGTCATGACCACCATGAACACATAGTTGGGCCACGACAGGCCAAAGAATGACTTTATGCCCAGCCAGACCAATGCCAGCAAGGGAAGCATACAGAATTCAAGATATACGAACCGCTTTATCCACGACATTCCGGACTCCACGGCCCGACGCACCAGCTTGTCGTTGATGATTTCCTGCCTGTCGAGCTTATTGCGGAGCATCTGCATCTGTTCGCGCATCTGCTCCAGTTCACGCATACTGCTGTTGTCCTCCATAATTTTCTATCTCCTATTGTTTGTCCGGTTGGCTTTTGGGGTTCGCTTGGTCTCTTCTCTCTCTGTCCCGTCGGCTGGCATTGCCCTCAGCTGTTCGCGTATGCGTACGAGCCTGACCGACACGTATTTGGCCGAGATGCCTATGATGGCGCCTATCTCCTCATAGCTGATGTCTTCCAGCCACAGCAGCACGATGGCCCGGTCGAGCGGCAGCAGCCTGCTGATGCGCTGGTGAAGCATCATCACCTGCTCCGTCTCCTTGTCGCTGTCGGCAAAAAGGTTGATGTCCATGGTGAGCCTTGCCTTCCGGCGTCGTTTCTTCTTCCTGTCAATGCTGATACAGGCATTGAGCGCCACGCGGTAGATCCATGTCCTCACATCGCTGTCTTCCCTGAACGAAGGCAGTCCACGCCACATCCGTATCAGCACCTCCTGAAACAGGTCGGCCACCTCGTCCTCGTCGTTGGAGAACATGTAGCAGACCGTGTAGATGATGCTTTTGTTCGCATTCACGATCCCGGTGAACCATTGTTCTGAGTTTTCCATTTTCTTTTTCCGTGTATTCTACATTTTCTGCACATTAGACGCTGCATCCTCCCTGTTTGCTACAAACAAACAGCATTTTTTTGTGCAAATTGTACGTTCTTGACAGCGGAGGTGCAAGAAAAGCTTCGCAAAGAGATTTACAATCCTTGCATATTTCATTTGAAGTATCGTCTTATTCGCTTCCATCGTCTAAACCATTTCTGCCTTGATAAAATGAAGATGGCGGTCAAGCATCTGACCGTTTAGGATGCACAACTGATGATTCGGCGTTTCGTATCTCAGTCATACCTGCACCCCCCTTTCCTTTAACACTTCCGTCAGTTCCTCCACAAGATAATCCTTGCTGAACGTGTGCAACACATCATAGCAAGGCACAATATAGTCGTTCAGCACTCCCGACGAGCGCAGGGCACCATACACCTGCGACGCACTCTTATGAAGCGCGTCCGACAGGCTACCCACGCAGAAGGTGATAAATTCCAAATGCTCTGTTCTCATACTCAAATTACCTTTATCGCCTGCAAAGTTACAAAAGATTTCTCACAAAAAAAAGGCCCAAAAGGATATAATTGCCGAAAACAGCCGGCCACCCTCCCCTTCAGGAATGGAATGAAGGGGAGGGATATCTGCCGGCTGCTACTTGCTTGCTACTTTATGTTTTCGCGTATGCGCACAAGGTAGGCATTGAGGGCCTCCTCGTCATGATTGTCGATGATTTGGATGAGCGTCTTCAGCTCGGCCCTTATGTCCTCCACATGCGACTTGGTGCGCGGATTGAAAAGGATTTCGCGCAGCAGGGTGTCGTCTTCCGAAAGCACACCCTTGGCAATCCTGAGATGGCGCTTGAAGGTGGTGCCCGGTGCATCCTGATGCTTCATCACCGCGCTGAACACGAATGTGCTCACAAAAGGCACGGACAGGGAGTAGGCCATGGCCTCGTCGTGCTCGTCGAAGGAATATTCGTGCACGTTGAGCCCCAGGCGCTTGTAGAGGTCGAGGAAGAAGATGCGGCCCATGTAGTCGCCCTCGTTGATGACAATGGCGTTTTCGGTGCTCAGCTGCCCCAGATTGGCAAAGGTGGGGCCGAACATCGGGTGTGTGCTCACATAGCGCAATCCCGTCTGTTCATAAAAATCCTTGAACCCCGTCTTCACCGAACTGATGTCGCTGATGATGCAGTCCTTGGGCAGATGGGGAATCACCTGCTCAAAGACACTCAAGGTATATTTCAGCGTTACGGCATTGATCACCAGCTCTGGCCTGAACTCCTCTATCTCCTCCATCGACGTGAACCGCTGGGTGTTGTAGAGGAACCGCATCCGCTTGGGGTCAATCTCGTAAACGGCACAGTCGTGCTGGAAGGAAAGCACGTCCGTGAAAAAGATGCCCATCTTGCCGGCACCCAGAATAAGTATGCGCATGGTTGTATGTGGGGGTTTTATTTGTTGATGATTTCCATCTGCTGGCGCACGCTCTCCTCGTGGATGAACTCATAGATGCGGCGCACAAAGTCGGGATTCATGCCGCACAGGCTTCCCTGGGCGCACCGTTTGTCGAGGATTTCGGCATAGCGCTGGGTCTGCACCACGCCCATGTTGTGTTCCTTCTTGTATTTCGCAATCTCGCGGCTTACACGCATACGCTTGGTAAGGAGGTCGAGCAGCTGGTCGTCCATCTCGTCGATTTGCTTGCGCAGGCTGCTGAGCGACTCCGTGAGCTCGATGTTGTCGCGAATCACCAGACGGTCCAGGATGAAGTCGAGCACATCGGGGGTCACCTGCTGCTTGGCATCGCTCCATGCACAGTCGGGATTGCAATGGCTCTCCACGATAAGGCCCTCGAAGCCCATATCCATGGCCTGCTGGCAGAGAGGGGCTATCAGGTCGCGGCGTCCACCTATGTGGCTGGGGTCGCAGATGATGGGCAGATTGGGATAGCGGCGATGAAGCTCGATGGGAATATGCCAGAGCGGCACGTTGCGATAGAGCTTCTGGTCCACGCTGCTGAAGCCGCGGTGGATGGCTCCCAGCCGCTTGATGCCTGCGCCATAGATGCGCTGCAGGGCACCAATCCACAACTCGATGTCGGGGTTTACGGGGTTCTTCACCAGCACCGGCACATCCACACCCTTGAGGCTGTCGGCCAGTTCCTGCATGGCAAAGGGGTTGGCCGTGGTGCGGGCACCCACCCACAGCAAGTCCACTCCTGCCGACAAGGCTGCCTCCACATGCTTGGGAGTGGCCACCTCGGTGGTAATGAGCATGCCCAGCTCCTGCTTCACACGCTGCAGCCAAGGCAGGGCAATCTCGCCGTGGCCCTCAAAGCCTCCGGGCTTGGTGCGGGGCTTCCACACACCTGCGCGGAATATCTTCACACCCTTGGCTGCCAGCTGGCGTGCCGTGTCCATCACCTGCTCCTCCGTCTCGGCACTGCAGGGACCTGCAATCACCAACGGACGTTTCTCATCCAGGCCATTGAGGCCCAGTTTCTTCAGTTCAAAATCCATATTGCTTGTCTATTTTTTCCTTGATTTCCAATAATTCTTATCCAAACACCTTCCTGATTCTCTCCAATGCCTCTTCCATCTTCTCGTCCTTGGCACACAGGCTGATGCGCACATAGCGTCTGCCTCCGCTCCCGAAGATGAAACCCGGGGTGATGAACACCCTGGCCTCGTGGAGCACCCGTTCGGTGAGCTGTTCCGCATCGCTGTAGGATTCGGGGATGCGTCCCCACAGGAACATGCCCACCTGCTCCCTGTCGTAGCTGCATCCCAGCGTGTCCATTATCTGCTCGGCCAGTTTGCGGCGTCGCGTATAGGTGGCCACATTGGCCTGCATGTGCCACTCGTCGTCGTTGGCGTATGCCTGTGCGGCTGCCAGCTGCATGGCCCTGAACGTGCCGCTGTCGATGTTGCTCTTCACCTTCAGGATCCATCCGACGAACGTGGCGTTGGTGGAAAGCATGCCCACACGCCACCCCGGCATGTTGTGGCTCTTCGACATGGAGTTCAGCTCGATGCAGCAGTCCTTGGCCCCAGGCACCTGCAGGATGCTCAGCTTCTCGCCCCTGTTGAGGATGAAGCTGTAGGGATTGTCGTTCACCACCACCAGATTGTGCTTCCGGGCCAGGGCCACCAGCCGCTCGTAGGTCTGCCTGCGGGCAGGGGCACCGGTGGGCATGTGGGGATAGTTGGTCCACAGCAGTCTCACGCGCGAAAGGTCCATCTGCTCAATGGTCTCAAAGTCGGGCTGCCAGCCGTTTTCGGGTTTCAGGTCGTAATACCTCACCTTGGCGCCCAGCAGGGTGCTCAGGCTGGTGTAGGTGGGATAGCCGGGATTGGGCACCAGCACCTCCTCGCCAGGGTTCACGAAGGCCAGCGTAATGTGCAGGATGCCCTCCTTGGAGCCGATGAGCGGCTGTATCTCGGTGGCGGGGTCGAGCTGCACGCCATACCAGCGGTCATAGAATCCGGCCATTGCCTGCCTCAGTTCGGGAATGCCCACCGTGGGCTGATAGCCATGGGAAGATGGTTTCATGGCTTCCTGGCAGAGCGTCTCCACAGTGCGGGGACTGGGGGGCATGTCGGGGCTGCCGATGGCCAGGCTGATGATGTCCTTGCCCTGGGCATTGAGGCGGGCCACCTCCTTTCCCTTGCGGCTGAAATAGTATTCGTTGACCGATGCCAGACGTTCGGCCGGCCGTATGTCAAATGCTTTGTTTTCCATTTACGTATTCTCCTAATAGTTTGAGTTCTTGGGTAAGGGGCGTGATGGCATTCACGGCCTGATGATAGTGGGTGTAGTCGGTGAAGCACACATCGGTGTAGAACATGTACTGCCATTCCTTCCCGATGATGGGGAGCGACTGTATCTTGGTGAGATTCAGCTTGTAGTATGACAGGATGCTCAGGATGGCGCTCAGGCTTCCCTCCTCATGGGGAAGGGTGAACACAAGGCTGGCCTTGTTGGTGGTGTGCACATCGCGCATCGCGCCCGCCTTGCGTCCGCTACACAGCACAAGGAAGCGGGTGAAATTGTGCTTGTTCGTCTCGATGCCTTCCTGCAACACCTTCATGCCATAGATTTGTGCTGCGTCCTTGTGGCAGATGGCGGCATGTCCGTGGAGTTGCCTCCTGCTGATGTCGGCTGCCGCACCGGCGGTGTCGGCCACCTCCACCACCTTCAGCATGTTGTGGTGGGCCAGGAATTCGCGGCATTGCATCAAGGCCACAGGGTGGGAGTTCACCTCCTGAATGTCGGCCCAGTAGTCGTCGGGCAGGCACATGATGCTGTGGCTGATGCGCAGTTTGTGCTCGCCCACAATGGTGAGCCCGCTCTCGCGCAGCAGTTCATAGTTGTGGAGCAGGCTGCCGGCAATCGTGTTTTCGATAGCCACCATGGCCAACACCGTGTCGTCGGCTTCCACTGCTGCAAACACTTCCTCAAACGTGTCGCAGCAGATGAGTTCTATCTCCTCTCCCTCAAAGTAGCGGTGGGCGGCAATGTCGTGGAAACTGCCCTTTATGCCTTGTATCGCAACTCGTAACATTTTTCGTTTCTTTCGCTCTTTATATATATATTAATTATTGTATGTATTCTCTCTGTCCTGCAAAAAAGAAAATCCCGCTTCGTGTGGAAGCGGGACCCCTATGCCTTTCTACTGTATGTTCGTTTTCTATTCCAACATGTACACAACGACCCGCTTCACTTCATCTGCTAAAGTAAAAGTAATAATAGAAGCCGTTAAAATAAGTACCTGTCAGGTGCAACATATTATTCCGTTTTTGTTGTTTATTGTATCATTTTGATGCAAAATTAGCGCTTTTTCTGAAAACCGCAAAGGATTTTGCAATATTTTTATTAAAAAAAATCTCATATTGGGGTGTGAATCCCGTCACACAGGTGGCCCGATGTAACCACGGATATGGAAATATGCCTCTCTTTGGAGAACAGTTACTGAAGATATAATGAATGGTTAAAAAACGAAAAATAGATTTCTTCTATACAATGATAGAGAAATTCAGTTTGCATCAATGACGGCTTTTTCATAACTTTGCATCGAGAAAAGAAAACAAACGTATTAACCACCTTAAAATTGAAAGGAGAAAATTATGAGAAGTATCACAACATTCGACCTGCAGTATGCACACAGATTCTACGGCTTCCAGGGCGAGGCCCAGTATCTCCACGGCCACACGGGTGTCCTCACCATCGAGGTTGAAGACTCCATCAACGAGGGCGTCAATATGGTTTATCCCTGCAACGAAATCCAGAAGGTGGCATGGGACGTATTGAAGAACTTCGACCACGCACTTGTCCTGCGTCAGGACGACCCGCTGCTTCCCGCCATCCTCGACGTATACGAGAAGACTGGCCTGAAGGACGGACATCCGCGCAACACCATGAAGGGCGAAGCCTTCAAGACCGAACTTGCACAGGCATATCCCGACTGCCGTCTGGTGGTGACCAAGGA
Source organism: Bacteroidaceae bacterium (assembly GCA_016292545.1). GTDB lineage: Bacteria > Bacteroidota > Bacteroidia > Bacteroidales > Bacteroidaceae > Physcousia. The sequence continues at coordinate 7,823 of JAEDIG010000058.1, forward strand.
GACCATGACCGTAGAGGGCATGATAAAGATTGTCTACGACCTGCTGAAGGACAAGCTCAACATTGCCAAGATTACATTCACCAGTGGTGTGAATGCAGCCTCGGCCGAGTTCACCGGCCGCAAGCAGATTGACCGCTGCCCGCTCTGCGGCATCTCGCTCGACGAGAACGGCGTATGCCCCAAGTGCGGCTATCGCAAGTAGCGACACCCGTTTTTCACATTATCACAGATGGTTGCCCGGATGGATTCCAGGTAACCATCTGTCTATTTGTCCTTTCCGCCCATAAACCAGTTCCATGCGATTACCAGGAACAGCGCCCATAGCAATATTTCCATCATCCGTTCATTTGTTGTTTATCCCGCAAAACGTCATCGTTTCCCTCCTAGCAGGCATGCTTCATCCCTTGAATTGTCCGTTCAGGCCGGCCAGCAGTTGCGGGTCAATGCGGGCCGCAGCCTGCAGGTCGGCCAAGGCTCCCTCATGGTCACCAATCATCATGCGCAGCCGTCCGCGCTCCTTCAGCAACTGTGCCGTGGGTGTCTTCTCAATCTCTTGGTCCAGGGCCTTGATGGCCATTCCGATTATCTCTTCATTCATTGCAGTTATTCTATTTATGTTCTATTGGCCTTACAGCCTCTGTCCAGTAGTTCTCATCAGTCTTCCCCCTCTAGCCGGCAAACAAAAGGCAACATGAAATGGCCGTTTCATGGCTTGGAATGACCGTATCATGACTTGAAACAACCATTTCATGGCGCAAAACGAGATTCTGCGCCTTATCGGGCGGTCTGTTCCTTCGGTTCAGCCGAAAAGCCCAACGCCTCCAAGGCCGCCACGAGCGACTGAAGGTCCGGCACACAGCCTTCCACTACGGCCGTGCCCGAAGCCAGGTCCACCTCTACCCTATCCACACCAGCCACACCCTCCAATGCCTTGCAGGCATTGGAGGCACAATGGTTGCAGTTCATGCCCTTCACTTGCAGCACCGTGCGGCCGTGGGCATGCGCATGGTGATGATGGGCATGCGATTTCCCTCTGAAGCGGTTCACCACCAGGGCATTGAAGAGCAGCAACAGCAGCAATGCGCCAGCCGCCAGGTGCCACCATTCTCCTCCCCCTTCTCCACAGCAGCCTCCCCCCTGCAGCCGCTCCGCAAACCACTCGCGGGGCAACAGCCAGTCCATGCCCAAGGCAAAAGCCACGGCACCCGTCACGATGGCCGCGAGATAGGCCCACAGCGTGCGCCGCCCCATCACCTTGCCAATCACCAGGATGCTGGCCACATTGCATGCCGGACCTGCCATCAGCAGCACCAGAGCCGCCCCGGGCGTAATGCCCTTCATCATCAGGGCCACGGCTATGGGTATGCTGCCCGTGGCACACAGGTACATCGGCATGCTGAACACCAGCACAAACAGGATGCTCATGAGCGTGTTGTCGCGAAAGACGGCAAACAGCGACTCAGGCACAAGAGCCGTGATAAGTCCGGCCACCAGCAGGCCCACCACCAACCACTTGCCGATGTCCTCCATCATCTCCACAAAAGCAAAACGCATTGCATCGGCCATGCGCTGCCCCAGCGTGGGCCGCAGCGGAGCATCAGCCGCCACACAGGCAGCAGGAGCGGAAGCGGCCTCGCTGCATCCATCAGACACACGGGTCGTGAGGAAACCGCCCCACAAGGCCGTGAGCAAGGCCGCAAGCGGGCGCACCACGGCAAAGGGAAGACCCATAAGGCTATAGGTGGCCATGATGCTGTCCACCCCCGTTTGGGGAGTGGCTATGAGAAAGGACACCGTGGCGCTCCTCGACGCACCTTCACGCCGCAAGCTCATGGCCGTGGGAATCACGCCACACGAGCACAAGGGCAACGGAATGCCCAACAGGGCAGCCATCACCACACTACGCAGGTTGTCGGCCGAGAGATACCTGGCATACAACTGGCTGGGAACAAAGGCATGCAGGATTCCCGCCAGCAGGAAACCCAGCAACAGGAATGGCGACATCTCAAGAAAAAGGGAAGCCGTATCCCTCACCACGGATAAAATGTAATCCATACACACATTTGGTTGGTTAGCGAATGCAAAATTACGACTTTTTTTGTGCAATGGCGTTGCAAAATTTGGATTATTTCGCAAAAGGCCATAACTTTGCACCACAATGAACAAGACAATAGCCATCCTTACTGCCATGTCGGTAGAACATAGGCAGATTCTGGCCATGCTCTCGGAGGTCCGGGAGGAAAAGCATGGCCCTCACACCTATTCCATCGGCCGGCTGGGCTCTGGCCGCATCGTGCTGCTCCAGTGCGGCATCGGAAAAGTGAACGCTACCGCAGGCGTGGTGGACCTGATCCTGCACTACCAGCCCTCCTGTGTGGTGAGCACAGGAGTGGCAGGGGGAATAGACAGCCGCCTGCGGGTGATGGACGTAGTAGTGGGTGCCCACACCTGCCACCACGACGTGTGGTGCGGCGACGGATGCGACCCCGGACAGGTGCAAGGACTGCCCACACGCTTCGAAGGCGACCCCGAACTGCTCCGCAAAGCCGGCTCCATGGAAGCCGATGTGCGCATCGTGCCCGGCCTCATCCTCACCGGCGACCGCTTCATCACCGACCGCAGCGAACAGCAGGCACTCAAGCAGGCCCATCCCGATGCCCTGGCCGTGGACATGGAAAGCGCAGCCATCGCACAGGCCTGCTATCTCTACGCCGTGCCGTTCGTAAGTTTCCGCATCATCAGCGACACACCGGGAGCGGAAGGCCATTTCCAGCAATACCTCAATTTCTGGCAGACCATGGCCGACAAGAGTTTCAGCGTGACCCGCACCTTCCTGTCTTCCCTCTAGCCCCGGCCAGCCACTGTTTAATAAGCCCTGTTTAATAAATATTGTATTTATTATATATTATGGAAAAAATACCCAGCTTCACCATCAACCACGACAAGCTGCTGCCCGGCATCTACGTGAGCCGGCGCGACAACGTGGGCAACGAGGAGGTGACCACCTTCGACATCCGCATGAAAGCCCCCAACCGCGAACCAGCCGTCCATCCAGGAGCCCTGCACACCATCGAGCATCTGGCTGCCACCTATCTGCGCAACCATCCCGAATGGAAAGACCGCATCGTATACTGGGGTCCCATGGGGTGCCTCACGGGCAATTACCTGCTCATCCGCGGACACTACGATTCCGCAGACATACTCTCCCTCATGCAGGAAACCTTCCGCTTCATCGCCACATTTGAGGGCGAAGTGCCGGGCACAGCCTCACGCGACTGCGGCAACCATCTGCTCCACGACCTCCCCATGGCCCGATGGGAATCCAGGAAATACCTTGAGGTGCTGATGCAGGCCACTCCGGCCAACCTCCATTATCCCGACTGATGCTCACAGGCGAGTTGCTGTCGCTCACGGTAGCCGTGATGTGGACCTTCACGGCCATCTTTGCCGAGATGGCCAGCCGGCGCATGGGTGCCCTGCCGCTCAACGTTTGGCGCATGGTGGTGACCGTTGCGGCCATCATGGGCATGCTGTGGTTCGTGTCGGGCAGTCCCTGGCCGCAATATGCCGATGCCCGCGTGTGGGCATGGATGCTGGCAAGCGGATTCATGGGATTCGTGTTTGGCGACTATTGCCTCTTTGGCAGCTATCTGCTCATAGGCAGCCGTTTCGGGCAGTTGTTCATGACGCTGGCCGGACCGTTTGCCGCCCTCTCCTCATGGCTGATTCTGGGCGAAGGCATGTCGTGGCTGGCCCTGCTGGGCATGATTGTCACCATCTCGGGCATAAGCCTTTCCATCTGCGGGCGCGATGAAAAGGGCCACCGCCGTGTGCGCCTGCCTGCCAAGGGCATTCTGCTGGGACTGGGAGCCGGCATGGGACAAGGCGTGGGACTGGTGCTGAGCAAGTCGGGCCTCCAATGCTACGAAAGCCTCCTTCCCCCTGATGCCGCCAGCATGGAGATGATGCTTCCCTTTGCCGCCACCATGATGCGTGCCCTCATGGGGCTGCTGGGCTTCGGGCTGATGCTCATGTGGCAGGGGCGCACCCGCCAGCTCGCCTCTGCATGGACCGACCGCAAAGCCGGCCTGTCGGCGCTGGGAGCCATACTTCTGGGTCCGCTCTTTGGCGTGAGCCTCAGTCTTCATGCCGTCCACCTCACCTCGGCCGGTGTGGCACAGACGCTCATGTCGCTCACCCCCGTCTTCATCCTGTGGCCCTCACATCTCTTTTTCGGCACACCCGTCAAGCCGCGCGAAGTGGCAGGTGCCTTGATAGCCATTGCCGGTGCATCGCTTTTTTTCCTCTAAGCGTTCGGCCATCCTAACGGGATTGTGTAGGAAAGCCCATATCTCTCAAGTTTATAATGATTATTTCAGGATAAGGTGTTAACGCGCCATCGTGCGGGCAGTTTCACACCTGCCAAGCCAGAAAACATCAATTGTTTTTACTTTTTTTGACCCTTCTATTTGACCGTCGGGACGAAGAAGAAAAAGTTTGTTGCCGTTCGGGCGAATCTGAGAAGAGGTAAAAAAGGCCATATTCATCGTAAGCACATAATCCTCCTACTATAAGCATGAAAAGTCCAATGAATCTTGCTAATCAAATAATCGAACAAAATGCTGCCTACGGCCATAAATTCACAAAAAGCAGACTCGATGTCTGCTAACCGAAGGGGGACGACCCAGAAAGCCGCCCCCCTTTTTTTCTATATCGGAATGTGGTCAGTTCTTATTCCTGAATCAGACACTTGCGTCCGTTGACCACATAGATGCCACGCAGACCCTTGACGTTGCCGTTCTTGCGAACAAGTTTGCCGTCGAGGCTGTATACGCTGCTGCCGGCAATCTGCTCGGCTGTGATGTTCTCAATGCCGGTTTCGGTGCCCACCGTGAAGGCTGCTGCACCTGGTGCAGGAACCACGGCCTCGGTGCCCATAATGGCGGGCAACGTGTACTGCGACATGGTGTGGCTGTAGCCGGAGGCTGCAAACAGGTTGAGTGCGTAGTCGAAGGCCAGTGCCATAATCTGGTCGCCCTCTGTCATCTGAAGAGAAATCATCGGGTTGAGGTAGATGCGGCCATTGGCCATGGGCACATAGTTGACCTCATAGATGGTCACGGTCTTGGCAGCGGTGGGGAAGGCAATGTAGCCACCATCGCGGGAAATGGCCATGGCGCCACCGTAAGTAGAGGTGTTTACATCGCTGTAGTCCTCCACGCCTTCAGCATTGTAGTGCTTGATAGCGGGCTGCACCTCGTTGGGAGTAGAGCGATACTGGATGTACCAGAGGCCACCCTGACGGTCGGAGACGATGTTCACAGGCTGAGGACTGATGGTGTACTGGCCTGTGAGGGCATCAATCTGGCTGCTGGGAACCGTGTTCCAGCTGTCCTTGCTACCCAGGTTGTAGGTGTTGGCTACATAGTCGGAGTAGTTGAAGTTGCCGTCGCTGCGCTGGGCTGCGAGGGTGTAGAGTACCAGGTTGTCACCGCTTCCGTAGGTGTCGAAGCTTACCATCATGCGGCTCTGCTCCTGACCGTCCACGTAGGTAATACCTGTTTCGGCGTCCACCTGACCACCCGTGAAGACAGGTGTCCAGGGAGCATCCAGGTTCTGCTGGTCAATCTCCCAGATGGGGCTGGAGGTGCGTCCGTTGGTGAGGCCCACGAAGAGGCGGCCGTCGTTGCTTACGCGTACGGTCTTGGGACCGAAGGCAGGATAAGCACTGGTAATCTGCGGACCCTCCTGGCTGAGGTCAACACCGCCGGTGAAGCCGGGTGTGCCGTCGGCAGCATCGATGCTCTGCAGCAGAGGATCGAAGGCGAAGACACCAGCAGGCTTGCTGTCAGAGATGTAACCAGTGTCGGTGCCATGGTCCATTACGGATTCGCCCATATAGAGGTTACCGAAGGCAGGGCTGTCAGGACAGTCGTTCACGGCAATGCCCAGAGGCTTGTAGGCCTTCACGGCGTCACCGATAGGATAAACCTTGTCTACGGGTACAAACTCGGTGCGGATGTCGAAGCGGAGCGTTGCATCTGCGGGCAGGTTGGCATTGTCCACACTTACGGCATGGTTGCCGGCGGTGAGGTCGGCTGCACTGAGCGGATGCGTGTACACGAGGTCGTTGCCGTTATAGAAGCGGATTTCGGCACTCTTGGCAGGTGCGTTCAGCGCATAGCCGATGTCTACGCGGTCGGCGTGAGAACGGCTGATGATGTTGTAGGCGTATGCACGGGCAAACATGTCGGGACGGGTGTTGGTGTACTCACCGTTTACATAATAGACGACACCGTCGTTTGAACCCCAGAGCTGAGGCATCTCGTCCACACCCAGAATCTGTGTCCATGCCACATCCTTGAAGCGCTTGCCATTGAGCTTGTAGGTGAGCGCACCGCTGGCCAGGTCACCCTCTGCAATGCGGTTGGCCTGCGTGCCATTGAGGCAGTAGCAGTTGTTGTAGGTGGCAGCAGCAGGACGGGCAAAGTAGTTGTCGTTGTCCGCTGTGCCGGTAACAGTGGCGATCGACCAGCTGTCGGTGACAATACCTGTACCATTAATCCATCCACTGATGGCTCCGGATTCATTGCCACCAGTGATGGTACCTGTGGTGTAGCAGTTGTTGATGTGGAAGGTGGCCGAACCGCCTTCACAGCAACCGATGATACCACCGGCATTCTGGTTGACGGCTGTCACGTTGCCTTCGTTGGCCAGCTGGTTCATGTAGATGTCGCCCGTATAGCCGCTCTTGCTGGAACCAATCATACCCACGAAATGCTCGCCGCTGATGAAGCAGTTGGCATCCAGACGCAGGTTCTCGATGGTTGCAGGCGGAACAATCCAGCCAAAGAGACCATAACCCACGGCCTCGGCACTCTCCATGTGGAGGTTGCTGATGGTATGGGCCTGGCCATCAAACTTGCCGTTGAAGGGATTCTCGTTGGTACCGATAGGTGTAACCACTACACCCTCCAGATCGAGGTCGGTATTGAGCTTGGCCGATGTGCCGCGGATGCCCGCATTCACCATGGCTGCATAATAGAG
>JAEDIG010000059.1 GCA_016292545.1 Bacteroidaceae bacterium
TTAGTTCTGCTCCAGGGCCAGTGTCTTGGTGCATTGGTCACACACTTCTGTGGGACCCCAGTACTGGATGGGGCCGGGGTATACGTAGGAAGTGGTCTTTGCCCACTCCTCGCGATGCTCGGCAAAGTAGCGGAAGGGAGCGCCGTCGAGCTCCACAAGTGCCTTGCGGATAACGGGCTTCATGGCACCGTTCCTGCGCTCCATGTTCATCATCATGGTGATGGGCACACCGCCGGCAATCCATTGTGCTGCGGGGGCCGTGGTGTTCTTGATGATCGACATGTAGCCGGTCTTTCCGGCTGCAATCAGGCGGCTGGCGTTGTAGCCAAGGCTGTAGCAGTAGTCGGCATCATAGTTGGAGGGGGCGGCGCAGCGTCCTTCGTATCCGAAGAAGTGGTGCTGGGCGGAGAACTTGCCTGCATACTTGCCTTCCTTCTTCCATCCGGCCAGCTTGGTGGCAACCATGCGGCTGAGCAGCTTCTCGGTTTCGATGAGTGACACCTGCACGTTTCCGTGGGGGTCGCGATCCAGGCAGAGCTGGCGTGCCACGTCGGCGGGCAGCGAGTTGAGGATGGCCAGGTTCTCGGGTGCGATGTTGCCCTTCACGAAGGCAATCTGCTCCTCTGCGCCGGCAAACTCACGCGATTCGCCCGTAGCGGGGTCGGTGAGCACCTCGTTGAGTTCTGCAATCAGTTTCTTGATGGCGGGGATGAACTCGATGAGCCCTTCGGGGATGAGCACGGTGCCGAAGTTGTCGCCGTTGGCGGCACGGTCGGCCACGATCTGTGCCAGATAGGTCACCACGTCGTCGAGCGACATCTCCTTCTGCTCCACCTCTTCCGAGATGAGGCAGGCATTGGGTTGTGTCTGGAGTGCGCATTCCAGGGCGATGTGGCTGGCCGAGCGTCCCATGAGCTTGATGAAATGCCAGTATTTGCGGGCGCTGTTGCAGTCGCGCTGGATGTTGCCGATGAGTTCGCTATAGGTCTTGCAGGCGGTGTCAAAGCCGAAGCTGGTTTCAATCTGCTCGTTCTTCAGGTCGCCGTCGATGGTCTTGGGGCATCCGATCACCTGCACGCCATAGTTCTTGGCGGCATAGTATTCGGCCAGCACGCAGGCGTTGGTGTTGGAGTCGTCGCCGCCGATGATCACCAGGGCCTTGATGCCCAGCTGGCGCAGAATCTGGATGCCGCTCTCGAACTGGGCTTCCTTCTCGAGCTTGGTGCGTCCGGAGCCGATGATGTCGAAACCGCCGGTGTTGCGGTATTCGTCGATGAATTCGTCGGTGAATTCCACATACTTGTGGTCAACCAATCCGCCGGGGCCCATCAGGAAGCCGTAGAGCTTGCATTGGGGGTTGAGGCTCTTCACGCCGTCATAGAGGCCGCTGATCACGTTGTGTCCGCCGGGAGCCTGTCCGCCGGAGAGGATGATGCCCACGTTGAAGGGCTCGATGGCCTGTGCCTCGCCCTCTTCGAAGGTGATGACGGGCATGCCATAGGTGTTGGGGAACATGGCCTTGATCTCTTCCTGGTTGCCTACGCTCTGTGTGGCAGCTCCTGCCACAGCCTTCACGGCACCCTGGAGTGCCTGGGGCAACTTGGGCTGATAGGCCGCGCGGGCCACTTGCAATGCACTTTTCTTCATAATTCTGTTTTCCTTTTTTTTGTTTGAATCTGTGATGATTTTTCTTCTTTACTTTAAAAAATATGTGCAAATGTACGAAAATGCGGACAATTCTTGAAGGAAAACACGAAAAATATGCGTTTGTGAGCATTTTTTCTCCCGAAAAGTTGTCAGTCAGGAAAAAAAATCCTAATTTTGAACACAATTCGGCTTTGCCCAAGGCTGGCCGGAGGAAACCAAAATAACAAAAAATAGAAATACAACGTTTTATGAAGAGAAGGGAATTGAAAAAAAACATCAGGTTCATGACCAGTGAACTCTTGGCAGAATGCCTGTGGCTGAAGCATACTCAGACGAATGTGTCGGACGACGATATAAACAACCTGATTGACAGCATTTTCATCATGCACAACGAGTATATTTCGCGCCTTAGCCATGTGGACAGCAGACAGACAAGGCTGTTCTTCCGCAAGTTCAGGAACGACCTTGTGAGCCAGGCCAACGACATAGTCGCCCAAATCAGCTCATTGGCATGATAGGAAGACTCTCGTCCATAGTGCTGTACCGGTGGATGGGCTACCAGCTCCAGGTGACGCAGGACGTGCCCCGGAAATGCATCATCGCCCTGGCACCCCACACCAGCAACTGGGATTTCGTCATGGGCATCCTCTACAGCAGGGCCGAGGGCCTGAAGAGCAGTTTCCTCATCAAGAAGGACTGGTTCTTCTGGCCGGTGGGTCCTGTCATGCGCTGGCTCGGCGGCATCCCTGTGTATCGCGACAAGCGCCTCCACACCACCGACCTCATTGCCCGCCAGGCCCGTCAGGCCTCCTCTTTCCGTCTGTGCATCACGCCTGAGGGCACGCGCAAGGCCAATGCCGAATGGAAGAAGGGCTTCTATTACATAGCCCTCAAGAGCGGGATTCCCATCCTGCTGTACGGGCTTGACTATGAAAGGAAAAGGATTGTGTGCACAAGGACGTTCCATCCCACGGGCGATGTGGAGGCCGACATGCACGAAATAAAACAGTATTACAGGAAATTCAAGGGGAAGCATCCCAAGAGATTCGCATTATGACAAACAGTCGTACCAGCTGCTTATGCACAACAATAGGCAGCGCTATTGTCAGGATGATGCTGTTGTGTGTGCTGGCTTGTCCGGTGCCGCAATACGCCCATGCGCAGGTTGCCAAGATAAAGACTGCCCTGACACCTTATTTCAAGAACTATTCCAACCCTAACTATACCAGCAAGGACAAGATAGCCATTACCGAGGTGAGGGTGGACGAGGCATCCCGTCAGGTGGGGGTGTATGTGAACGAAGGCTTCGTGAGCCAGCCGTTCACGCCCGCACTCACGGAGCAGGTCTATGCCGACGTGCGCGCCCTGCTTCCGCCTGCCTACCAGAGCTGGACGCTCACCATCTATGCCCTGGGCAAACCCATCGAGCGCCTTGTCCCCATCTCCCTGGCCCTCCACCACGATTCCTTGCGCTACTATCCGCGCAAGAACCTCTACAAGGGCAATCCCTGGGTGACACCCATGAGCCTGCCCTACAAGGTGAGCCAGGGCCTGCAGGGACGCCACTTGTGTGTGTGGGCCAGCCACGGCCGCTATTTCAGCCACAAGAAGCAGGAGTGGATATGGCAGCGCCCCAATCTGTTCTGCACCAACGAGGACCTGTTCACACAAACCATCGTGGTGCCCTATCTCATGCCCATGCTCGAACGGGCGGGGGCGGTGGTGGTGTCGCCCAGGGAGCGCGACTGGAACCGCTTTGAATGCGTGGTGGACAACGACACGCCCCAAACCGACGGCCTCTACACCGAAACCGACGGCCGCTATGGCTGGCAGGAGGCAGGCATGGGCTTTGCCCATCTGCGCCAATGGTATTTCGATGGGCAGAATCCCTTTGAGGAGGGTTCCGCCCGTGTGGCCGAGGCACAGAACGGCAAGCGCGACCTGAGCTCCATCCTGTGGACACCCTCGCTCCCGCAGGCAGGCATGTATGCCGTGTATGTGTCCTACAAGACCCTGCCCGCCAGCGTCAGCGACGCCCTCTACACGGTGCGCCACCGCGGGGTGAACACCCTCTTCCGTGTGAACCAGCAGATGGGAGGCGGCACGTGGGTGTATCTGGGCACGTTTGACTTTGCTGCCGACAATCCGCATGACAACTGCGTGATGCTCACCAACCAGAGCGGCTACCGGGGTGTGGTCACGGCCGATGCCGTGCGCTTTGGCGGCGGCATGGGCAATGTGGCGCGCATGGACAGCCGCATGCAGCAGGCGGTGGGCAGCGGCATGCCCCGCTTCCTGGAGGCCGGCCGCTACTATGCCCAATGGGCGGGCGTCCCCTATCAGGTGTATTCTCCTTTTGAAGGTGGCGACGACTATAGCGACGACATCCGTTGCCGCCCGTGGATGGAAAACTATCTTGCCCGAGGCAGTGTGTATCTGCCTGGCGACAGCGGCTTGTGCGTGCCCATCGAACTGAGCATGGGACTCCATAGCGACGCAGGCTTCCGCGACGGACGCGAGCACATAGGCACCCTGGGCATCTACACCACCGACTGGAACGAGGGCTTCACCTCGGCCGGCCTCGACCGCCTCACCAGCCGCGACCTGGCCGATGTGGTCATGTCGACCATCCATGCCGACCTCACCCGCACCTTCGGCCAGTGGACACGCCGCCAGATGTATGACCGCAACTATGGCGAAAGCCGTGAACCGATGGTTCCGGGCATGATTCTGGAAATGCTCAGCCACCAGAACTGGTGGGACATGTATCGCGGCCACGACCCCTACTTCAAGTTCATGCTGGCCCGTTCTATATATAAAGGTATACTCCGCTATCTGTCGCTTGTCCATCAGGTGGACAAGTATGCCACCCAGCCGTTGCCTGTGAGAGAACTGTCGGCCCATGTGGACCCCATCAACTCCACGGTCACCCTGGAGTGGCTGCCCACCTATGACCCCGACGACCCCAGCGCCGACCCCGAGGACTTCATCGTGTATCGCAAGGTGGGGCAGGAGGGATATGACAACGGCACCCTGGTGCGTGGCAAGACGAGCGTGCGCATCGACCTTCAGCCCGAGCAGCTCCACCAGTTCCGGGTGACGGCCGTGAACGCCGGCGGCGAGAGCATGCCCAGCCCCGAGGTGTGCGCCATGAGTGTGGGCAACGATGCCCCCCGTCTGCTCATCGTGGACGGCTTCCAGCGTGTGGCAGGTCCGCAACCTGTGGAAACACCCACCCAGCAGGGCTTCGACATGCTGGCCGACCCGGGTGTGACGGACGTGCGCATGCCGGGCTATTGCGGCGCGCAGATGGTCTTCGACAGGCAGTTTCTCGGACGCAGCCTTGGCCAGAGCGGAACGGAACTGGAAGGCGTGATAGTGGCAGGCAACACCCACGACTATTCCACCCGCCATGCCGTCGACATCTGCCAGATGATGCGTTGCAACATAGGGTCGGCCACTGTGGGAGCCGTGGATCGCGTGCCCATCACGCAATACCGGCTGATGGACATCGTGATGGGTGCCCAGCGCGACGACGGCTACAGCTCCCTGCGCTACAAGACCTTCACCCCGGCCCTCATGCAAACCTTGCAGCACTTCACCCTCAGCGGGGGCAACGTGATGGTGAGCGGGGCCTATATCGCCAGCGACATGCTCACGGCCGAGGAGCGCAAGTTCACGGCCGACATCTTCAAGTATGAGCATGGCGGCCGCCAACCCAACGACAGCATCACCGTGGTGAGCGGCATGAACACCCAGGTGAATGTGTACGGCCAGCCCTGCGAGGCCCATTACAGTGTGCCCGCGATGGATGTGCTGGTGCCCACGGGTGGTGCCTTCCCGTCGATGGCCTACAGGCCCAGCGGCCTTCCTGCAGCCGTGGCCTATCCCGGGCAGGACTACCGCTGCATGGCTTGGGGCTTCCCGCTGGAATGCATTACCGACGACCAGACGCGCCGCAACATCCTCTATGCCTCCCTGCAGTTCCTGCTGGCAAGGTGAAGCAATACATTACAAAGACAATACCAATCAAACAAATCATAGCGAAATGTACAAGATAATATGCAACTACAGGGGGTCACGCATGCTGGAGATTACCGAGACGCAGCTCCAGACGATTGCCCGCTACAACTTGTTTTCCGACCTGCTCGACAGCAACGGCATCGTGTCGGAGAGCGTGCTCCAGAAACTGCGCCTCAATCTGCGTTCCCTGCTGGAGGCCGGTCATGAGGATGCCCATCTGCTCGACCTCTGCCAGCACGTAATCTTCCACGACAACATGAAGGCATTTGGCCTGCACCAGCTCATCCTCCTCTATATCGAATGGGAAAAAGGCCTGAATCCGGACAATGAAGCAGCAGCCAGCGAAGCCTAGGGCGGAGGGCGGCCACATGCTGACCGACTGGCTGCCCACCACACGCAAGGAAATGGACCTCCGGGGTTGGGAGCAGGCCGACGTGATCCTCTTCAGCGCCGATGCCTATGTGGATCATCCCAGTTTCGGGGCGGCCGTGATAGGGCGCGTGCTGGAGGCCGAAGGGCTGCGCGTGGCCATCGTGCCCCAGCCCGACTGGCATGGCGACCTGCGCGACTTCAAGCGCCTGGGCCGTCCACGCCTGTGGTTTGGTGTGGCACCCGGCTGTATGGACAGCATGGTCAACAAATATACGGCTGCACGCAGGCTCAGGAGCGAGGACGCCTACAGCCCCGACGGCCGCCACGACATGCGGCCCGAATACCCCACCATCGTGTACACCCGCATCCTCAAGCAGCTCTACCCCGACGTGCCCGTGGTGCTGGGAGGCATAGAGGCAAGCCTGCGCCGGCTGGCCCACTACGACTACTGGCAGGACCGCATCCTGCCCGGCATCCTGGCCTCCAGCGGAGCCGACATAATCACCTACGGCATGGGCGAAAAGGCCACCCTGGCCATCAGCCGCCTGCTGGCGGAGGCCATAGATGAATGCCATCCCACCTTGTGCTACAACGAGCGCGGAGAGGCGTGCGTGACCACCGGAACGTTTCGCCAGGTGGTGCAAACCGAACATGCCGTGCCGCAGACAGTTTCGGCCTATTCGCGCGACTGCATACCCGGAGGCATCCGGCCCGACGACATCGTGCTCCACAGCTTTGAGGAAGCTGTCCGCGACGGGAAACTCCATGCGGCCAACTTCCGCCACATCGAGGAGGAAAGCAACAAGATGCACGCCCAGCGGCTGATTCAGCAGACGGGCGAGGAGTGGATGGTGGTGAACCCGCCTTATCCTCCGCTCACACAGGAGGAGCTGGATGCCTCGTTCGACCTTCCATACACCCGCCTTCCACACCCCAAGTACAAGGGCAAGCGCATTCCCGCCTATGAGATGATCCGCCACAGCGTGTGCCTGCACCGGGGATGCTTCGGAGGCTGTGCCTTCTGCACCATCAGCGCCCATCAGGGCAAGTTCATCGTGAGCCGCAGCAAGGAGAGCATCCTGCGCGAGGTGGAGCAGGTCACCCGCATGCCCGATTTCAAGGGCTACATCAGCGACCTGGGAGGCCCCAGCGCCAACATGTACCGCATGGGCGGCCGCAACCCCAAGGTGTGCCAGGCGTGCAGGAAACCCAGCTGCCTGCATCCCAAGGTGTGCCCCAACCTGCTGGTGGATCATCGGCCCCTGCTCGACATCTACCGGGCGGTGGATGCCATGCCGGGCGTGAAGAAGAGCTTCATCGGAAGCGGCGTGCGCTACGACCTGCTGCTCCACGACAATGGCGACGAGGCGCTCAACGAAGCCTCGCGCCAGTACATCCGTGACCTCATCCTCCACCATGTGAGCGGACGGCTCAAGGTGGCTCCCGAGCACACCAGCGACCGTGTGCTCCAGCTCATGCGCAAGCCCTCGTTCGAGCTGTTCAGGCGGTTCAGCCGCATCTTCCACGACATCTGCCGCCAGGCAGGGCTCCGCCAGCAGATTATCCCCTATTTCATCAGCAGCCATCCCGGCTGCACGGAAACGGACATGGCCGAGCTGGCCGTCATCACCCGCGAACTGGACTTCCAGCTGGAGCAGGTGCAGGACTTCACGCCCACGCCCATGACCGTGAGCACGGAGGCCTGGGCAACGGGCTTCCATCCCTATACGCTGGAGCCCGTGTGTAGTGCCAAGAGCCCCCAGCAGAAGGCCGCCCAGCGCATGTTCTTCTTCTGGTATAAGCCCGAAGAGCGCAGGCGCATAGAGCAGAAACTCCGCCAGATGGGTCGCCCCGACTTGCTGCGGAAGCTGTTTGGCCGGCAACGCTAGTGACGTGCGTGCGCGCGTATGCGATAAAAATAAATATGTATAACTTTTCTAAAGACAAATGAATTATGAATACAGAATGGTTTGAATGCAAAGTGAGATACGACAAGACCATGGAAACGGGTCAGATAAAGAAGGTGACCGAGGCTTATCTGGTGGACGCGCTCAGTTTCACGGAGGCCGAAAAGCGTTTCCTGGAGGAGATAGAGCCGTTTATGAGCGGAGAGTTTGTGGTCACCGACATCAAGCGGGCCCGCATAGCCGAGCTGGTGGAGAGCATCGACAGCCAGGCCGACCGCTGGTTCAAGACCAAGGTTGCCTTTATCACCCTTGATGAGAAGACGGGTGTGGAGAAGCGCACCGCGCAAAACATGCTGGTGCAGGCCGCAGACCTCCGCGATGCCGTGAAGAACCTCGACGAGGCCATGAAGGGTACCCTGGGCGACTACGTGATTGTGTCCGTGGCCGAAACCCCGCTCATCGACGTGTATAAGTACAAGGCTCCCGATCAGCCGGAGGCATAGCATCGACAGCAGGCAATGAGCATAGCGGAGAACTATAGGCTGGTGGAAGCCCAGCTGCCCCAGGGCACCCGCCTGGTGGCCGTGTCCAAGTATCATCCTGTGGAGGCCTTGGAGGAAGCGTATGGTGCGGGATGCCGCGTCTTCGGGGAAAGCCACGTGCAGGAGCTGCAGGCCAAACGGCCCCAGCTGCCAGCCGACATCGAGTGGCATTTCATCGGTCATCTGCAGACAAACAAGGTGAAGTACATCGCCCCCTACATCGCCATGATACATGCCGTGGACAGCCCCAGGCTTCTGCAGGAAATCCACAGGCAGGCCGTGCGTTGCGGCAGGCAGATTCCCTGTCTGCTGGAACTCCACGTGGCCATGGAGGCCACCAAGTATGGCTTTTCGCCAGAGGACTGCATGGCGTTTCTTGCCGGGGGCGAGTGGCGCAAATGGACGGGCGCACGCATCTGCGGCATCATGTGCATGGCCAGCAATGTGGACGACGAGGAGCGCATCGCGGCCGACTTTGAAAGGGCCGCTTCCTTCTTCCGTGAGGCCCGGGAACGCTTCTTTGCCGATGACCCCGGTTTTTGCGAATGTTCGTGGGGAATGAGCCATGATTATGGCCTTGCCATACGGCATGGAAGCACTTTAGTGCGTGTGGGAAGCAAAATTTTTGGCCCGCGCGATTATTAATAGAAAAAAAATTTGGTTAATTGGAATAAATGCCCTACTTTTGCACACAAATCAACAGAATGTGCAATGAAGAACGAGAATATTCCTTCCTACAACGAGTCGCTGCAAGGCGCAATCCGCAAGTACTGGGAACTTCCCTCCATGTCGGACTATGGCATCAACACCTTCCGCTACAAGGATGTGGCGCGGGTGATTGAAAAGTTACACATCCTTTTTGAGCAGAGTGGCCTGCAGAAGGGTGACCGTGTGGCACTGTGCGGCAAGAATTGCTCCCGCTGGGGCATGGCGTTCTTTGCCACACTCACCTACGGAGCCGTGGCCGTGCCCATCCTCCACGAGTTCCACCCCTCCCAGGTGCAGGACATCGTGAACCATAGCGAGAGCAAACTCTTGTTTGTGGGCGAGAAGGAGTGGTCCACGCTTCAGGCCTCGTCCATGCCCGGGTTGCTGGGTGCTCTGGGGCTGGCCGACTATCAGGTGCTTCATGCACCCGGCGATTCGCTCCGTGCCACACGCGACAACCTCAACCGCCTGTTCGGCGAAAAGTTCCCCAGCAGTTTCCGCCCCGAGCATGTGTGCTACCATGTGGACAGCCCCGAGGAGATGGCTCTCATCAACTACACCAGTGGCACCACCAGCAACAGCAAGGGAGTGATGATTCCCTATCGTGCCCTCTGGAGCAACCTCGACTTTGCCATCAGGGAAGTGGGTCCCTTTGCCAAGGCCGGCGACCGTGTGCTCAGCATGCTGCCAATGGCCCACATGTATGGCATGGCCTTTGAGTTTACCTTCGAGTTCCACTACGGCATCCACATCAATTTCCTCACCAAGATGGCCTCGCCCACCATCCTGCTCAAGGCACTGGCCGAGGTGAAGCCTGTCATTCTCATCGTGGTGCCTCTCATCATTGAAAAGATTGTGCGCAAGAGCATCATGCCCAAGATTCAGGACCCCAAGGTGAAGATGCTGTTGCGCATGCCCGTGATTGGCAACCGCATCCGCAAGAAAGTGTGCGACGGCCTCACCCAGGCCCTCGGCGGCAACTTCTATGAGGTGATTATCGGCGGTGCGGCCCTGAACAAGGACGTGGAGCAACTGCTCCACGACATAGGCTTCCGCTACACCGTGGGCTATGGAGCCACGGAGTGCGCCCCCATCATCTCCTACACCCCCTACGACCAGATGGTGGTGGGCACCTGCGGCCGCAACGTGATGCATCAGGAACTTCGCATTGACAGCTCCGATCCCGAGCACAAGCCAGGGGAAATCCTCACCCGAGGCCTGAACGTGATGCTGGGCTACTACAAGAACGAGGAAGCCACGGCTGCCGCGCTGGACAAGGACGGATGGTATCATACGGGCGACCTGGGCGTGATGGACAAGGACGGCTACCTCTTCATCAAAGGTCGCTGCAAGAACATGCTCCTGGGTGCCAACGGGCAGAACATCTATCCCGAAGAGATAGAGGACAAACTGGCCAGCAAGACGCTGGTGGCAGAGTGTCTGGTGGTGCAGCGGGGCGAGAAGATTCATGGCCTTGTATATCCCGACCTTGAGCAGGCCCAGAAACTCGGCCTTTCGGCTTCCGACATCCAGGCAGTGATGGAGCAGAACCGCAAGGAGCTCAACACCGAAATTCCCGGCTATGCCCAGCTGGCTGCCATCCATGTGATGGACAAGGAGTTCGAGAAAACACCAAAGAAGAGCATCAAGCGTTTCCTTTATCAGGAAGCAAAATAGAGGGAGGCAGGCTTCCCATCCCTTCCCACCTCCTCCTCCCTCTGGCTCCCCCTTTCTCGGGGGAGCTTTTTGTTTGTCTTATTCTTTACTTGTAGCTATTTTCCGACTAGGCTCCGAGCCGAATAATTACGTCGGCTGCCAGTCGGTTTTCGTGCCTCATCTTAATACATTTTCCGCCCAATCCATGCTTTTTTTTATCAAAATCGCCTCTATTTCCATCAAGATGTGAACGCCAAGAGGACGGATGACCGCTAGGGAAGAAAAATTTTTTCATATACGTTCAATATGGTTAAATGAAATATTCACAGTGGATTGCGTTGTAAATAAAATGTGATTTTTTTTCATGGAGCAGCACCGGGCGTACACAGTGTCCCGCGTCCCGTGGAAGCGATTTGTACCTCCACAGCCTCTTTTATGGGGAACTATCATGTCAGCCTGGACGATGCTCTGGGCTGGTGGCTGGTTACTCCTTAGTTGAGCCGGAACGTGAGGGGAAGGCTGAACTTCACGCGCACCTTCTGTCCGTCCTGTTCGCCTGGTGTCCATTTGCCCGAGGTGAGGCGGGCCACACGAATGGTTTCCTCTTCCAGGGCTTTTGTGGCTTCGCGGAGCCCTTCCTCGGTGATCTTGGGCTTGTCTTCTCCATAGGCGATGACTGTGGCACCCTCAAGCGAAGGTGTGATGTCCTTTTTGCAGACTTTCACGTCGGACACACTCCCGTCTGTCTCCACGATGAACTCCACCACAATCCGGCCCTGTACGCCCATGTCCTGGGCCGTCTTGGGGTATCGGACATTGGTTTGCAGCAGCTTCATCAGCTGCTCCTGTCCGCCTTCGAATGCGGGCAACTTGTCGCAGGTGTCGAGCACTTTGTCGCTCTTCGTCTTCGCTGTTGCCTTGTTTTTCTGCTGGTGGGTTTGGCCAATTGCGAAATTGTTTGTAACTTTGCCCCCGGTCAGGGATGAGGTGCCGGCAGGCTCCGCTGCCTTCTCGATGGGGGTTACGAACGCGGGTGTAGCAAAGGCACTGAGTGCCAGGGCTACCATCGGGACAGCGTACAGCACTTTGCTGCGCATCCACGGATTGGATTTCTTTTTACACATCATAGTGATTCTTTTTTTAGTTAAACTGTGATTAAAGTTGTTGGCAAAGGTGTAGGAGCTGGCGCCAACAGCTTTTCTTATCAATAGGTTCTGGTAGTCGCGGAGGGTGATGCCCTGATGCAGCACATAGTCGTCGGCTTCATATTCGTGCACGTCGCGCAGGCTCATTCCGAGCATGTACACGAGCGGGTTCCACCATTGCAGCATCTCTATGAAGGTGAGCAGCAGAATGTCGAGCGAGTGCAGGCAGCGGATGTGCCCCTTCTCGTGCAGGATGATTTCGTGTCCGTGTGTGTCATAGTCCTCTTTGCTGATGACAATGTTGCCAAACCAGCTGTAGGGAGCCACGGGGTCGGCGTGGCAGAAGATGTTGACCCCCTCTTCGCGCCCCCGCCACAGGCTGCCTCCACGTATCTCCATGCCCATCTTGGCAAGCTGGACAATGCGGAGGCAAAGCACCGCAAGCATGCCCAGCAGGTAGATGAGGCTGGCAGCCTGGAACCACGATATGCTTCCTTGTCCGCCGGGTTCCGTGGTGGTTACGTCGGCCACCTGCATGATGGGAATGCCAATCTCGATCATCTGCCGCTGGGCGGTGTGGACAATGGGTTGGTTGTCGAGCGACAGGGACGGGATGTTGCAAAGGGGCAGCATCACCGACAGCACCAGTATGCCGAGCAGCGTGATGCGGTTGAAGCGGAAGAAGTCTTCCTCCCTGAGCAGCAGTGTGTAGGGCACATATAGGATGGCCAGCACGAAGGCCGACTTGATGGCGTACAGGAACAGTTCACTCATGGTCGTCGTCGTTTATCAGGTTCAGCAGTTCTTCTATGTCCTCGGGCGAAAGGTGCTCTTCCTTCACAAAATAGCTGAACATGGACTTGAGGCTTCCTCCAAAGAAGTTCTTCTTCACGTTTTCCATGGTCATGCGTGTGTATTGCTGGCGGGTCACTTTGGCCACATACCATTGTGTCTTGCCCTCTCCCTCTTTCTTGAAGAAGTCCACGAATCCCTTTTCATACAGAATCTTCAGATAGGTGGCAATGGTGGTGTAGGTGGGTTTGGGCTCGCTCCATCGCCCGAGTATGTCCCTGCCACAGGCTGCATGGTTGATGTCCCAGAGGATGGACATCATTTGGAATTCAACCCTTGTCAGTGTGTTGTCTTTGCGTTTCATTTGCAGCAGTGTTTTGATGTTTCTGCTGCAAAGTAAGGCGGATTGTGTCAATATCGCAAGGTTTCGAAATACATTTTTCCTCGCTTCTCTCTATATTTAACTTTTATTTTTAGAAATAGCGGCTGTTTGTGGCTGTTTCCAGGGAAGGCGGTGTGGCTTCATTCTGTGCCCCGCTGCTGGTGTCCTTCAGTTGTTCTCCTGTTGTCATGGCAGGCTTTGTTTCTTCATTTGGCTGTCTGTCCAGTCGTCGATGAGGCGGCGCGATATGGAGGCCTTGTCGGGGATGTTGGGAAGGCGGTCGAGGGTGAACCATCCGCCTTCGGAGAGCTCCGACCGCTGGAGCGCTAGCGTGCCGCTTTCATACTCGGCCGTGAACCCCACCATCAGGCCGAAGGGGTAGGGCCATGGCTGGCTGTCGAAGTAGCGGAGGTTGCGTATGCGGATGTGCGTTTCCTCCCACAGTTCGCGGCACACGCTGTCTTCGAGCCTCTCGCCCGTTTCCACGAATCCGGCCACCAGCCCGTAGTAGCTGCCGCGGAAGTTGCGTGCCTTCACCAGCAGGATTTCGTCGCCGCGGGTCACCCTCACGATGACGGCCACAGCAGGGCTCGGCCATTGCTCCTTGCCGCATTGGGGGCATTTCTTGCTTATCTGGGTGTGCCATCCGGTGGGGCTTCCGCAGGCTCCGCAGTAGCGTGTGTTGGCGTCCCAATAGAGCAGCTCGGCCCCTTTTCCTGCCCAATGGTATTCGCTGGGGGAGAGCAGGCCGAACGACTGGCGGAGCTCCACCATCCTGTGGCCTGGAATCCGGGTGGCAGGCGTGGAGAGCCTCACCACCTGATAGGTGTCCTCCGGGTCCGTAAGCGTGGTGGCCACCTGCCACGGCTGGAGCGTCAGCGGGGGCTGCTCTCCACCGGGCAGGTGGCCGTCGTCGGTCAGAAGGATGCTTCCTGCGCAATAACAGAGATACTTCATCTCACGTCTAGAGCGACAGGCTCTTCTTTATTTCCTCTATCTTCTGGAGGGCGGCTGTGCGTGCGGCTCCGTAGCAGCCGGCGCATTCCATGGTGCCCTTCACCTCGCAGTAGAACTTGATCTTGGGCTCCGTGCCGCTGGGGCGGACGCTGATCTTGGTGCCGTCGGCGCAGAACCATTGCAGCACGTTGCTGGTGGCGGGCATGTCGAGGGGCGACACGTTGCCCTGCGCATCGGTGGCCGTGAGGGCCTGGAAGTCCTTGGTGAGCACGATGGGGCTGCCGGCAATGGCCTTGGGTGCCTTTTCGCCGCGGAAGTCGGCCATCATCTGCTTGATTTCGTCGGCTCCCGTCTTGCCGGGCTTCACCACGTTGATGGTGTGCTCCAGGCTGAAGCCGTATTCCAGATAGATTTGCATGAGCAGGTCGTAGAGCGTGAGGCCCTGGTCCTTGGCCCATGCGGCAATCTCGCAGATGAGGCAGATGCTGGCGGGAGCGTCCTTGTCGCGCACCTTGTCATAGGGCAGGAAGCCGAAGCT
>JAEDIG010000060.1 GCA_016292545.1 Bacteroidaceae bacterium
AGCTCAACAAGAATGCCCAGACGGCCATGAACCAGATAGACCTGAAGGACTATGCATCCAAGTTCTCCCTCACAGGCCTCCCCGTCGTTAAGGTTGGCATCAATTTCGATTCCGAGCGCCGCACCATCAGCGACTGGCAGATAGAGAACGCCTGAAGGAAGAACCTGCGCGCACTACGTATCGGTCAATTCATCACCAAGGGATGAGAGCAGTTTTGTTTGTCCCGTTCCAGATTATTTGCCTATGGGCATTCATCAGACTGGATATACGCATGTTGTCCATCCCTATCTTCAACAGTTTGCATAGCAGGAGCTCTGTTCTTAAATCTTGACAAAAGGGACCGAAAGCACAGGACGAGAAATAAAAGAATAGGGCACGGAACATTTACCCTCATTTGGGGCTCTGAAAACATCCAGTTAGGGAATTTTTGCTACCCAACTGGAAAAAATTTGTTGGCCAGTTAGGCAGCATAAACAGCCCTGTTGAGCATTCTTTTCTCTCTGAGCGTTCCGCTTTCCCTATAATGGTCTGAGCGCATTTTTTCCTATTCCATAATTTTGACACAAAAGCCGCCGAAAGGACTTCCCGACAAGAAAGCACAGTCCCAATAGAGCTTCACAGCATCCACAAAGCAGCCTGTCGGGCACACACGACCAAGTCCATCTTACTCGCCAACTGGGCAGCAAATAGCGGCTGCACCAATGGCGATGCAGGAACGAGGCGGCAGCACCTTTGACTATCTGCCAATCCTACAGAAACGAGGTCATGTAAACTGGAAGCAGAAGGGTAGCCTCATCCTTGACCAGGTCTTTGGTGTAAATCAGGAAACGCCTGTCTATGACGTGGGAATACTTCTGACAGAAGACATCAAGCGATTTGTGAGTTTTGTACCCCGAGGACTTGACCTCAATAGGATACAGTTTGGCACCTCGCGAAAGCAGGAAGTCTATTTCATAGTTGTGTGTCTCGTCCTTGGGCCAGGTGTAATAGAACAGCTTGTTTCCTGCAGCTGCCAGCATCTGTGCAATGACATTTTCATAGACATATCCCAGATTAGTGCTGAGCTTATCATTCAGCAGTTTCTGGTAAATGACATTCTCAGTTGTTTCCTTGTCCCAGAAGGCAAGGGTGACGAACAGACCTGTATCTGCACAGAAAATCTTGAATCTGGACTTATCCTTGGATAGCGACATGCCTACATTTGGATCATTGGAATGATAGGAGAACAATGTCGTCTTGCTGTCTTCCAGGTCTTTGAGAAGTTGCTGCTGCTTGCTGTCATCTATATTGCCAAGCACTGTATATGGCTTATACCTATTGTTTGTCTGACTGAGCTGCGACGGTATCTCCATGAAAAGGGTTTCCAAGCGTCCTGAATCATCAAGCTTTTGAAAGTCCTCCTGATATACCTTGATTATTCCACGCTTGGCATGATCCACTAAACTGAAATTGTTGGTCTCGATATACGCATTCACAGCCTGTGGCATGCCACCGACCAGCATATACAATCTAAAGTCCCGCATCTTGTCTCTGTGGGCCTTGTCCAATGGAAGACGCTTTTCATAGAATTTGCGAAGCAATGGCACCGTGACTTCATCACCCAATGCCCATCTGAACTCTTCATAATCCATCGGGTACAAGGTGACACGTTCCTCCTCGCTTGGAATGGTAATGTCCTTAGTGTTTTTCTTGATGCTGATGAGCGAACCTGTTTCAATATAATCATAACGTCCGTCCTTCACCAGGTACTTTATTGCCTGTCGGGCAAGCGGGCACTTCTGAACCTCATCGAAAATAATGACTGACTTGCGTTCCTTCAATATGACATTATAAAAGGCTTGTAACTGAAGGAAAATATAGTCCTTGTCCATCAGGTTGCTGAAAAGCGACTTTACCTCCTCTGACGCCTCGTTGAAGTCAATGAGTATGTAGGACTCATATTCATTCTTGGCAAACTGCTCAACAAGCGTTGATTTGCCAACACGCCTAGCTCCTTCTACCAGAATAGCCGTTTTGCCGTTCTGGACTCGTTTCCACTCAAGAAGACGGTCGTATAGTTTCCTTTTGAATATGCGCTCCATAATATATTGATAATGTAATGTTCCTGGGCACAAAATTAGTCCTTTTATCTGGGTTACGCAAATGTTTTTGCCAAAAATATACGAAAATACGGAAATGTTTTTGGGGGAAATATACGAAAATACGCAAATGTTTCAGGTCAAGCACCCTCAGCCAGCCATTACCAGACGATACAGGTTGCAGCCGATGAAGTTGCCTGCCACTATGCTCACATAAAAGAGCAGGACCTCCTGCCAATGGTCCGCGATGTAGGCGAGAGGCACGCAAAGGTAGTAGAAGCCATCGGCCACACAATGGGGAAAGCCGCACACAATGAACAGCGGGACGCCAAAAATCAAGGGCAGCATCTTGTCCTGACGGGCAAAAGTGACAGCCGTGGTCATGATGAACCCACAGCCGATGCTCAGCACACCACCCCGCAAAGCGCCCATGGCCAGACGGCCTTCCAGGATGCCCTGTGCAGTTTCCTGCAACGGAAGGGGGCTGCAACGCGCCATCAGTCCCATCAGGGCGCAGCCCACCAGATTGAAGAAGAGAATGAGGAAAAGCGTGCCCAGCTCGCCCCTGCGGATGAATCCGGCCGTGCCGGTGTAGAGCTTCAAGGAGTAATGAACCACTGTGGCCAGTCCGAAGGCAAAGAGTATAGCACCCACTATATCCTTGTCCGAAGCCAGGTAACCAAAACCGGCTATGCCGATAGCTATGCCGGAGAGAATGGAAGAACGGATGATTGATTTCATTTGTGTATGCAGATAGGTTGTTTGTCGGCAGATATGCATTTCTCCATGGCCCGCCACAGGCTGTACCTTGCCTCAGGGTTCAGTGCCTCAAGCTGATGGAAGATGCCGTTGATGTCGCTTCGGCGTGTAGCCTCCTCATAGGGGCAGGGGACCTTTTGCCTCTCAAAGCCCAGTTCACGCGCCACCTCCGCTATCCATGCTTCCTCTACAAGGCAGAGGGGACGGATAAGCTGAAGGGGATAGTGCTCCATCTGCATGATGGGGCGCATGGAGGAGGCACTGCCCTCGAAGGTGAGGTTCATGAGCCATGTGGTGAGGATGTCGTCCTGATGATGTCCGAAGGCCACCTTGTTGAACCCCTTCTCGGCAGCAAAGGAGAAGAGGAGTTTCCTGCGGTGCCAGGAGCAGAGGAAGCAGCGGGTCTTGCGCGCATCGGTGTGCCCGTCAAGATGTCCGTGCAGGACATGAAGGCGCACACCGAGGTCCTGACAGAAGCGTTCCAGATAGGGAAGGGACGTTTCGTAGGGGATGCCCGCCATCACCACATGGGCGGCCTCCACCCGGATGCTGGGCTTGAAGATGCGGGCACGCCGCGCCATGAGGCGGCACAACTCCAAGGAGTCCTTGCCGCCACTCAGGGCAAGGAGGATGCGGTCGCCATCTTCCAGCAAATGGTAGTCCACACATGCCTTATTGAATTTCCTGCGTATTTTCTCTTCCATGACATGGCACTTTGAGGGCGAAATGTGAAACTGCACGGTGGTCCGTGCAGTTTCTTTATTTTTTTTCATGTGTCTACTTTCTGGCAGCTGCCATCTTGTCGGCCAGCACCCTCATCCAGTAGCCGCCAATCACGCTGCGGGCCTTGAAGCCCACCATCTTGCCGGTCTTGGTGTCGCTCCAGTCGGAGATGGGCACACGGCTCTGAGTCTCATTAATATAGGTATATACGGGCAACATCAGCTTGCGGAAGGTGTCCTGGTTGGGCGACATGGCAGCCGTCCACATAATCCAGTCGCTCTTGGTGTAGTCCATGCGGCAGTCGAGCGGCAGCCCGTACTTGTTCTGCTTGGCCAGATAGTAACTGATTTCGCGTTCATACACCTCGTCGGAGAAGAGTCCCGTGTTCCACAGCTTGTCCCACACCATGTTATACTTCTGGCTCCATGTGTCGTTGCGGTCGAATGCCAGGCGATAGTGGTCGCCCTCAAGGGCCATCTCCTCCCACTTGGAGGCCATCTCGCGCGCCTTGGCCATATACTTGTCGGCCGTTTCCTTGTCGCCCTTGAGTTCTGCCATCAGTGCATAGCCTGCCACACCGCAGATAGCCTTGAGCGAAAGGTTGCAATTGTGTGCCCAGTGGCCGGCAAAGTCATCGGTGCACAGCTGATTCTCGGGGTCAAGTCCGTTCTCTGTCAGATAGTCTGCCCAGGTGGTGATGATGTCCCAATAGGGAGCCACATACGCTGTATTGCCGTCGAGCATCGAGAGCGTGGCAGCCAGCGTGAGCATATTGCCGGCCTCTTCCACAGGCATGTCGCCGCCGTATACCTGTCCGTTGGCAATGGGATAGGTGCCCAGGTCGTGGGCGGCAAAGGGCTTGGTCCACCGGCCACTGCGGCTGTATTCGAAGATGCTGGTCATCATGGCCTTCTGGAGCTCAGGGTTATAGACGAGGGGCAGCGGAGCCTCGGGATAGGTGAGGTCCACGGTGTTCACACAGCCGTTGGAGTTGTTCTCCTTGCTGAACCACAAAAGATTGCCTTCCTTGTCACAGAAGAGCTTGTGGGCGGCAATCACATGGCGGTAGGAAGCGGAGAGCATTTCGGCATATTCCTTGCCGCCCGCCTTCATGCCATCGTCATAGATGGTGCGGTCCCACTGGCGGCTGCGCTCCATGTTCTGCACATACTGGTCCTGCATCTGCCTGAAGGCCTGCGCAATGGTGACCTTTCCGCCATGTGCCCAATAGCCCTTGTAGCGCTCATACATATACTCGATGTCCCATACCTCGTCGTAGCCCACCATCGCGAAGCTGCTGGCCGACTGGGTCTGGCCGAAATCATGCACATACGCCAGGTTTACAATCTCTCCCGACTTGCGGGCCACAATCTCCCTGTCACCATCTGCAGGCAGCTGGCCGCTCTCCAGGAAAGCCTTCTCGGTGGAGAACATTTCGCCAAGGCCCACCTGGCCGTTCACGTCCGACACATAGAAATACCCCCAGTCGATGCACACGCCGTCACCCTTGCGGGCAAGGATGGGCTGGTCGATGGTGCCGGTGCGTACAGCACGCAGGCCTCCGTCATCCACATAGCTGGTCACTGTGGGCTGCGATTCCTCGTTGACAGCCATCTGCTGGGTGGCGTCCATATAGAGCTGCACACTGTGGGCCGCACCATCGTTGCTGGTCACCTGGGTAGAGATGTAGTTGATGGGCATGCTCATCATGTCGTAGTCGTCCATGAACATGGGAGCCGTGAACACTACGGTGAGGTCCACGGGACCGCAGGTGAAGGTGTAGTAGGTGTTGCAGGCGAGCACGTCCACGCTCTTCTGCTCGGCCACCTTCACGTCGGGAATCTCAGGCATCATGTTGCGGAACAGTCCGAAGTCGGCATAGCTTCCGCCGGTGGTGTTGTGGCAGTGTGCGGCAATCACGTTGTCCCCTTCCTGAAGCAGGTTCTTCATGTCACCCTCCAGATGCAGCTGTTCGCCATTGACCCAGGTGAGCCCGGTGTCCACCACCTTGGTGCCGTTGATGTACAGCTCGAAAACATCGTCGTGGGAATAACGCACATAGAGGTCGGACTGCAGGTCCTCGGCCGAAAGGCTGACATGGCGGCGCACGTAGATGTCGGTGTTTTCCCCACTCCACTCTGTGCCAACATTAGCCTGGCCCTTGTCACCGAAGGCTGCCTTCCGCCTCTCCCAGCCGCTGTCGTCGAAAGAGAGATTCTGCCAGCCTGCGGCAGGAATCTGGCGGGTGAAGGCTCCCTCCCAACGCTCCTCATAGGCCATGGGAGCGATGCTCTGCAGGATACACTCCTGGCGGGCTCCCATGAAACGGTAGGCCTCACCGTCGACACGGAGCAGGCCATAGAGCGGCTTTTCATTGCCCGTCCAATGGGTGGTGGTGGCGGCATTGAGCTGGTCGGCAGCCGACCAGATGCTCAGATAGGGGTCATTCACGACAAGCGGTACAGCCGGCAGACGAAGGTCGGTGGAGGCATACGGCTCAAAAAAATCGGTGGATTGTGAACTTTCACATCCGATGGCCATCAAGGCGCATAACAAGATTGCATTCTTGGGTTTCATTGTAGTAAAGGATTTGTTATTGATGAATTTTATTTCGGTTTTTGTGTCTTCAGATAATCCAGCATGCGGCAGGCCGCCTGCTGTGGCGCACCAGGCTTTCCCAATCGGCAGGCCATCAGCCGATAGCCCTCCAGCTGACGTTCACGCCCGGGAGTGCCCGGCAGGATGTCGGCCAGACAGCGGCGCACACGGGCCACCGTCATGCCATCCGCCACCAGTTCGGGAACCACCTGCTTGCCCGCCACCAGGTTCACCAGCGAGATGAAGGGGATTTTCATCAGCAGCCGCCGGCCCAGCGAGGCCAGCCAGCCGGCCTTCATGTAGTAGCACACCACCTGGGGCACACCCAGGAGAGCGGTTTCCAGCGTGGCCGTGCCGCTGGTCACCAGTGCAGCCGTGCTGTGCTGCAGCAGGCGATAGGTCTGGTTCCTCACCACGGCCACCCGGAGCCCTTCCATGCAGGAGCGGTAGAACACATCATCGATGCCCGGAGCGGCAGCCAGCACCAGTTCATAGCGGTCGGCAAAGGGCCGGGCGGCCTCCACCATGCGGCGCAGGTTGTCGGTTATCTCCTGTCTGCGGCTTCCTGCCAGCAGGGCCACTACAGGCTTTCCCGAGAGCCCGTTGTCGCGCACGAAGGCCTCCCTGTCGGCCGGATGGAGACGCAGGTATTCGCTCACCTCGTCCACCGTGGGGTTCCCCACATAGTCAATGGGATAATGGTGTTTGCCCTCAAAGAAGTCCACCTCGAAGGGCAGGATGCTGAACAGGTGGTCCACATAACGGCGGATGTGGCGGATGCGGTATTCCTTCCAGGCCCATATCTTGGGGGCGATATAGTAGAAGACGGGGATGGAGGAATGCTCCTTCACAAAACGGGCGATCTTGAGGTTGAAGCCCGGATAGTCCACCAGAATCAGCACATCGGGCTGCCAGCTGAGGATGTCGCGCTTGCAGTCGGCCATGCCACGCAGGATGGTGCGCGCATGCAACAACACGGGGATGAAGCCCATATAGGCCAAATGGCGGTAGTGGCACACCAATGTGCCGCCCGCCTGCTGCATCAGGTCGCCGCCATAGAAACGGAACTCGGCATCGCCGTCGCGCTCACGCAAGGCCTGCATCAGGCGGCTGGCATGAAGATCGCCGCTGGCTTCGCCCGCAATCAGGTAGTACTTCATGATTCCAATGCTTTAAGCGCCGCCAACACGGGATAGGCTGTTGCATCGATGCGCAAGGGAGTGATGGAAGCCCTTCCGTGGTCGAGTGCCCAATAGTCGGTGTCTTCCGCCTCAGGCTCCAGATTGACAAAACGGCCGGTGAGGCGGAAGGAGTCCTTGTCGGCCGGTTCCCATTCCTCCACCCAGTTGCCGCGTGCCATGCGGCACACGTTCACGCCCTGCAGGCTGTCCACCTCGGGGAAATTCACATTCAGGCACACATCCTGCGGAAGCCCGCGCTCCAACACGTATGACACCGTATCGAGCACCACCTGGCGGTAGGGCAAGAAGTCGCACTCCTGCCGGCGTGTGCGCAAGCTGAAGCCCACCGAAGGAATGCCCTTCATGCAGCCCTCCAGCACGGCTCCGATGGTGCCGCTGTAGTGCATGCTCACAGAGGCGTTGTCGCCATGGTTGATGCCGCTCACCAGCAGGTCCGGCTTCCGGCCGGTCACATGCTCCGAAGCCAGCTTCACACAATCCACTGGCGTGCCGCTGCACTGCAGCCGCCGCAAGCCCGGCTTCTGGGGCCCCACGGGCTGCAGCCGCACAGGCGTCACCGCCGAGATGGCACAGGCCATTCCGCTGCGTGCCCCGTCGGGGGCCACCACGACCACATCGCCCAGCCTGCACATCAGGCTGGTGAGCTCCTGTATGCCCTGTGCAAGGATTCCGTCGTCGTTGGTGATGAGAATTAGAGGTCTGTCTGTCATGTCTTTGTCTGTCATGTTTTCCGCAAAGGTAAGGAAAAAGGAGGACATTTGGGCTCCTTTTCTCCAAAAAATGTGTCTGGAGGGGCATAAATCGGCCTCAGTTATCAACAAACGCCCTCACTTATCAACACTTTTAACATTCTTAGGATAAAAAACAAACAGCATATCCCAAAATTTATATACCTTTGCAACAGCATTAAACAGAAGACGACCAAATATGGGTAAAATCATTGCATTAGCCAATCAGAAAGGAGGCGTGGGAAAGACCACCACCTCCATGAATCTGGCCGCGTCGCTGGCCACGCTCGAAAAGAAAGTGCTGCTCATCGACGCCGACCCGCAGGCCAATACTTCGTCGGGCCTAGGCATCGACCCGAAAGAGATAGACTGCTCCATCTACGACGTGCTGATGAACGGCAAGGACGTGAGGGAAGCCATCTACACCTGCGACATTGAAGGACTCGACATCATACCCGCCCACATCGACCTGGTGGGCGCAGAGATTGAAATGCTCAACCTGAAGAACAGAGAGAAAGTGCTGCGCAACCTGCTGGAGCCCGTTGTCCAGGACTACGATTTCATCCTCATCGACTGCAGCCCCAGCCTTGGCCTCATCACCGTGAACGCGCTCACCGCAGCCAACAGCGTCATCATCCCCGTGCAATGCGAATACTTTGCGCTCGAAGGAATCAGCAAGCTGCTCAACACCATCAAGATTGTGAAGGCCAAGCTCAACCCCACCCTGGAGATTGAAGGCTTCCTGCTCACCATGTATGACAGCCGTCTGCGCCTGGCCAACCTCATCTACGACGAGGTGAAGCGCCACTTCAAGGACCTGGTGTTCAAGACCGTCATCCAGCGCAACGTGAAGCTGAGCGAGGCTCCCAGCCACGGCCTGCCCGCCATCCTGTATGACGCCGACTCGGCCGGGGCAAAGGCCCATCTGGCACTGGCCAAGGAGCTGCTGCAGAAGAACCGCCTGCCCATACCGGCCTGAGGCCGCCATCCCCCACGATACCGAAAAGCGAGAACGACAAACAATCAACCCCATACACAGAACACCCATCGAACACTATGGCAATACGAAAAAAATACCCTGCGCTGGGCCGAGGCCTTGACGCGCTGATAGACACAGAGGAGGTGAAGACAGAGGGTTCGTCCAACATCTGCGAAGTGGACATGGACCTCATCCACCCCAATCCCGACCAGCCACGACGCGAGTTTGACGACGACAGCCTTCAGGAACTGGCGGGCAGCATCCGTCAGGTGGGCATCATCACACCCATCACCCTGCGCGACATGGGCGACGGCACGTATGTCATCATTGCCGGCGAGCGCAGGTGGAGGGCCAGCCAGAAGGTGGGGCTGCAGCGGATTCCCGCCTACATACGCACCGTAGACGACGAGAACATGATGGAAATGGCGCTCATCGAGAACATCCAGCGCCAGGACCTCACCGCCCTGGAAATCTCGCTTGCCTATCAGCACCTGATTGAACAATACGGAATGACCCAGGAGCAGCTGAGCGACCGTGTGGGGAAAAACCGTGCCACGGTGACCAACTACCTGCGGCTGCTGAAGCTGCCGGCCGCCATACAGATGGGGCTGAAGAACCGCGACATCGAGATGGGGCACGCACGCGCCCTGCTCGCGCTCGACGACCCCACGGCACAGATGAAACTGTTCAACGAGATAAAGCAGCAGAAGCTGAGTGTGCGCAAGGTGGAGGAGATGGTGAAGGAACTGAGCGAGGGAGGTTCTGTGAAATCCAGCGCCGGACGCATCCGGCAAAAGGGCTCCAACCTGGGGGCCGAATACAATGTGCTCAAGGAAAGCCTGAGCCGCTATTTCCAGACGCGTGTGCAGCTCACCTGCTCCGACAAGGGGAAAGGGAAAATCAGCATCTCCTTCTCCAGCGAGCAGGAACTGGAACGTATCGTAGAACTTTTTGACCAACTGAAACGCCAATGATCTGCTGTGAGCGTGGCTGGCATATAGTCAGGATGTGGGCAGTGCTGCTGGTCCTCTGGTGCGGCGGTGCAAGCCAGGCTTGTGCCCAGCAGGAGGAGAAGCATCCGGCCGAGACCCAGGACACCATCCCTGCCGCGCAAGTGAAACGCGAGCGGAAGACGGCCTCGGGCCACGCACGCAAAAAGAAGATTGAGGAGGTGAAGGACTCCATTGCCGAACGCACCCGCCAGCAGGCCGACTCCATCATGGCCGCCAGGAAAGCGGCCGAGGGCGACAGCCTCGTTCTGGATTCCGCAATGCTGAAGGTCGCTGGTGACAGCCTCTCGTCCGACACCGCATCGCTGAAGGCCATGGCCGACAGCCTCTCGCTCGACTCCGCCCGACTAACCGTCCTCTCCGACAGCCTGCTCCAGGCCGTCCTGGCCAAACGCCACCAGAAAGCCTTCCGCCCCGACCCCATACGCTCCATGTGGCTGGGGCTCGTGTTTCCCGGAGGCGGACAGATATACAACCGGAAATACTGGAAGCTGCCCATCTTCTACGGCGGTTTCCTGGGGTGTGCCTACGCCCTCACATGGAACGGCCAGATGCTGCGCGACTACAGCCAGGCCTACCTCGACATCATGGACGATGACCCCAACACCAAGAGCTACGAGCAGATGCTCCCTCTCGGCTACGACATATCGGGCAAAGAGGAGCGTTTCAAGGAGATTTTCAAGAACAAGAAGAACTATTTCCGTAAATACCGTGACATGAGTATCTTTGCCTTTGCCGGTGTCTACCTGCTGGCAGTCATCGATGCCTATGTGGATGCAGAGCTGTCGTCGTTCGACATCAGCCACGACCTGAGCCTGCGGCTGGAGCCCACGCTACTGGCTCCCGGCGGCACAGGCATGCGCCACCTGCAGGCCGCCCCTGGCATACAATGCTCCATCACATTCTAATTTAGAGAATTATGGTCATGAAAATAAGCAAAAGAAGCAACCGACTGTTCTCCCTGGCCATAGCTGCCACCTTCTGCTGCACGCAGCTGGCAGCACAGCAGACGGCCACGGACGACAAGACCGGCGGGTCGCTGTTTGCCGACTCGCTTTTCCTTCCCGAAGGCATGCAGACACAGGAAATGGACAGCCTGCTCCAGGAATGGAACGTGCGCAAGCACCTCAACCCCGACGACGACTGCAACGCC
Source organism: Bacteroidaceae bacterium (assembly GCA_016292545.1). Classification (GTDB taxonomy): domain Bacteria; phylum Bacteroidota; class Bacteroidia; order Bacteroidales; family Bacteroidaceae; genus Physcousia. Next base: position 11,231 of record JAEDIG010000060.1, read on the forward strand.
TCCGACGAGAACCCTTCCTACTCCGACGAGGAATACATCAGCAGGCTCCACCGCCTGCCCAATGTCATAGAGATGCCCTACAACGAGGTGGTGCGCAAGTATATCGACCAATACAGCGGGCGGATGCGCCGCACGGTGAGCATCCTGCTGGCGGCGAGCAACTTCTACACCCCCATCTTCGAAGAGGCCCTCGAAAGCTACCAGCTGCCCTTGGAACTGAAATACCTGCCCGTCATAGAGAGTGCGCTCAATCCCGGGGCCACCAGCCGTGTGGGGGCAGCCGGGCTGTGGCAGTTCATGATTGCCACCGGCAAGCAGTACGGCCTGGAGGTGACCAGCCTCATCGACGAAAGGCGCGACCCCATCAAGGCCAGCTATGCCGCCGCACGCTACCTCAAGGACCTCTACGACATGTTCGGCGACTGGACACTCGTGATCGCCAGCTACAACTGCGGCCCCAACAACACCTACAAGGCCATCAAGCGGGCCGGCGGTGTGAAGGACTACTGGCAGATATATCCCTACCTGCCCCAGGAAACACGCGGCTACGTGCCCGCCTTCATCGCCGCCAACTACATCATGAACTACTACTGCGACCACAACATCTGCCCCTTTGAAACCACCCTTCCGCTCACGGCCGACACACTCAGCATCAACCGCAACGTGAGGATGGAAACCATCGTGGAGAAGTGTGGCATAAGCATGGACGAGCTCAAGGCGCTCAACCCGCAATACCGCACCACCCTGATTCCCGGCGACAGCCGCACCTGCACCCTCAAGATGCCCGGCACGGCCATTGCCGCCTTCATCGAAGCAGGGGATTCCGTGTATGTGAAGGCCGGAGACCCTGCCGAACGCCGCGACGTGGTGGAGGTGACCCAGGGGACTGGCTCGCACAAGCAGGCATCCACCTCCGGCACACGAACCGTGAAGGTGCGCAAGGGCGACACCCTGGGTGCCATCGCCAAACGTTATCACACCACCGTGGCCAACCTGCGCCGGCTCAACGGCATCAAGGGGAACAGCATCAGAGCCGGCCAACGACTGAAAGTGAAATAGAGAGGAGAGCATTATTTATGGAAGAGCAGACATCAAGACAGCAGGAAGAGGAGAAGCTCGTGCAGCAGGCCTACGAGCATCTGGAACAGACATACCTCCACTCGCGCCACCACGGCAACGTGGAGCCCATCCGCAAGGCATTCAACTTTGCCAAGCAGGCCCACAAGGGCGTGCGCCGCCTCAGCGGTGAGCCCTACATCATGCACCCCATCGCAGTGGCACAGATAGCCTGCGAGGAAATCGGCCTGGGCAGCACCAGCATCTGTGCGGCCCTGCTCCACGACGTGGTGGAGGACACCGACTACACCACCGAGGACATCTGCAACATCTTCGGCGAAAAGGTGGCACAGATCGTGGACGGCCTCACCAAGATTTCGGGAGGCATATTCGGCGACAAGGCATCGGCACAGGCCGAGTCGTTCAAGAAGCTGCTGCTCACCATGAGCGACGACATACGTGTGATTCTCATCAAGATATCGGACCGCCTGCACAACATGCGCACCCTCGGGAGCCAGCTCCCCGGCAAGCAGTACAAGATTGCGGGCGAAACGCTCTACATCTATGCCCCTCTGGCCAACCGCCTGGGGCTGAACAAGGTGAAGGAGGAGCTTGAGGACCTGAGCTTCCGCTATGAGCACCCCGAGGAATATGCCTCCATCACCGAGCGCCTCTCGGGCATGAGGGAGAACCTCAATGCAGCCTTCGACGAGTTTACGGCCCCCATCCGCGAACGGCTCGACCAGCAGCAGATCCAGTACGAGATAAAGGCACGCATCAAGTCGCCCTACAGCATCTGGTGCAAGATGCAGAACAAGCATGTGGCCTTTGAGGAAATCTATGACATACTGGCCGTGCGCATCATCTTCGACCCCAAGCCGGAAGATGACGAAATCGCCGAATGCTTCCACATCTATGCCATTGCCAGCAACATCTACAAGCCCCATCCCGAACGCTTCCGCGACTGGCTGAGCCACCCCAAGGCCAACGGCTATCAGGCACTCCACACCACGCTCATGAGCAAGTCGGGGCGATGGATTGAGGTGCAGATACGCAGCCGGCGCATGGACGACATGGCCGAGCAGGGGTTTGCCGCACACTGGAAATACAAGGAGGGCAGCAAGACCGCCAAGGACAGCGAGAACGAGCTCGACAAATGGCTGCGCACCATCAAGGAAATCCTCGATGACCCACAGCCCGATGCCATCGACTTTCTGGATGCCATCAAGCTCAACCTCTATGCCAGCGAAATATTCGTGGTCACCCCCAAGGGCGAGTTCAAGACCATGCCCGCAGGATGCACCGCCCTCGACTTCGCCTTCAGCATACACACCTTCCTGGGCACCCATTGCATCGGGGCCAAGGTGAACCACCGGCTGGTGCCCATCAGCCACCGGCTGCAGAGCGGTGACCAGGTGGAGATTCTCACCTCCAAGACACAGAAGGTGACAGCCGAATGGATGGACTTTGCCACCACCGCCAAGGCAAAGAGCAAGATACAGGCCATCCTGCGGCGCGAACGGCGCGAGCTGCAGAAGAAAGGCGAGGAGATACTGGCTGCCTTCTTTGCCAAGGCGGAGCGCGACCCCAACAGCCTGCTCACCGACCGCATCTGCCAGCTCCACGCCATGCCCTCGCGCGAAGATCTTTGCGTGGCCCTGGGAGCCAACCATATTGTCCTGGGCGAGGAGGACCTGGCCGCCATCACCGACAAGACCGGCGGACGGCGCAAACAATGGAGCCGCTATCTGTCGTTCTTCAAGCGCGGACGCAGCAAGCAGGCAGATGCAGCCACTGGCGAACCGCTCCCGCCCATCGACCGCAAGAAGACCCTCCTGCTGAGCGAGGAAACCATGAAGCGCTGCATCATGTGCGACGAATGCCACCCCATCCCCGGCGACGATGTGCTGGGCATCCTGGACGACGAGGGGCGCATCACCATCCACAAGCGCCAGTGTGCCATTGCCGACAAGATGAAGACCACAGGCGGCAACCGCATCCTGGCCGCCGAATGGGACACCCACAAGAAACTCTATTTCCCCGCCACCATCCGCCTGAACGGCATCGACAGGCTGGGTGTGCTTCACAACATCACCGGCGTGCTCTCCCAGCAGCTCAACATCAACATCCGCCAGCTCCACATCGAAACCAACGACGGCATCTTCCATGCCGAAATCCAGCTGGAGGTGCACGATGTGGAGGACATCAACAACATCTGCCAGGACCTGAAGCGCATCACAGAAATTGAGGATGTGAAGAGGTTCTAGGGATGTCGCCCCTACAGGTAGGGTGTTCAAAATAGGCTTCAAAAACCTACGCATTTTTTGCCAATGG